>NZ_BAAJXA010000033.1:0-104493 GCF_057537855.1 Streptomyces diversicolor
CCCCCCCCCCCCCCCCCCCCCACCACCGTCCTGTCCGCTTACGTTCGTCCCGCTGTGAGCCGTCGGGACAACGGCGGCTCCCCAAAAGGGAGATCGGGGGTGCACACGTGCGCATCGGACTGCTTACCCAGGGTGGCTACCCGTATGTGAGCGGTGACGCCAGACTCTGGTGCGACCGGCTCGTACGCGGGCTCGGACAGCATGAGTTCGACATCTACGCGCTCAGCCGCAGCAGGCAACAGGAGGACGAGGGCTGGCTTCCGCTTCCACCGCAGGTCAGCCGCGTACGCACGGCACCGCTCTGGACGGCCGAGGACGACGGGGTCGGCTACGCACGGCGCGCGCGCCGGCGCTTCGCCGAGTGCTACGAGGATCTGGCGAGGGCCGTCTGCACCGGCTCGGACGGTCAGGCGGACCGTTTCGCCAGCGCCCTGTACGGGCTCGCGGAACTGGCCCGCGACGAGGGCGGGCTCGTCGGCGCACTGCGCTCCGAGACCGCCGTACGCGCGCTGGAACGTGCCTGCCGCGCCCCCGGCGCACCCCGCACGGTGCGCGAGGCCCGCGTCCCCGACCTCCTCACCGTCGCCGCACACCTCGAACGCGCCCTGCGCCCCCTCTCCCTCGACTGGTACGAGGACGACGGCCTCGGCTCCGTGGACCTGTGCCATGCGACGGCCGGCGGCCCCGCGGCCCTGCCAGGACTGCTCGCCGGCCACTTCTCCGGCGTGCCCCTCGTGGTGACCGAGTACGGCGTACAACTGCGCTCGCACTACCTGGCCGCCGGCGCCGGGACGCAGCCCCCCGCCGTACGGGCGCTGCTCGCCGCCTTCAACCGCCGGCTCGTCGCCGAGATCTACGCACGAGCCGTGCTCCTCACCCCGGGCAACACCCATGCCCGCCGCTGGCAGGAGCGGTGCGGCGCCGACCGTTCCCGGATCCGTACGGTCTACCCGGGCATGGAGGCGTCCCGCTTCGCCGAGGTCGGCGAGTCCCAGGAGCGCGCCGACGCGGACACGCTGGTGTGGGTCGGCCGGGTGGAGCCCGCCAAGGACCTGGTGTCGCTGCTGCACGCCTTCGCGGAGGTCCGCAGGGCGCAGCCCAAGACCCGGCTGCGGATCGTGGGCGCGCCGGCGGACCCCGAGGGCCGGGCCTATCTGGGGCACTGCAGGGCGCTCGCCGCCCAGCTCTTCCCGGACGAGGCGGACGGCGTGCACGCCGTCGGGGACAATCCGGTGTCCTTCGAGGAGATCGGCGGCCCGGAGACCCCGACCCTGGCCGACGCGTACGCCTCGGGTGCCGTGGTCGTCCTGTCCAGCGTGGTCGAGGGCTTCCCCATCGGTCTCGTCGAAGCGATGCTCTGCGGCCGTGCGACGGTGTCCACGGACGTCGGCGCGGTGGTCGAGGTCATCGGCGGCACGGGCCTCGTCGTGCCGCCGCGCAACCCGCGGGCGCTCGCCGAAGCCTGCGTGGCGCTGCTGCGCGACCCCGAGCGCCGTGAGCGCCTGGGCGCGGCCGCCCGCGCCCGCGCGCTCGAACTGTTCACGGTCGAGCAGAACATCGCGGCATTTCACGGCATTTACCTGGAGGCCGTCTCGCGCTGTCCGGTGCGGCGCGTGGTCCTCGACGGCTCCGGTGAACCCCTGCCGTTCGCCGTCCCGGCCGAGGCGCACATCCCCGGCCGCTGGACCGGCCCGGCAAGCCGCGTCCTCGCTCGCGGCGGCCCCGGCTGGGCCGTCACCGCCTCCGACCCGGTGGCGGCGACCCCGGTTGCGGCCACGGAGGGCGCCCGATGAGCGGCCTGGGCGAACTGGACCGCCCCGGAACCCCGGCCAGCCCCGGCGCCTGGGACGCCCGCTCCGAGGGCTGGCTCTTCGGAGAACCGAAGGAACCGGACGAGCCTGGTGAGTCCCCTGCGGCCGGTGAATCCGGTGACCCGTACGCGGCCTTCGCGATCGGCGAGGCCGACGTGACCGGCGAGGCCGATGTGAGGGAAGCGAGGGGTGTGAGGGACGTGAGGGACGTCATGCGGGCTCAGGAGGACACCGCCGGACACCCGGCGGCCGGTGCCGCGACCGCCGACGCCACCACGGACGGCACCGGTGAACGGCCGGCGTTCGGCGCCCCGGCCCGCACCCCGGCCGGCGCGAGGCCGACGGGCGCAGGCCGCGACGCAGGTGAGGGAAGCGGCGCCGGCCGGGACCGCGGTGCGGACGGTGCCGGCTCGGACACGAGGCGCGGGACCAGGGCGCGGCGCGGGGCCGACCCCGTGAAGACGCTGATGCACCGGCACCGCGACCTGTGCGAACGGGCCGTGGACCCGCTGGAGATCGCCGCCGGCCTTGAGGCGCACGGCATCACCGACCGGACCGCCGCCCGCTTCCGCCACCGCGACGTCTTCTCACTCGCCGAGGAGATGTACGCGCGCGTCCCCCGCGACGGCGACCGGCCCCCGCCGCCTGCACGAACCGCCCCGGCCGTCCGGGCACGCGCCGACTGGGTCCTGCGCGCCCTGCTGCCCGGTGCCGTGACCGGACTCACCCTGGCGGGCCTGCACCTCACCCACGGCCGCGCCCGCCTCCTGGTGGCCGTCGCAGGCGTCCTCGCCGTGGCACTCGGCGTGCGTGCGGCACTGCGCCGCGGCCCGCTGAGCACGCCGTCCGGCACGCACGCGTGGCGCCCCGCGGACGGCACCCACACGGGCACCTGGTGGCTGCTCGGCTACGCACTCCTCGGCGACGGCCTCCTCAGGGCCGCCCTGTCCGGCGGCCCCGACGGACTGCCGAACGGCACCGCGGACGGCCCCTGGCCGCTGACCGCCGCACCCGTCCTGGCCCTCACCCTGGCCTGCGTCCCGGCGGCCTGCTGCGCCCACCTCTTCGCCACCCGCGCCCGCCGCAGACTCGACGGCAGCCGCGGCCTTGAGGAGTTCGCCGCCGCCGTGCGGCCGTTGCTGTTCGGCACGTTCGCCCTGTTCCTCGGCGCGCTCGCCGTCCTCGCCGCGCTGTGCGGCGTGGTCCTGCGCGAGCCCGCCGCCTACCCCCAGACGCTTGCCCTCGGTGCCCTCCTCCTGCTCGCCCGTCTCCTCACCGTCCACCACCTACCGCACCCCGCGGCCCTTGCCCTCGCCGCCGCGGCCACGGCCGAGGCACTGGCGCCCGCCCTTGCCCTCGCCGCCCGCCTCCCCGGCTGCGCCTTCCTGGCCACCCCCGTCGAGGCCCTGGTGGACGCCTGGGGGCCCGGCGGCGTCCCGACGCTCGCCTGCGCGACGGCCGCACTGGCGCTGCTGCTCCACGCGAGCCGCGCCCTGACCCGGGCCTCGGCCCACGCGCCGACCGGAGAGCTGACGTGAACCCACTCGCAGACGCCCGGCCCCACGTGCGGCGGCGACCGCATCACCCCTTCGAAGGAGAAGACCAGATGACCACCTCCCGACCCGGAGCATCCGGAGCCACCGGAGCAGCCGGAGCACACACCCCGGGAGCCGAACGATGAGGGTCCTGCTGATCGGAGCCAACGGCTACATCGGCCGATTCGTCGCCGACCGTCTGCTCGCCGACCCGGCCGTCCAGCTCACCGCGCTCGGCCGCGGCGACGACGCCGACGTCCGCTTCGACCTCGCGACCGGCAGCCCCGGCGCGCTCACCCGCTTCCTGGACGCGGTCCACCCTGGCGTCGTCGTCAACTGCGCGGGCGCCACCCGCGGCGGTGCCCGCGAACTGACCCGGCACAACACCGTCGCCGTCGCCACGGTCTGCGAGGCCCTGCGGCGCAGCGGCTGCGGCGCCCGCCTGGTGCAGATCGGCTGCGGCTCCGAGTACGGGCCCAGCCAGCCCGGCTCCTCCACGGCCGAGGACGCGGTGCCCCGCCCCGGCGGCCCGTACGGCGTCAGCAAGCTCGCCGCCACCGAACTGGTCCTCGGATCGGGCCTGGACGCCGTCGTGCTGCGAGTGTTCTCGCCCGCCGGCCCCGGCACCCCGGCAGGATCGCCGCTCGGCCGGCTCGCCGAAGCCATGCGCCGCGCCATGCAGGCCGGCGACGGCGAACTCAAACTGGGCGGCCTCGGCGTGCAGCGCGACTTCGTCGACGTACGCGACGTGGCCCGCGCCGTGCACGCGGCCTCCCTCTCCGCCGCGCAGGGCGTCATCAACATCGGCTCCGGCCGGGCCGTACGGCTCCGGGACGCCGCCGCCGTCCTCGCCCGCGTCGCCGGATACGGCGGCGCCCTGCACGAACTCGACGGACCTCCCGGCCCGCTGCGCACCGCCATCGGGCACCCCCGCGCCGACTCCGACCACACGCCGCCCGTCGCGTACCCGTACCCGGACGGCTGCGGCAGCTGGCAGCAGGCCGACGTACGCACCGCACGCGACCGGCTCGGCTGGCGCCCCCGGATCAACCTTGAGGAATCCCTCGCCGACATCTGGATGGAGGCCGCATGCCGTATCTGACCAGCACCCCGGAGGGCACCGCCCGCGCCGCTCTGCGCACCGGCTTCGGCGTCCCCGGCCTTGCGCACCCCCTCCTCGCCCCGGCCGAGTGGGCCGAACTCACCCGTCCCGGCACGCCCCTGCACTGGGTGGTCCTCGATGTCGCCGACGGCCCCGGCGCGCACCCCGACCCGCACTGCCTGGAGGCCGCGGGCCGGCTGCGCAACAAAGGCGTCCGCGTCCTCGGCCACCTGGACGCCGCGTACGGCGCCCGCGCCCGCGCCGACCTGCTCTGGGACGCGCGCCGCTACCGCGACTGGTACCAGGTCGACGGCTTCCTGCTGGCCCGCTGCCCCACCGAGCGCGCCGACCTGCCCGACATCCGGCGTGTCGTCACCGCGCTGCGCACCCTCGACGCGGCCACCCACATCGTCCTCGGCCACGGCGCCCACCCGCACCCGGGCTACGCCGAGAACGCCGACCAGTTGGTCACCTTCTCCGGCACCTGGTCCGACTACCGCTGGTCGCAGGCCGCCGAGTGGACCGCCGACTACCCGCCCGACCGCTTCTGCCACTTCGTGCACGGCGTGCCCCGCGGCCACCTCGAAGAGGCGCTGCGCATCGCCCGCTGGCAGGGCGCGGCCACGATCTACTTCACGGACCGCACCGACCGCGGCGGCCACATCGACCCCTGGGAGACGATGCCCGGCTACTGGGACGACATCGTCTCGCGGATCGGAACGGGTGTCTCGGAATGA
This sequence comes from Streptomyces diversicolor, assembly GCF_057537855.1. Lineage (NCBI taxonomy): Bacteria > Bacillati > Actinomycetota > Actinomycetes > Kitasatosporales > Streptomycetaceae > Streptomyces > Streptomyces diversicolor. The sequence continues at coordinate 5,186 of NZ_BAAJXA010000033.1, forward strand.
AAAAGGCCGTGGCAGTGTTACGGGTAGAACAACTGTAGTGTTTGACCGACCAACGGAGTCCCCGTGTCGCTGCCACCCCTGGTCGAGCCGGCCGCCGAGCTCACCGTAGACGAGGTCCGCAGGTACTCCCGCCACCTGATCATCCCTGACGTCGGGATGGACGGGCAGAAGCGGCTGAAGAACGCGAAGGTGCTCTGTGTGGGCGCCGGTGGCCTGGGCTCGCCGGCACTGATGTACCTGGCCGCCGCGGGCGTCGGCACGCTCGGCATCGTGGAGTTCGACGAGGTCGACGAGTCGAACCTGCAGCGCCAGATCATCCACAGCCAGGCCGACATCGGCCGCTCCAAGGCCGAGTCGGCGCGTGACACCGTCAAGGGCATCAACCCGTACGTGAACGTGATCCTTCACGAGGAGCGGCTTGAGGCCGACAACGTGATGGACATCTTCAGCCAGTACGACCTGATCGTCGACGGTACGGACAACTTCGCGACCCGCTACCTGGTCAACGACGCGTGCGTGCTGCTCAACAAGCCGTACGTGTGGGGCTCGATCTACCGCTTCGACGGACAGGCGTCGGTGTTCTGGTCGGAGCACGGCCCCTGCTACCGCTGCCTCTACCCGGAGCCCCCGCCGCCCGGCATGGTGCCCTCCTGCGCCGAGGGCGGCGTGCTCGGCGTGCTGTGCGCGTCCGTCGGGTCCATCCAGGTCACCGAGGCGATCAAGGTCCTCACCGGCACGGGTGAGCCGCTGGTCGGCCGCCTGATGATCTACGACGCCCTGGAGATGCAGTACCGCCAGGTCAAGGTCCGCAAGGACCCGAACTGCGCGGTCTGCGGCGAGAACCCGACCGTCACCGAACTCATCGACTACGAGGCTTTCTGCGGCGTCGTGTCCGAGGAGGCCCAGGCGGCGGCCGCCGACTCGACGATCACTCCCAAGCAGCTCAAGGAGTGGATCGACGACGGCGAGAACATCGAGATCATCGACGTCCGCGAGCCGAACGAGTACGAGATCGTCTCCATCCCGGGCGCCAGGCTCATCCCGAAGAACGAATTCCTCATGGGCTCCGCGCTGGAGGGCCTTCCGCAGGACAAGAAGATCGTCCTGCACTGCAAGACGGGCGTGCGCAGCGCCGAAGTCCTCGCCGTGCTGAAGTCCGCGGGCTTCGCCGACGCCGTGCACGTCGGCGGCGGCGTGATCGGCTGGGTCAACCAGATCGAGCCGGACAAGCCGGTCTACTAGGCCAACGCCCTCCCCGGTTCCCAAGGGGCCCGGCAGCGCGCCTGCCGGGCCCCTTCGCGCTGCCCGCCACATGCCCGGGGCGCGCGCCGCCTGGGCCGCTAGGCGCAGACCTTGCCGTCCTTCGGCACCGTCCCGTCCAGCAGATAGGCGTTCACCGTCGTATCGACACAGTCGCTGCCCCTGCCGTACGCCCCGTGACCCTCGCCCTTCCAGGTCAGCTCCACACCGACGCCCTTGCCCAGTTCGTCCGCCATCCTGCGGGCGCCCTCGTACGGGGTCGCCGGGTCGCCGGTGTTGCCGACCAGCAGGATCGGGGCCGCACCCGGCGCACTCACCTGCGGGGTGTCGTACTGCCCGGCGACCGGCCAGTCGTGACACCAGCCGGCCGTGTCCCAGCCCAGGAACTCCCCGAACACCGGGGAGATCTCCGCGAACTCCGGCAGCAGCTTCTTCGTCTCCTCCAGCGTGGGCCGCTGCCTGTCGTCCAGGCACGATATGACCCGTTGCGCGTGGGACGAGGTGCCGTAGCGCCCCGAGGAATCACGTTCGTTGTAGTCGTCGGCGAGGGACAGCAGCCGTGAGCCGTCACCCTGCTCGGCCGCCTCCAGCGCCTCGGTCAGCTCCGGCCAGCGGGACCTGCTGTACAGCGGCAGGGCGATGCCGGTGACCGCGAGCGACTGGGTGAGCCTGCGCCCGGACGTCGCCGGCAGCGGCCGGGCGTCGAGCCGGTCCAGCAGGTCCGCGATCTTCCGGGATCCCTCCGCGGGGTCCTGACCGGTGGATTTCAGGTAGTCGTCCAGGGCTCGCTGGAAGCCCAGCGCCTGGTTCTTGGCGTGCCCCACCGTGTCCGCGGTCGGGTCGACGACCGCGTCCAGGATCATCCGGCCCACGTTCTCGGGGAACAGGTGGGCGTAGACGCCGCCGAGTTCGGTGCCGTAGGAGATGCCGAAGTAGTGCAGTCTCGTGTCGCCGAGGACCTGGCGCATCAGGTCCATGTCGCGGGCGGTGTCGGTCGTCGAGGCATGCGCCATCAGTTCTCCGGCGGCGCGTGCGCAGCCCTTGCCGAAGTCGGCGGCGTCCTGGAGGAACGCCTTTTCCTCGGCCGGGGTGTCGGGGGTGTTGTCCACGGTCTCGGCGGCCTGGATGTCGCGGTCGCTGCGGCAGCGGACGCCCTCGCTGGCGCCGACGCCGCGCGGGTCGAAACTCACCAGGTCGTACCGCTCGCGCAGCTTGGCGACCGTCGTGGCGTAGTACGGCATCATCGAGACGCCCGAGCCGCCCGGGCCGCCGAAGTTGAAGAGCAGCGAGCCGATGCGGTCGCCGCCGGTGGCCCGCGCCCGGATCAGCGCGACATCGATCGTCCGGCCGTCCGGCTTCGACCAGTCCAGCGGGACCTTGAGCGTCGCGCACTGCCAGTCGGCGCTCGGCGCCGCGGAGTCCGCGGTGGCCTCGCAGCGGCCCCAGTCCGGCTGCTGCGCGGTGAGCGAGGCGGGCAGCCCGGCCCTGGACGGCCCGGCCGGTGCCGTAGGCGAAGCAGCCCGGTCCTTCCCGTCCCCCGCGCCCGCGCCTGTTTCTCCACTGCCGTCGGACGATCCGCCGCCGCATCCGGCCATCAGCACCGCTGCCGCGACCGCCGCCGTCCACCGTACGAAACGCACCTTGTGCACCCCCCTCGCAAGCCCTCCGCATCTCGGTCGCGGAGGGCGGTCAGGCCATAGTAGGCGGATCGAGCCGGACCCGTTACAGCCTGTGGATAACGCTCTGACCTGCTGGTTAATCGAATCTGATGGTGGGTCAGGTGCAGACCGTGCCGGCGGTCGGCAGCTTCCCGTCCAGCAGATAGCCGTTCACGGCGTCCTGCACGCACTTGTTCTTGCTGTCGTACGCGCCGTGCCCCTGCCCCTTGTACGTCAGCTGGATGCCGACGCCCTTGCCGAGCGCGTCCGCCATCCTCCGCGCACCCTCGTACGGGGTCGCCGGGTCGCCGGTGTTGCCCACGACGACGATCGGCGCGGATCCGGGCGCGCTCACGTCGGGGTGGTCGGCTGCGCCCGGCACCGCCCAGTTGGTGCAGCTGATCATGCCCCAGGCCAGGAAGTCCCCGAACAGCGGGGAGGCGGCCCGGAACTCGGGCACCTTGCGCTGGATGTGGTCGACGCTGTACCGCGGTTTCTCGTCGGCGCAGTTGATGGCCACGTTCGCGGAGGTGAGGTTGCTGTACTCGCCGCTCGCGTTGCGGCCGTTCATCGAGTCGGACAGCAGCATCAGGATCCTGCCGTCGCCGTCGTACGCCTCTTCCAGGCCCTCGGTCAGGTACTCCCAGAAATCCTTGGAGTACAGGGACTGCGCGATGCCGTTGGTGGCGGCGGTCTGGGTGAGCTGGCGCGGGAAGATGCCCGGGATCGGCTTCTTGTCGAGGTCGGCGAGGAGTTTGGCGATGCGGTTCTTGACGTCCTGCGGGGTGTCGCCGATCGGGCACTCGGTGACCTTCGAGGTGCAGTCGTCGGCGAAGTTGTCGAGCGCGCGCTGGAAGCCCCTTGCCTGGCCCAGAGCGTTCTGCTCGGGGGTCTTGGTGGGGTCGACGACCGCGTCGAAGACGGCCCGGCCCACCTTCCTGGGGAACAGGTGGGCGTAGACGCCGCCGAGTTCGGTGCCGTAGGAGATGCCGAAGTAGTACAGCCTGGTGTCGCCGAGGACCTGGCGCATCAGGTCCATGTCGCGGGCGGCGTCCGTGGTGCGCACATACGGCAGGATCGTCTTGGAGTTCTTCTCGCAGCCCGCGTTGAACCCCTTGGTCCGGTCCACCAGTTGGGCCCGCTCCGTGGCGTTGTCGGGCGTCGCGTCCTGCTGGAAGTACACGTCGAGCTGTGCGTCGGTCTTGCACTTGACGGGGGCGCTGCGGCCGACGCCGCGCGGGTCGAAACTGACCAGGTCGTAGCGTGTGCGCAGCTTCGCGTAGTCCGAGGCGAAGGCGGGCAGCGTGGTGACGCCGCTGCCGCCGGGCCCGCCGAAGTTGAAGATGAGTGAGCCGATCCGCTTGCCCGGGTCGCCGCTCGCCCTGGCCCGGATGAGGGCGAGCCCGATGGTGTCGCCCTTCGGGTTGCTCCAGTCCAGGGGCACCTCCAGGGTGGCGCACTGCCAGGGGCCGCTGCCCGGCAGCGGCGAGGGGGTGTTGCCGCCGCCCTCCGCCTCGGAGGGTGCCGGACAGTCCTTCCAGTCCAGCTTCTGGGCCGTCAGGTCCCCGGCCTTCGAGCCGCCGCCGCAGGCCACGAGCAGGGAGGGCAGCAGGACGGCGGCGGCCACGGCGGCGCGGATCCGGGAGGGCTTCATGATCCCATCCTGGGGCGGCGCACGCCGGGGCGCTCGGGGCGCGGGCCGTACGAGGGACGAGCCGCCCCCCTGGCCGGGCCGTGCCCCGGCGTGCTACAGGGAGCCCCGGCGGGAGAGATGGTTGAAGGCCAGCCAGCCCGGCAGCACCGGCAGCCACAGCGTGAGCAGCCGGAACAGCAGCACGGCCGGTGCGGCGACCTCCTTGGGGAGCCCGACGGCGATCAGTCCGACGGTCAGCGTGGCCTCCACGGCGCCCACACCGCCCGGAGTCGGCGCCGCGGAACCGAGGGCGTTGCCGGCCAGGAAGACGACGGCGACACTGGCGATGCTGAGCGAGGTGGACCCGTCGCCGAACGCGCGGATCGAGGCGTCCAGGCACATCACGAAGCAGGCGGTGAGCAGCAGCATCCCGCCGATGCCCGTGACCAGCTTCTGCGGGCGCTGCAACACGTCGAGCATGCGCGGCACGACGCCCGCGAACAGCGACCTCACGCGCGTGACGACGAATTTCCGCAGGAACGGCACCGAGGTCACCACGAGGACGAGCACCGCCACCGTCAGCAGGCCGGCGATGACCGTCCGGGACGGGGACAGCGACGGGGTCTTCTCGGTGCCGGTCAGGTAGCCGAAGGACAGCAGCATCAGAATGTGGCAGCCGAGCCCGAACAGCTGCGACGCGCCGACGCTCGCCACCGCGAGCCCGGGGCGCACGCCGGCGCGCTGCAGAAAGCGTGTGTTGAGGGCCACACCGCCGACCGCGGCCGGCGCCACGATCTTCACGAACGACCCGGCGACCTGCGCCCCCACGGTCCGCAGGAACGGCACGCGCTCGGGCACGAAGCCGAGGAGCGCCATCGCGGCGGCGACGTAACTGAGCGCCGAGAACAGCACCGCCGCCGCGACCCAACCCCACTGGGCCTGCGCGAAGAGCGTGCCGAACTCGATGTGGGTGAGCTGTGTCAGCAGGTAGTACGCGCCGATGGCGCCCGCGATGAAGCTGATCAGCGTGCGTGGCCGGACCCGCTCCAGCCGGGCCGGCTCCACCGGCGCCTGCGGCCTGATGCGCAGCACCTCGTGCCGGATCTGGGTGAGCAGATCGTCTTCGCGGGCCTCCTCCAGTGCCTCGTCGATGGCCCTCTTCTCGGCCCGCTGCTCGGCGCGCACGGCCTTCTTGTCGGGCTTCTCCAGGGACGTGTCGTCCGGGGCCTCCTCCAGGCGGGCCTGCTTGTCCTGCCGGGCTGCCTCCAGGACCGCCTCACGCTCGCGCTGCGCCCGTTCGCGGGCCAGTTTGCGCAGCGTCGCGCGCGTGGAGCGGGTCAGGGCGATGGGCTGGAGCATCGGCAGACAGTCGGCGACCGCGTCGGGCCCGAGGACGCCGACCGCGGAGGCCACCGCCCGCTCGGCGCCGACCCGCAGTCCGAGCGTGGTCACGAGCTGGGCGACATCCATACGCAGCAGCAGATCTCCGGCCGCGATCTCGCCGCCGCGCAGATCGGTGAGGATCACCGAACCGGACCGGTCCACCAGGATCGCGTCGCCCGCGAGCCTGCGGTGCGCGATGCGTCGCGACTGCAACGCCTGCACCTGGTGCCAGGCGTGGCGCAGCAGCTCGTCGGTGATCTCCTCGTCGGCCAGTGAGTCGAGCGTGCGCCCGCCGGTGTGCTCGTAGACGAGCATGACGGCGTCCGGGCCCAGCTCGGAGGTCGCGATCAGCTTGGGCGCGTTGGCGCCGGCCGCGATGGCGGCGTACGCCAGCAGCGCCTCCTGCTCCAGCGCCTGGCGCAGCGACTGCAGGCTGGATCGGGTGGCGAAGCCGCGCAGGGTCAGATTGCGCCACGCCCGGTAGAAGAAGCCCTGGGCCTGCTGCTCCCGGTCGACGACGGTGACGTCCAGCGGCGGACCGTCCTCCAGGGTCACGAAGTAGCGTCGTCCGCGGTCGCCGTTCTCGGTGTCCGCGGCCTCCTCGCGTGCGGCGGACACCGGGTGGAAGCCGACGTGCCGCAGGCCCGCCATCAGCGTGCGCCCGGTGGGGCGGACGTTCGGGGAGCCGACCGCGTACAGCGTCCCGTAGGCCACGGTCCAGCCGATCAGCACCGTCAGGATGATCGAGAACGGCGTCGTATAGCCGGTGACGAGCATGGAGAACGCGTCGAGCAGCAGCACGATCCACAGCACGGCACGCCAGCGCGGTCTGCGGGACATGCCGACGGCCGTCATGTACGCGATGACGGGGGCCAGGTAGCCGTGCACCGGGTCGGTCAGGGCGTGGATGTTGCCGGGGGATGGCTGGGTGAGCGCTTCCTGGATCGAGTTCGGAGCGCCCCTGGCGACCCAGAGGTCGGTGGCGAGCGTCACCCCGTGCGCGAGGACCGCCGCCAGGACGCCGTCGGCGATGCGCAGCCCGTCCCGCTTGATCAGCCGCTCGATCGCGAACGCGACCGGCACCAGGAGGATGGCGATGCTCGACGCCAGCCCCGCGATCTTGATCAGCAGGTCGGGTGCCTGGCCGGTGCCCTTGTTGATGTCCTGTTCCAGGCCCGAGGTGGTGCCGTGGGCGAAGGCGGCGACGGCCAGGAGCACGGCGATCGCCAGCACGCCCACCAGGAGGCGCATCAGGTCGGAGGGCCGGTGCACGCGCGCGGGAAGCAGCGGTTCGTCGCCCTCGACCTCGTCGGCGTGGGCGTCATCCGGGCAGTCGGCGAGGTGCGCCGCGCCGGTGCCGTTGTCCGCCTCGGCGGGGCTCGTGCCGTGCGGCTGGGCGGCGTCCGGGCGCGCCCCGGCGTCGGAGGTGCCCTCCGCGCCCTCGGCGTGCACGCCCTGCTGCTTCATGGTCTCTTCTTGGTCTCGTATCACCGGTCACCGCCCGCACGATGGTGGCATGACCCTCCGACACACAGGGTCATCAGGGTGCAAATGCGGGGCGCACAGTGTGCCGGAAACGCCGCCGCAGGGCGAGGGGCGGGCATCACACCGCTCGCGCCGCGTTGTCGGTGGGGTGGGGCAGGATGGGGCGAATGAGCGAGGAGAGCCGTCCTGAGGAGGCGGGCGCGCAGGGGCACGCGGACGCGCTGCCGGAGTATGCCGAGCGGGTCCTCGACGTCGCCGAACGGATCCCGCCCGGGCGGGTCATGACATATGGGGACGTCGCCGAATGGCTGGAGGAGGGCGGCCCGCGCCAGGTCGGCAGGGTGATGGCCCTCTACGGGGGAGCCGTGCCGTGGTGGCGCGTCGTGCGGGCCGACGGGGCGCTGCTCCCGGGCCACGAACTGCGCGCGCTCGGCCACTACCGCGCGGAGGGCACACCGCTGAAGGAGGCGGGCAGGGCCGCCGAGGGCCACCTGCCGCGGCTCGACATGAGACGGGCCCGGTGGGACGGCGGCGAGAGCGCACAGGGTCACACCTGACAGCTTCCGCCATAGAGGGCTCGTTGGGGGAACCCATGGCCCGTTCGGGGGACACAGGGGACGTCCGTGACATGACGTACGTTCGTGGGTTGTGGGGCTCATGCGCCTGGGGAGGCGCGTGAGAAGAAGCGGAAGCCCTGCTTCCGTGCCTCGCGTCGGCGTAGCGTCGGCGGCGCGTGTCCCCCTCACCCCGCGGCCACCACCTTGCACGCGGGGCGGCCAGACGAGTACGAGCACCAGGACCGGCGAACCACGTGAGCTCCTTCTCCACCACCAGACACCTGCCGCACCAAGAGGTGCGGCAGGGGAGCCGTGGCGCCTACCGACTGGTCCGCACCCCGCCGGCCGAGCCGGATCCCCTTCGTCTGGACGCCGCCCAGCGCGCGGTGGTTGACCACCGGTCCGGGCCCCTGCTGGTCCTCGCGGGTCCCGGCACCGGCAAGACCACCACGCTGGTGGAGTCCGTGGCCGCGCGGATCGCCCGCGGCGCGGACCCCGAGCGGATCCTGGTGCTGACCTTCAGCCGCAGGGCCGCGCTCGAACTGCGCGACCGCATGGCCCGGCGGGTGGGCGCGGCCCGCGCACCCCGCGCGACCACCTTCCACTCCTACGCCTACGCCCTGGTCCGCGCCCACCAGGACAGCGACCTGTTCGTGCAGCCGCTGCGCCTGCTCTCCGGCCCCGAGCAGGACGTGACCGTCCGCGAGCTGCTGGCGGGCCAGCCGGACCTGGAACGGCTCGGTCTCGCCCATGTGCGCTGGCCGGACGAACTGCGCGCCTGTCTGACCACCCGGGGCTTCGCCGACGAGGTCCGAGCCGTCCTCGCCCGCAGCCGGGAGCTGGGCCTCGGCCCGGCCGCCCTGGACGCCTTCGCGCGGCGCATCGGCCGCCCCGACTGGCGGGCCGCCGCGGCCTTCCTCGCCGAATACCTCGACGTGCTCGACCTTCAGGGCGTCCTCGACTACGCGGAACTCGTCCACCGCGCGGTGCTGCTGGCCGACCGGCCCGAGGCCGCCGCCCGCCTCGCGGCCCGGTACGACGCCGTGTACGTCGACGAGTACCAGGACACCGACCCGGCCCAGGTGCGCCTGCTGCACGCCCTCGCCGGCGGCGGCCGCACCCTGGTCGCCTTCGGCGACCCCGACCAGTCGATCTACGCGTTCCGGGGCGCCGACGTCAACGGCATCCTGGACTTCCCGGCGGCCTTCCCGCGCGGGGACGGCCGCCCGGCCCCCGTCGAGGTGCTGCGGACCTCACGCCGCCTGGGGGCCGGCCTGCTGGCCGCCACCCGGCTGCTGACCCAGCGCATGCCCCTGACCCGCCTACCGGCCGACAGGGTGCGCGCCCACCGCGAACTCACCCCGGTACGCGACATCGGCCGCGTCGAGGTCTGCACATACCCCACGGCCGGCGCCGAACTGGACAACATCGCCGACATCCTGCGCAGGGCACACCTGGAGGACGGCGTGCCCTGGAACGAGATGGCGGTCCTGGTGCGTGCCGGATCCCGCACCATCCCCACCGTCCGCCGGGCCCTCACCTCGGCCGGCGTGCCCCTCGACATCGACGGCGACGACCTGCCGCTGCGCCATGAACCGGCGGTCGCACCGCTGCTGACGGCGCTCAGGGCGGTGGCCACGGCCGAGGCGGCGCGGCCGGCCGAAGAAGGCGCACTGAAGGACGGGGAGCGCCGGGACGGCGCGATCCCCGACGAGGGCGGGCCCGCGGAGGAGCCCCCCGTGGCGGTCTCCGGAGAGCGGGCCCTTGCGGAGCGGCGCTCCGGGGACGCCGTCGAGCCCGCCGGGGAGGACACCTCCTGGCTCGACACCGAGACCGCGCTGACCCTGCTCGTCTCGCCCCTCGCCGGCATGGACGCCGCCGATCTGCGCCGCCTCGGCCGGGCCCTGCGCGAGGAGGAGAGGGCGGCGGGCAACCCGCTGCCGCCGCCCTCGGACGTGCTGCTCGCGCGGGCGCTCGCCGAGCCCGAACGGCTGGTCGCGCACGACCCTGCGTACGCCCGGGGAGCCCAGCGCCTCGGCGCGCTGCTGAGAAAGGCCCGGCAGCGCCTCGCGAACGGCGGCACCGCCGAGGAGGCGCTGTGGGACCTGTGGGAGAGCACGCCCTGGCCCGGCCGCCTGGCACGGACCGCCCGGCGCGGCGGAGCGGCAGGCCGCAACGCCGACCGCGACCTCGACGCCGTGTGCGCCCTGTTCGCGACCGCCGCGCGGGCCGAGGAGCGCACCGGGGGCCGCGGAGCCCTGAACTTCCTGGAGGAGATCGAAGCAGAGGACATCGCCGCAAACACGCTCGCCGGCCGCGCCGTGCGTCCCGATGCCGTCCGGCTGATGACCGCACATCGCGCCAAGGGCCTGGAGTGGCGTCTGGTCGTCGTGGCCGGCGTCCAGGAGGGCCTGTGGCCGGACCTGCGCCGCCGCGGCTCCCTCCTGGAGGCCGACCGCATCGGCCGCGACGGGCTCGCCGAACCCCTCACCCCCGGGGCGCTGCTCGCCGAGGAGCGCCGCCTGTTCTACGTGGCCGCCACACGCGCGCGTGAACGTCTCGTCGTGACCGCGGTGAAGGCGCCCGCGGACGACGGCGACCAGCCCTCCCGGTTCCTCACCGAGCTGGGCGTCGAGCCGCAGGACGTCACCGGTCGCCCGCGCCGTCCCCTGTCGGTGGCAGCGCTGGTCGCCGAGCTGCGCGCCACCACGGTCGACCCGCGCGCGTCCGCCGCGCTGCGGGAGGCCGCCGCCCGCCGCCTGGCCCGGCTCGCCGCGCTCGGCGACGAGGAAGGCCGCCCCCTCGTCCCGTCGGCGCACCCGGACCGCTGGTGGGGCATGCACGAGCCGACCGCGAGCAGGGTGCCGCTGCGCGACCGCGGCCAGCCCGTCGTGCTGTCCGGCAGCGCCCTCGACCAGCTCGCCAACACCTGCGCCCTCCAGTGGTTCCTCGGGCGCGAGGTGAAGGCCGACGCACCCGCCACCACCGCCCAGGGCTTCGGCAACGTCGTGCACGTACTCGCCGACGAGGTGGCCTCCGGACGCACCCCCGCCGACCTCGACGTCCTGATGGAGCGCCTGGAGTCGGTGTGGAACGCGCTCGCCTTCGACGCGCCCTGGAAGTCGGCGCAGGAGAAGGAGAACGCGCGCGTGGCACTCGAACGCTTCCTGACGTGGCACGTCGACTCCAACGGCGCCCGCGCGGGCCGCAAGCCGGTGACCAGCGAGCATGACTTCGACGTCAGCCTCGAAGCGGGTGACTACGAGGTGCGCATCCGAGGCCAGATGGACCGCGTGGAGACGGACGGCGAGGGACGTGCGTACGTGGTCGACTTCAAGACGGGCAAACAGGCGCCCAGCACCGCCGAGGTGGCCCGCCACCCCCAGCTGGCCGTCTACCAGCTGGCCGTCCGAGAGGGCGCCGTGGACGACGCCTTCGACGGGACGCGTCCCGAACCCGGTGGCGCCGAACTCGTCCATCTGCGGCAGGGCGCGCCCAAGCGGGACGGCGGCGACAGCCTGCCCAAGGTGCAGGCCCAGGACCCCCCGGAGGGCGAGTGGGTCGGCGAACTGCTCGCCACCGCCGCGGGCAAGGTTCTCGACGAGCGGTTCACGCCGACCACGGGACAGCACTGCGCCCACTGCGCGTTCCGGGCGTCGTGCAGCGCACGGCCGGAAGGGCGGCACGTGGTCGAGTGACCCGCGCCGCCCGCCGCCGCGCCGTTACGGGACGCCCGCTGCCACGGCCCGCCCCACCAGCCGTACCGACCGCGGCGCCAGTACCGACCGCGGCGCCAGTGCCGGCCTGTGGCGCTCGGTGCCGGTCCACGGTGTCCGTGTCGGCCTGTGGCCCCGTCGGCCCGTGCCGGCCTGCCGCGACCGGACCGGTCCGCGCCCCCGTCCGGCCCGGCCGCCCGAGCCCTCCGGCAGCGGGATCCGGCACCGACTGTCAGTGCCCGCCGATAACCTCTGCGACATGCCCGCCCGTATCACCGATCCCCAGCAGCTCAAGGAGCTCCTGGGCATCCCGTTCACCCCGGAGCAGACGGCCTGCATCACCGCGCCGCCCGCCCCGCAGGTGATCGTGGCCGGGGCCGGGTCGGGCAAGACCACGGTCATGGCGGCCCGGGTGGTCTGGCTCGTGGGCACCGGCCAGGTAGCCCCCGAACAGGTCCTCGGCCTGACCTTCACCAACAAGGCCGCCGGGGAACTCGCCGAACGCGTCCGCAAGGCGCTCGTCAAGGCCGGCGTCACCGATCCCGACACCATCGACCCGGACAACCCGCCGGGGGAGCCGGTCATCTCCACGTACCACGCCTTCGCGGGCCGCCTGCTGACCGACCACGGCCTGCGCATCGGGCTGGAACCGACATCCCGGCTGCTCGCCGACGCCACCCGCTACCAGCTCGCCGCGCGCGTGCTGCGCGAGGCCCCCGGCCCCTACCCTGCGCTCACCCGCTCCTTCGCCGACCTGGTCAGCGACCTGCTCGCGCTCGACGCCGAACTCGCCGAACACCTCGTACGCCCCGAGGACCTGCGCACCTGGGACGCCGGTCTGCTGCACACCCTGGAGGGCGCCAGGCTCACCAACGCCGACCTGCGCAAGGTCCCCGAGACGGCCGCGGCCCGCCGCGAACTCGCCGAGCTGGTGCTGCGCTACCGGGCCGCGAAACGCGACCGCGACCTGCTCGACTTCGGCGACCAGATCGCCCTGTCCGCGGCGCTCGCGGAGATCCCCGACGTCGGCCGCGCGCTGCGCGAGGAGTTCCGCGTGGTGCTCCTCGACGAGTACCAGGACACCTCCGTCGCCCAGCGCGTCCTGCTGGCCGGTCTGTTCGGCGGCGGCACCGGCCACCCTGTGACCGCCGTCGGCGACCCCTGCCAGGCGATCTACGGCTGGCGCGGCGCCTCCGTCGCGAACCTGGACGACTTCCCCGAGCACTTCGCACACGCCGACGGCCGCCCCGCCACCCGCCAGGCGCTCAGCGAGAACCGCCGCAGCGGCGGCCGTCTCCTCGACCTCGCCAACGGCCTCGCCGAGCCCCTGCGCGCACTGCACGCGGGCGTGGAGGCCCTGCGCCCGGCCCCCGGAGCCGAGCGCGACGGCATGGTCCGCTGCGCCCTGCTGCGCACCCACGCCGAGGAGATCGCGTGGATCGCCGACTCCGTCGCACACCTCGTGCGCACCGGGACGGCGCCCGGCGAGATCGCCGTCCTGTGCCGTACGGCGACCGACTTCGCGGAGATCCAGGGCGCGCTCGTCGCCCGCGACATCCCCGTTGAGGTGGTCGGCCTGTCCGGGCTGCTGCACCTGCCCGAGGTCGCCGACCTCGTCGCCGTCTGCGAAGTCCTCCAGGACCCCGGCGCCAACGCCTCCCTGGTCCGCCTGCTGACCGGCCCCCGCTGGCGCATCGGCGCCCGCGACCTCGCCCTGCTGGGACGGCGCGCCCGCCTCCTCGTGTCCCACGCGCGCGTGGACGCCGACGACGACCCCGACCGCAGGCTCGCCGAGGCCGTCGAGGGGGTCGACCCGTCCGAGGTGATATCGCTCGCGGACGCCCTCGACACGTTCCTGGAATCCCCCATGGACGCGGACGGCGCCGACGACGGGCTGCCCTTCTCCACGGACGCGCGCGTGCGCTTCGCCCGCCTCGCCACCGAACTGCGGGAACTGCGGCGCTCCCTGTCCGACCCGCTGATGGACGTCCTGCACCGCGTCCTCGCCGTCACCGGCCTCGAAGTGGAACTGTCCGCATCCCCGCACGCCCTGGCGGCCCGCCGCCGCGAGACCCTGTCGAACTTCCTGGACGTCGCCGCCTCCTTCGCCGCCAACGAGAGCGAGGCCACCCTGCTCGCCTTCCTGGGCTTCCTGCGCACCGCGGCCCAGTACGAGAAGGGCCTCGACAACGCCCTGCCCGGAGGCGAGAACACCGTCAAGGTGCTCACCGCCCACAAGTCCAAGGGCCTGGAATGGGACGTCGTCGCCGTCCCCGGCCTGGTCACCGGAACCTTCCCCAGCACCCAGGGCCGGGAGAAGTGGACCTCCCAGGCCAAGGTGCTGCCGCACGCGCTGCGCGGCGACGCCGACACCCTGCCCGACATTGCCACCTGGGACGCGCGCGGCATGAAGGACTTCCACGAGGCCGTGAAGGACCACCAGCACACCGAGGAGCTACGCCTCGGCTACGTCACCTTCACCCGCCCCCGCTCCCTGCTCCTCGGCTCCGGCCACTGGTGGGGCCCCGCCCAGAAGAAGCCCCGCGGCCCCTCCGACTTCCTGCGCGCGCTGCACGACCACTGCGCCGCCGGGCACGGCGAGATCGAGGCGTGGGCGGACGAACCCGAGGAGGGCGAGGAGAACCCGGCCCTGCACGAGGCGACCGCCGACCGGGCCTGGCCGCTGCCCCTGGACGCCGACGCCCTGGCCCGCCGCCGTGCCGCCGCCCAGACGGTCCTCGCCCATCTGGACGGCCTCACCTCACCCGTGGACGCCCCTCCGGTGGCCGTCCACGACCCGCACACCCATGAGGACCCGGACTGGCCCCCGCCGCCCGACGACGACGCACCACTCGACGCCGAGCCCCCCTACACCCCCCACAAGGACGAGCCGCAGTTCCCTCCGTACGAGGACGAGCCCCCGTTCACGGAGGACCCGGCCGACTGGGACGCGTGGGCCACCGACCGGCCGACGCTCCCGCACCAGGCGGGCGCCCCCGCCCCGCCGGCGCCCGCACACCTCCACCCCGAGCAGTCCGGCCCCACCCCGCTCACCCCCGAGGAAGCCCGCACCGTCGCCTCCTGGGACCGCGACCTCGACGCGCTCACCGGAGAACTGCTGCGCGCGCGGGAGACCGTGACCGACGTCCTCCTGCCGGCCACGCTGACCGCGACCCAGCTGCTGCGCCTCGCCGCCGACCCCGACGGGCTCGCACAGGAACTCGCACGCCCCATGCCGCGCCCCCCGCAACCGGCCGCGCGTCGAGGCACCCGGTTCCACGCCTGGGTAGAGGCCCGCTACGAAGCGTTGACGCTGCCGATGCTGGAACCGGAGGAACTGCCCGGCAGCGAGGCCGAGATCGCCGACGAACGCGACCTCGAAGCCCTCAAAGATGCCTTCGAACGCACCGAGTACGCCCACCGCACGCCCTACCGCGTCGAGGTCCCCGTCCAGCTCGCTCTCGCCGGACGCCTCGTGCGCGGCCGGATCGACGCCGTCTACAAGCACGGCGACGGCGCCACGGCCACGTACGAGATCGTCGACTGGAAGACCGGGCACGGGCACAGCGCCGACCCGCTCCAGCTCGCGGTGTACCGGATCGCCTGGGCCGAGCAGCAGGGCGTACCGCCCGAATCCGTCACCGCCGCCTTCCTCTACGTACGCAGCGGCGAGGTCGAACGACCGGACGGCCTGCCGGACCGGGCGGCGCTCGAAAGACTGCTCACCGGCGCGGCCCGGTGTGACGAACCGCCCGATCAGGAAGCCGGCGCGGGCCGATAGGCTCGATGGCATGAGCCAGACCCCGGACAGCGCCGTCCGCGCGTACATCGAGCAACACCGCGCCGCCTTCCTCGACGACCTCGCCGCATGGCTGCGCATCCCCTCCGTGTCGGCCCAGCCCGACCACGCGCCCGACGTACGACGCAGCGCCGACTGGCTCGCCGCCGCGCTCACAAGGACCGGCTTCCCGATCACCGAGGTCTGGGAGACCCCGGGCGCCCCGGCCGTCTTCGCCGAGTGGCCCGCCGACGACCCCGGGGCACCCACGGTCCTCGTCTACGGCCACCATGACGTCCAGCCCGCCGCCCGCGAGGACGGCTGGGACAGCGACCCCTTCGCACCCGTCGTACGCGGCGGCCGGCTGTACGCGCGCGGGGCCGCCGACGACAAGGGCCAGGTGTTCTTTCACACACTCGGCGTCCGCGCCCACCTCGCCGCCACCGGCCGCACCGCCCCCGCCGTCCACCTCAAGCTGCTCATCGAGGGCGAGGAGGAATCCGGCTCCCCGCACTTCCGGGCCCTGGTCGAGGAGCACGCCGGACGGCTCGCCGCCGACGCCGTGATCGTCTCCGACACCGGCATGTGGTCCGCGGACACCCCCACCGTCTGCACCGGCATGCGCGGCCTCGCCGAGTGCGAGATCCGCCTGTACGGACCCGACCAGGACATCCACTCCGGCTCCTTCGGCGGCGCCGTGCCCAACCCGGCCACCGCCGCCGCCCGCCTCGTCGCCGCCCTGCACGACGAGCACGCGCGCGTGGCGATCCCCGGCTTCTACGACGGCATCGCCCACCTCACCGACCGCGAGCGCGCGCTCTTCGCCGAGCTGCCCTTCGACGAGGAGCAGTGGCTGCGCACCGCCAAGTCGTACGCCGCCCACGGCGAGGCCGGACACACCACCCTGGAGCGCATCTGGGCCCGCCCCACCGCCGAGGTCAACGGGATCGGCGGCGGCTACCAGGGACCCGGCAGCAAGACGATCATCCCGGCCTCGGCGATGGTGAAGCTGTCCTTCCGGTTGGTCGCGGGCCAGGACCCCGACCAGATCGAGAAGGCCGTCCGCGCCTGGGCCGCCGACCAGGTGCCCGCCGGGATCCGCTGCGAGATCGACTTCGGCGCCGCCACCCGCCCGTGCCTGACCCCGCTGGACCACCCCGCCCTGCGGTCCGTGGTCCGCGCCATGGTCCGCGCCTTCGGCAAACCCGTCCGCTTCACCCGCGAGGG
This sequence comes from Streptomyces diversicolor, assembly GCF_057537855.1. Classification (NCBI taxonomy): domain Bacteria; kingdom Bacillati; phylum Actinomycetota; class Actinomycetes; order Kitasatosporales; family Streptomycetaceae; genus Streptomyces; species Streptomyces diversicolor. Next base: position 21,883 of record NZ_BAAJXA010000033.1, read on the forward strand.
CGGCTCCGGACCGGCCGCCGACCTCCAGGAGGTCCTTGGCGCCCCGGTCCTGTTCCTGGGCATCTCCGTACCCTCCGACGGCTGGCACGCCCCGAACGAGAAGGTCGAGCTCGACCTGCTGCTCAAGGGCGTCGAGGCCAGTGCCCACCTGTGGGACGACCTCGCGCAGAACTGGCGCCGTGCGCCCTGATCCGGCGCCGCGCGGGGCCGCACCGCCCGCGCGGCACACTGGAGGGACCGCCTGCCCGCCCCGCACCCGCCCGACCCGGTTCCCTCCCGCCCCAGATCCCGCCGACCGCCGCCGAACCCGACCGTTCCACCGGGGGAGTTGGAAGCACCCGTGACCACCTGGACCGACCAGACCGCCGACCGACCCATCTCGCTCACCGCACCCAGTGGCATCGACCGCGCCGCCCACCACCGGCTCGACGAGGCATGGCTCGCGGCGGCGTGGAGCCACCCCACGACCCGCTGCTTCGTGGTCTCCGGCGGCCAGGTCCTCATCGACGAGACGGCGGACGGCCGTACCGAACTCGTCATGACCCCGTCCTTCGAGGCCCCCCTCACCGAGGCGCACCGCTACTTCCTGGGCACCGACGAGGACGGCGTCAGCTACTTCGCCCTCCAGAAGGACTCCCTGCCCGGCCGCATCGACCAGTCCGCCCGTCCGGCCGGGCTGCGGGAGGCCGGGCTGCTCCTGTCACCGCGAGACGCCGGTCTGATGGTGCACGCGGTCGGCCTGGAGAACTGGCAGCGCACCCACCGCTTCTGCTCCCGCTGCGGAGAGCGCACGGTCATCGCGGCCGCCGGTCACATCCGCCGCTGCCCGGCCTGTGGCGCCGAGCACTACCCGCGCACCGACCCCGCCGTGATCATGGCGGTCACCGACGACGAGGACCGGATTCTGCTCGGCCGCCAGGTCCACTGGCCCGAGGGCCGCTTCTCGACGCTCGCCGGCTTCGTCGAACCCGGCGAGTCCATCGAGCAGTCGGTGCGCCGCGAGGTCTTCGAGGAGGCCGGCGTCACCGTCGGCCGGGTCGAGTACGTCGCCAGCCAGCCCTGGCCGTTCCCGTCCAGCCTCATGCTGGGCTTCATGGCCCACGCCACGACGACCGACATCGAGGTCGACGGCGACGAGATCCACGAGGCCCGCTGGTTCTCCAGGGAAGAACTGCGGGCCGCCTTCGAGTCCGGCGAGGTGCAGCCGCCGTACGGGATCTCCATCGCCGCCCGCCTCATCGAACTGTGGTACGGCAAGCCGCTGCCGACCCGCAGCTTCGTCTGAGGCCAGGGGACGGGGCCGGGAACGGCGGAGGGGTGGCGGTCCCGCCGGGACCGCCACCCCTCCGCACGAGCGGAACGCTCACACGCCGATCTTCTGCTTCACCTGCGCCAGCGACGGGTTCGTCAGCGTCGAACCGTCGGCGAAGAGCACGGTCGGCACCGTCTGGTTGCCGTTGTTCGCCTTCTCCACGAACGCGGCCGACTCGGGGTCCTGCTCGATGTTGATCTCGGTGTACGCGATGCCTTCCCGGTCCATCTGGCTCTTCAGCCGACGGCAGTATCCGCACCACGTCGTGCTGTACATCGTCACAGTGCCCTGCATCTCGCTCGCGCTCCTCTGGCAGCTCGGGGAAGGTCGTCCTGTGGGGGAACGTACGCCACCGGCCCGCCATTCCCGCCGGGGGTATACGGCCGCCGGGCGCGAGGCCAGACGCACCAAGCAGGTCCAGTGAAGTCCGCTGCGGTTCGACCGCGCCCCAAAGTGCAGAGGGGCGCGGGGAACTGCGCGACCGGCCACGACGGTGCCGCAGACGACCGACGGCCTATCGCGGCATTTCCAGCGGAGCGCTTAGTACGACTGCAAGGGGCTCCCTGTGGACAACCGTCACAGCCGTCCCGGGCGACCTGGCAGCATGGCCGTGTGACAGCAGCAACGCACTCCACCCTCTTCCCGCAGGTACCGGACTCGGCCGACGCGGTGCTCGAAGGGCTCGACCCCGAGCAGCGCGAGGTGGCCACCGCCCTGCACGGCCCGGTGTGCGTGCTGGCCGGGGCCGGCACGGGCAAGACGCGGGCGATCACCCATCGCATCGCCTACGGCGTGCGTGCGGGCATCCTCCAGCCGTCCAGCGTGCTCGCCGTCACCTTCACCAACCGCGCCGCCGGCGAGATGCGCGGCCGGCTGCGCCAGCTCGGCGCACAGGGGGTCCAGGCCCGCACCTTCCACTCCGCCGCGCTCCGCCAGCTCCAGTACTTCTGGCCGAAGGCGGTCGGCGGCGCCATGCCCCGGCTCGTCGACCGCAAGATCCAGCTCGTCGCGGACGCGGCAGCCGCCTGCCGTATCCGCCTCGACCGCGGTGAGCTGCGCGACGTCACCGCCGAGATCGAATGGTCCAAGGTCACCCAGACCGTCCCCGCCGACTACCCGCTCGCCGCCGTGAAGGCCGGCCGTGAGACCCCCCGCGACGCGGCCGAGGTCGCCCAGCTCTACTCCGTGTACGAAGACCTCAAGCGCAGCCGCTCGGTCATCGACTTCGAGGACGTCCTGCTGCTGACGGTCGCGATCCTCCAGGACCGGCACGACATCGCCGAGCAGGTCCGCGCCCAGTACCAGCACTTCGTCGTCGACGAGTACCAGGACGTCAGCCCCCTCCAGCAGCGGCTGCTGGAGCTGTGGCTCGGCGACCGGGACAGCCTGTGCGTCGTCGGCGACGCCAGCCAGACGATCTACTCCTTCACCGGGGCGACCCCCGACCACCTGCTCGACTTCCGCATCCGCCACCCCGGCGCCACCGTCGTCAAACTGGTCCGCGACTACCGCTCCACCCCCCAGGTGGTCCACCTCGCCAACGGGCTGCTCGCCCAGGCCCGCGGGCGGGCCGCCGACCACCGCCTTGAGCTGGTCTCCCAGCGCGCCGCGGGCCCCGAGCCCGGCTACACCGAGTACGCGGACGAGCCCGCCGAGGCCGAGGGCGCCGCCCGCCGCATCCGCGAACTCGTCGACGCCGGGGTCCCGGCCGCCGAGATCGCGATCCTGTTCCGCACGAACTCCCAGTCCGAGACCTACGAGCAGGCCCTCGCCGACGCCGGGGTGCCCTACCAGCTGCGCGGCGCCGAGCGGTTCTTCGACCGCCCCGAGGTGCGCAAGGCGGGCATCGCCCTGCGCGGCGCGGCCCGCTTCGGCGGCAACGACGCGCTGCTGGACGACGTCGTGGACCTGCCCTCGCAGGTGCGCGCGGTCCTGTCGGGGGAGGGCTGGAGCCCCGAGCCCCCGGCCGGCTCGGGGGCGGTGCGGGAGCGCTGGGAATCACTGGCGGCGCTGGTCGGTCTGGCGCAGGACTTCGCCGCAGCCAGAGCCGGCGCCACCCTGGGCGACTTCGTGGCGGAACTCGACGAACGGGCGAACGCCCAGCACGCCCCGACCGTCCAGGGCGTCACCCTCGCCTCGCTGCATTCGGCCAAGGGCCTGGAGTGGGACGTCGTCTTCCTGGTCGGCGTCGCCGAGGGCATGGTGCCGATCAGCTACGCGAAGACGGACGAACAGATCGAGGAGGAACGCAGACTCCTGTATGTCGGTGTGACCCGGGCCCGGGAGCGGCTGCATGTCTCCTGGTCCCTCGCCCGGTCCCCGGGCGGCCGTCCGAGCCGCCGTCCGAGCCGCTTCCTCGACGGACTGCGCCCGGGTTCCACGGCCACGGTCGGGCGTGCGGCGGGCGGTGCCGCGGGCGGCATCGAACGGGGCCGGCCGGCGAACGGCACGGCCGCGCCCCGGCGTACCCAGCGGACCCCGGCCCGGTGCCGGGTCTGCGGCCGTACGCTCACCGACGCCGGTGAGATGAAACTGATGCGCTGTGACGACTGCCCCTCCGACATGGACGAGGGAATCTACGAGCGGCTGCGTGAGTGGCGGGCGGAGCAGGCGCTGCGTTCGGGCCAGCCGGACTTCTGTGTGTTCACCGACAAGACTCTGATGGCGATCGCCGAGTCCGTGCCCGAGGACTATCCCGAGCTGTCCCGGATCCCCGGCGTCCCGGCCCGCAAGCTCAAGCTGTACGGGGCCGCCGTTCTGGCCATCTGCGCAGGCGGGAGCGGTGCGGCAGACGGCGGGGGCGACTGATGCGAACTCGTCGGAAAAATAGTTTGCGCATGGCCCGGCGATCCCCATAGGTTCTAGACACGGAAACAGCGGCCTTCTCGGAGGCACTGATTCCGTGTTCTACTTGCATATCCGATGGGACCGGCTCACCCCGGTCCCCGAGACGCCGAGAGGAGGCGAGTCCAGTGATCAGCATCAACATCAGCACCAGCGCCGGTTCCCTGAACGCGGCCAAACTGCGCGATCGCGCGACCGTCTCCCTGTGCATGCTCGGCGCCTCGAACACGGGCACCGGTCTGTCCGGCATTCGTGCCGTGCGTCCGGCGTCCTCCGTGTCTCTCGCGGGTCTTCCCGTGCGTGAGCGCGATGAGCGACCGACCGAGGCACTGGAAGCAGTAGTGGCACAGGCGCGCGCCTATGCCTTTGCGGCGGCCGGTGCCGGAGCCCGGAAGCAGACGACGCAGCACCACCTGATGTGGGCCTTCCGTGGGCCAAAACCCTGGAGTGATCCAGCCTGATCGCCGATCAGGCCGGCGCCTTCAGGGCCGCGGAACCCCATCCGGGATCCGCGGCCCTTCTGTTTTCCCCGAACGGGGACGACGGAGCGAAGGGGCCTCGGGACAAGAAAAGAACCCGGTACCAAGCCGACACCCGGTCAACAGGCCGGACCGACCAGACGAGGAAGACGAACCGTGCAACTCGAAGCGCACGCCCCGTCCGTACCGCCTTCCGACATGATCCCCCCGCCCGTCCCCACGGAGGACTCCACCTTGACCCCGCTCACCGCGCTCACCGCGCTCGACGACGCCATCGAGAACCTCGGCGTGCCCGTCCCCTGCCGTTCCTACGACCCGGAGGTCTTCTTCGCGGAGTCGCCGGCGGACGTCGAGTACGCCAAGTCCCTCTGCCGGACCTGCCCGCTGATCGAGGCATGCCTCGCCGGCGCCAAGGAACGGCGTGAGCCCTGGGGCGTCTGGGGTGGCGAGCTGTTCGTCCAGGGGGTTGTCGTCGCCCGGAAGCGGCCGCGTGGCCGCCCGCGCAAGAACCCGGTCACAGCATGAACATCCCAGGAACCATCGACCGCCCCCTCACGCACGACCCCAAGAAGCAGGCCCCGATGAAGCCGTCCACCAGCGAGCCCGCAGGCTCCGCGACCCCAGACTTCACCACCACCGGCGCGATCGACTCGCGTCAGAACAGGACCCGAGAGATGCAACTCATCCCAGAAGCCCTGGCTCGTGCGCATATGCACGACCGGCTGCAGGAGGCCGAAAGGGAGCGCGAGGCGGTACGCCTGGCGACCGCCCGCCGGATGCAGCGCCGGGCCGAGCGCGCGTCGAGGCGTGCCCGCCGTGCGCTCGCCATGGCGCTCATGCAGTAGCCGATCACACCGGAAGCGGTGGCCCCCGGCCTCGGGGGCGAAACCTTCCCGCGGGGGCCGGTCCGTCCGAACGGACCGGCCCCCGCGGTGCGTTGTCGGGCCGAACCCGGGCCGCGGAGTTATCGTCGCCGGGTGACGAGTCCTTCCGCAGACGGTGACCACGACGGCCCCACCGCGCGACTGAGCCCCCTCGTGTGCGCCCGCTGCCGCACCCCCTCCGCGGCCCTCCAGCCCGCGACCTGGACCTGTTCCGTGGAGAACGGCGTCCGTCAGTACTTCTGCGACGGCTGCTCCAGGGAAAACCTCAGGGCGATCGAGGGGCGGCTGGACTCGGCCCGGTGGTGAGGCGGCTCAGGCCTGCGCCGCCGGTTCCTGCGCGGTCAGGTCCTCCTCCTCGGGGAGGAATCCCGGAAGCCACTCCAGTTCCTCCCGCAGCCGCACCGTCGCGCCCAGTTGGCACAGGACGCCTATGGTGCTCAGGGTCACCCGGTGGATCAGCAGGTAGGCCGGGGGCAGGTTCAGCTGCTTGCCCAGCTGATAGGCGGGGGAGCGGGGGTCGGCGATACGGGCGGCCTGGCTGCGCATCCAGGCGCGGGTGAAGGTGAACTCGTCCACCCGGGCCGGCTCGATGATCGGCAGGAGGTAGTCGAGTACGGCGTCGGGGTCCAGTTCTATGGAGTCCTTGACGAAGCCCTCGGTGCGAAGCATCTCGTAGACCGCGACGGCCTCGCCGTCCAGAGTCATCCGCAGGGCGTCGCCGATCGGCGCCGGCAGGCCGCCGGGGAGGCGGTCGACGGTGCCGAAGTCCAGGACGCCGAGGCGCCAGTCGCCCTCGCCCTCCGGCTCGCCGGGCAGCAGCCGGAAGTTGCCCGGATGCGGATCGGCGTGCAGCAGGCCGGTGCGGGCCGGACCCGAGAACAGGAAGCGGGCCAGGAGCTGACCGGCCCGGTCGCGCTGTTCCTGTGTGCCGCCGGTGATCACCTCCGAGAGCGGGATCCCGTCGATCCACTCGGTGACCAGTACCTGCTCGCACTGGTGCACCACGGCCGGCACCAGCACGTCGGGGTCGTCCGCGAACTCCTCGGCGTGCGCCTGCTGGGCCTGGGCCTCCAGGCCGTAGTCCAGTTCCTCGGAGACGCGGTCCCGCAGCTCAGCGATCAGCGGTTTGACGTCCATACCGGGGATGAGCGGCCCCAACAGTCGGGCGAAACGGCTCAATTGCCCCAGATCGGAAAGCAGTGCCTCGCCGGCCCCCGGGTACTGCACCTTGACCGCCACCTCGCGGCCGTCGTGCCACACCGCCCGGTGCACCTGGCCGATGGAGGCCGCCGCGGCCGGCTTGTCCTCGAACTCCAGGAACAGCTCACGCCAGTCCGTCCCGAGCCGTTCCTCCAGCACCGAGTGCACGGTGCGGGTGGGCATCGGGGGCGCCGCCTCCTGGAGCCTGGTCAGGGCCGCGCGGTAGGGGCCCGCGACCTCCTCGGGCAGCGCCGACTCGAAGACCGACAGGGCCTGCCCGAACTTCATCGCACCGCCCTTCAGCTCGCCGAGGACCTTGAACAACTGCTCGGCCGTGCGCTGTTGCAGTTCACGGCCGACGATGTCCGCGGACTCGCCCACGATCCGCTTGCCCAGGCCCCAGGTCGCCCGGCCGGCGAAGCCGAGCGGGAGCGCGGCGAGCTTGGCGGTCCGGGTGACCGCCTTCCGGGGAAGATCAGACATGCGCCCTCCAAGTCCCTGCCGGCCGCGAAGCGTCCGTGGTGCGTCGTCGTTGCGTCGACGGCCGTTGCACGCCCATTGTCTCGTGCGGCCGCCCGTCCGTGGAGGTGTGTTCCTCCTTACCTCTGTCCGCGGCCCCGCATGGGCACGCGGGATGCGGCGGGACGGGTCGCGCCTGCCATCGCAGGCCCGGCAGCGCGGCCTCCCAGCGCGCGCCCGTGCTCGACGGCGAACCCCCGTCGAGGAAGGCGAGCGCGTGCGCGGCAGCCAGCCCGGCGGCCGTGGCCGCGAGCGTCAGGTCACACGGGCTCACCGGGCGGGCCCGCCCGGAGCGCCACTGTGCGACCAGGCGGGGCCAGACCGGATCCCGGTCCGCCCGGTCCCGGTGCAGACAGCCGGCGCAGCCCGTCTCGCCCGGCAGCACGAGGGGCCCGACGACCGCGGTTGCCTCCACGACGCCGCAGTGCAGATGAGGTGTCCCGGATGCCAGGAGGGGTTCGACGGCGCCCGGATCGGGGGCGTGCACGGCGACATCGTCCCGCGGCGCGAGGATCACCAGGCAGTAGCCCGGCTCGTCGGTCGGGGGCGGCCAGGCGCGGGCGCGGCGGCGCGGGTGGTCCGGTGCCGCCCGGTGCACGGCCTGCCGCGCGGCCTCGTCCCTGCGCTCGCTGACCGACTCGGCGGGCAGTCCGCCCGGGGCGACGTCCCATGGCTCGACCTGGCCGCCGTCGCGCACGTCGACCTCGCCGACCCCCGCGCCCGACAGCAGCGAGGCCAGCACGGCGCCGACCCGGCCCGCGCCCCTGACCTGCACGCGCAGGGCGCGGCGGGCCGCCAGCCGGTCGATCGCCTCGCCCGGCGCGGAGGTGGTCAGGGACAGCGAGGCCAGATCGGGGCGCAGCCGGTCGAGGGTCTTCTTGTGCTCGCGCAGGGCGGCGCCCGCGGGGCCGCCGCCGCGCGCGTCGTCGAGCAGCCCGGCCCCGGCCAGCCCGCGGACCACGGCGTCGACATGGCCGTCGGGCAGGTCCATCCGGTGCCCCTCGTCGCGCAGGAGCGGCAGTCCCCGGGTGCCGTTGAGCAGTTCCAGGAAGCTGCCCGTCGCCGTGTCGATCGGACCGAGCGTCAGCGCGTGCGCCGGTGTCATGCCGAACTGCACGGTGTTGAGGTCGCGCCAGCCGCGCCGGAACGCGGGCTTCGTCATCGGATGCATAGCTGTCCCCCGTCATTCGCTGCCATTCCCCGTACTTCACCGTAATCCTCCGTGACTCGCGGAAAACAGGAGCAATTCACGGCATATCGGTGATAGTCGACGGAATCGGTCACGTCCGCCGACGAGTGCCAGCATGCCCCGCCCGGCGAACCGGCGCCGAAAGTTGTCCACAGGCGGTGGATATTCGTCGTACAAATCAAACGCATGGTGGGGGAACGGCACTGAACCGTTCCGGACCCGGGACTTCCCCAGGGCCCAGCGGGTAACGTCGGGGCGTGCCCGCCGACCCACCGCACCGCGCCGGAAAGCCACAGCGCAGCACGACGAGCCAGCCGCCGACGGGCTCGGGGACGAGCGCGATCGAGGTCCGCAGGAGCGCCCGGCGACGCCGGACCGTCTCCGCGTACCGCGAGGGCGATCGCACCGTCGTGCTGATCCCCGCCCGGATGTCCGAGGCGGAGGAGCAGCGCTGGGTAACCGTCATGCTCGACAAACTGGCCGCCCAGGAGAGCAAACGGTTGCTGGGCGACACGGAACTGGCCGAGCGCGCCCGGCGGCTGTCGGAGCAGTACTTCGACGGCCGGGCCCGGCCCGCCTCCGTACGCTGGGTCACCAACCAGAACACACGCTGGGGTTCGTGCACCCCCGCCGAGGGCAGCATCCGGCTCTCGCATCGACTGCAGGGCATGCCCGAGTACGTGATCGACTACGTGCTCTGCCATGAACTCGCGCATCTGCTGGTGCCCGGGCACGGGCCGCGGTTCTGGCGGCTGCTGGAGTCCTACCCGCGGACCGAGCGGGCGCGCGGCTACCTCGAAGGGGTCGCCGCAGCGGAGCGGCTGCCCCATGCGCCGGACCCGCACGAGGAGTGATCCCTTCCCCGGGCGGAGCCTCCCGCGCCGCGGAAGGCGGTTGTGTACCGGGTCTGTACCGGCTTCGTCCGACGTCGGGGTTTGCCGCTAGCCTGACGCGACGCACTCACATTCGGGATGGGGGACGGTCGTTACGCATGGCCAGGGAATTCCAACGGGGCCACAAGGCCAGGATCAGTGACCTCACCGCGGGCACGGACCTGTACGTAGGCGTGCAGATCTCGGGACCGGGGCTGACCTTCGACATCAGCTGCTTCGGGCTCGACGCCGACGAACGTCTCTCGGACGACCGGTACTTCGTCTTCTTCAACCAGCCGAAGTCCCCCGAGGAGTCCATCCAGTTGCTGGGTGCCCAGGCCGGCGACACGGAGTCCTTCCGGGTCACGCTGGACCGGATCCCGCCGCGGATCCAGAAGCTGTCGTTCACGGCGACCATCGACGGCGCCGGGCAGATGTCCCAGATACAGCCCGGCTACCTCCGCATCGTCGCGGGCGGCGAGGAGGTGGCCCGGTACTCGTTCACCGGCTCGGAGTTCTCCACCGAACGGGCCGTGATGCTGAGCGACTTCTATCTGAAGGACGTCTGGCGCTTCGCGGCGGTCGGCCAGGGCTTCGACGGCGGCCTCGAAGCGCTGCTGAAGAACTTCGGCGGCGAGGTGGCGGAGGAGGCACCCGAGGCCCCCGCGCAGCAGCCGCAGTCCGCCGCCGCTCCGGGCTTCGCCCCGCCGGCCCAGGCAGCCGCGCCGCCCGCGTTCGCCCCGCCCGCCCCGGCACCCGCGCCCGCCCCGGCACCCGCGTTCGCACCGGCTCCCGCCCCCGCGCCTCCCGCCGCCCCGGCGCCGGCTCCCGCCCCGCAGGGTTTTGCGCCCCCGCCCGGCGCCACACCGCCCGCGCCCCCCACCCCGGCCCCCGCGCCCAACGTGCACGCCGCGCCCACCGTCATCGCCCCCCTGGGCACGCCACCCGGCGGCACGGTGCCGCCCCCGCCCCCGGCCCCCGCGCCCTACCCCCAGCAGCCGTACGGCGGTCAGCCCGGCGCCCCGCTGCCTCCCGGATACGGCCAGCCCCCGGCACCCCAGGCGCCAGCACCGCCCCCCGGCTACGGCCAGCCGGTCCCGCCCCCCGGATACGGCCACCAGCCGCCGCTCGGCCAGCCGCCCGCCGGCTACGGCGTGCCCCAGGGCGCCCCCCAGGGCGGCGCCGGCGTGGCCGCGGCGCTGCAGCAGTTCAAGGAGACGCCGACCGGGCAGCGCTGGACCCAGCAGAACAGCAAGCTCATCCGGGTCGACCTCGGCATCGGCGGCCAGCCCGTGCTGGCCCGGCAGGGCAGCATGGTGCTCTACCAGGGCAAGGTCGACTTCAGCTACAAGGGCGCGGGCGTGATGGGCCGGATCGTGGGCAACGCCACCGGCCAGGAGATGCAGCTGATGCGCTGCACCGGCCAGGGCCAGGTGTTCCTCGCGGAGGAGGCCACGCATCTGCACCCCGTGGAACTCCAGGGCGACGCGATCTGCGTCTCCTCCGAGAACGTCCTGGCCTTCGACGAGAGCCTTCAGTACGAGGTCCGCCGCATCGAGGGACACGGCATCCCCGGCGGCGCCCTGTTCACGATGCAGTTCCAGGGCACCGGCACCGTCGTCGTCAAGACGCACGGCACGCCCGTCGTCCTGCCCGTCACACCCACCACGTTCGCCGACTGCAACGCGGTCGTCGCCTGGTCGGCCGCCTCCCAGGTGATCGTCTCCAGCCAGGTCCGCATGCGCCGCAACGCCTACCCGGGCGACACCGGCGAGAGCGTCAACCTGCAGTTCCGGGGCGCACCCGGCAACTTCATCGTCGTCCAGCCGTTCGAGGTCTGAGGGAGCCCGTCATGAACCAGCCGCTCGCGGGCTACGCCCCCGCACCGGTCACCGCCCGCATGGAGAACCACGGCGACCACATGCTGAAGGTCGCCATGCAGACCGGGAACGACCTCCTCGCGCGCGTGGGGTCCATGGTCGCCTACGAAGGCTTCGTCCAGTACGAGCCCAACCCGCCGGCCGTCCGCCAGATCGCCCGCGACTGGGTCACCGGCGAGGGCGCCCCCCTGATGAAGTGCTCCGGCGACGGCCTGCTCTACCTCGCCGACTACGGTGCGAACGTCGTCGTGATCAACCTCAACGGCGACGGCATCTCCGTCAACGCCACCAATCTGCTCGCCTTCGACGCCCAGCTGACCTGGGGCGTGGAGCGGGTCAAGGGGCTCGCGAAGTTCGCCGGACAGGGCCTGTGGAACACCAGGATCTCCGGGCAGGGCTGGGTCGCCCTGACCTCCCGCGGCAAGCCGATCGTCGTCGACTGCGGCGGCGGCGAGGACGAGACGTACGTCGACCCGGACGCGCTCGTCGCGTGGTCCCCGAACCTCAAGGTGAAGGGCAAGCGCAGCTTCAAGGCGCAGTCGCTGATCGGCCGCGGCAGCGGCGAGGCATACCAGATGGCCTTCTCCGGTCAGGGCATCGTCGTCGTCCAGCCCAGCGAGGACAGCACCGACCGCCTCCGGGTCCGGGGCTGAGGGGGAGTCAGAGTCACCATGCAGAGCCCGCTTTTCGCCCACAACGACCAGCAGACCCAGGAGCGCTGGAGCCTGCAGAACAAGCAGATGCTCCGTGTCGCCCTGGGGGGACACGACGACATCCTCGCCCGCAAGGGCACCATGGTCGCCTACCAGGGGCTCGTCGAGTTCGACGCCGAGTACCAGAGCGGCGGCCAGGCACACACGCGTGCGTACACCGGGGAGGGCCTGGATCTGATGCGCTGCCACGGGCAGGGCACGGTCTACTTCGCCAACCTCGCCCAGTACGTCCATGTAGTGGACGTCGAGCAGGAGGGCCTGACCGTCGACAGCGGCTACGTGCTCGCCCTGGACTCCTCGCTGCACCACGAGGTCATCGCCGTGGACAGCCAGTACGGCATCTCCGGGTCGGGGAAGTACCAGCTCAACATCACCGGACACGGCAAGGTCGCCCTGATGACCTCGGGCATGCCGCTGATGATGCAGGTCACCCCCGACCGGTACGTCAACTGCGACGCCGACGCGATCGTCGCCTGGTCCACGGGCCTGCGCGTCCAGATGCAGGCGCAGACGCACTCCTCCGGCGTGTGGCGGCGCCGCGGCAACACCGGTGAGGGCTGGGAGCTGAGCTTCATGGGCACCGGTTACGCGCTCGTCCAGCCGAGCGAGCTGCTGCCGCCGCAGAACGCCGCGATCGGCCAGGGCATCGCCGCGCAGTACGGCATGGGGCAGCACGGCGCGCGGGGCCAGAACCAGGGCAACGTCTGGAGCTGAGCCGCGGCGAGCACGGCGCACGGGGCGGCGACCACCCTCGGGCGGTCGCCCCTCACCCGCCCCTCACCCGCCACGCGCCCTGGTGCACACCGTGACGACGTCAGGGCTCAGAGCCTGGCACGCGTCGCCTCCAGCAGCCGCACCACCGACTCGTCCGCGACCCGCGGCACCTCGTCGTAGGCGAACCAGCGCAGGTCCAGTGACTCGTCGCTGATCTCCTGCACCGCTCCGGGAGGCGCCAGGACCGCGTACTGCACGTCGAAGTGCCAGTGGCACGGGGCCGGGATCCGATGGCGGTCCAGGCCCACCGGGCCGCCCGGCAGCAGCGCCAGCCCCGCCACGCCCGACTCCTCAGTGGCCTCGCGCACGGCCGCCGCCCGCAGGGACGCATCCTGCGGTTCGCAGTGGCCGCCCGTCTGCAACCACATGCGCAGCTTCTTGTGCAGGGTGAGCAGCACCCGCCCCCGTGCCGGGTCGACGATCAGGGCGCTCGCCGTGAGATGCCCGGCCCCGCAGCCCTTCCACATGCCGTCCGGATGCGCGGCGAGATGGTCCAGATACGCCTGGCGCAGCTCTTCCTGGCCCTCGTACCCCTTCAGGACGAGGACCGCGTCGTCGTACAGGCTCACTCGGTGCCGTCGTCCTCGGAGGAGTCACCCTTGGCGTCGCCGCGCGCGTCGCCCTTCTTCAGGTTCGGCTTCTCGCCGGTGCCGCCGGCCGCCTCGCCGAGCATCTTGTCCAGCTCGGAGAAGTCCAGCTGCTCGCGGTGCACAAAGCCGTCCGGGTCGTCCAGGTCGGTGGCCGTCGGCAGCATGTCCGGGTGGGCCCACAGGGCGTCCCGGCCGTCGACACCGCGCGCGTCCGTGAGGGAGGCCCACAGCCGGGAGGCGTCGCGCAGCCGGCGGGGCCGCAGTTCCAGGCCGATCAGCGTCGCGAAGGTCTGCTCGGCCGGGCCGCCCGAGGCACGGCGGCGGCGCAGCGTCTCCCGCAGGGCGTCGGCGGACGAAAGACGCGGCTTCGCGGCCGCGTGGACCACCGCGTCCACCCAGCCCTCGACGAGCGCGAGGGCCGTCTCCAGACGCGCCAGGGCGGCCTTCTGCTCGGGCGTGTCCTCCGGCTGGAACATGCCCTGCTGGAGGGCGTCCTGCAACTGCTCCGGGTTCTGCGGGTCGAACTGCCCGACGACGTCCTCCAGCTTGGCCGTGTCGACCTTGATCCCGCGCGCGTAGCCGTCGACCGCGCCGAACAGGTGCGAGCGCAGCCACGGCACATGCGCGAACAGGCGCTGGTGGGCGGCCTCACGCAGGGCGAGGTAGAGCCGCACCTCGTCCCTGGGAACGCCCAGGTCCTTGCCGAACGCCTCGATGTTCAACGGCAGCAGCGCGGCCTTGCCGGCCGGACCGAGCGGCAGACCGATGTCGGTGGAGCCGACCACCTCGCCCGCGAGCACGCCGACGGCCTGCCCGATCTGCGTGCCGAACATGGCGCCGCCCATCGAGCGCATCATGCCGATCAGCGGGCCCGCCATGGCCTGCATCTCCTCGGGCAGGACGTCGCCCATGGCCGCGCCGACCCGCTCGGCGACCGGGTCGACCAGTTCCTTCCAGGCCGGAAGGGTGGCCTCGACCCACTCCGCGCGGCTCCACGCCACCGCGGAGCCCGCCCCGGACGGCAGGGACGTCGCGTCGTCCAGCCACAGGTCGGCCAGGCGCACGGCCTCCTGGATCGCGGAACGTTCGGCGGGGCCGACGCTCGCGTCCTTGACGCCGTCCGGGGTGCCCTGGGAGACCGTCTGGCGGGCGATCTGCTGGGCCATGTCCCAGTTCACCGGGCCGCCCTCGTAGGAGAGCATCTGGCCCAGCTGCTGGAAGGCGGCGCCCAGGTCGGTGGGGTTCAGCGAACCGAACATGGCAGCGAGCGGATTGTCGGCGCCCGGGCCGCCAAAGCCTCCGGCTCCGGGCAGCCCGAAACCGAACGGGTTGGCCGGTCCCTGCCCACCACCGCTCTGCTGGTCCTTCTTCTTGCCCTCGTCGCCGTCCTCCGGCTCCTCCGGCGGAAGGCCGAATCCGAATGGGGTGTCACTCACGGGGTTCCTCGGCTGGTTAGGCCGCCGGTTCTCTCCGGCGGCGCGGCTGCCCGACAACACCACCCAGCGTAGACACCAAGACCCGATCGGGCCTCGGTGCTTCGCCGACTCTCGGCCTGCGGCAGGATGGATGCCACCTGGTTCGTACGCCTCCGACGCGTATGTACTGAAGACAACCGCTGGAGACGCCTGGTGAGTTCCCCAGATCCGCAGGTTCGCGCAGCGCGAAACCACGCAACCCCTCCCGCCGTGCGCGGGCCCGTCGTCGCGGTCACGGGCGCCGCGACCGGGGTCGGCGCGCTGCTGACCGCGCGGCTCGCCGCGTCCGAGGAGGTCAAGCGGGTCGTCGCGATCGACGAGCGGCGCGGCGACTGCGCGGCGGCCCAGTGGCACATCCTCGACGTACGGGATCCGGCCATCGCCGAGCGGCTGCGCGGCGCCGACGTGGTCGTCCACCTCGCGCTCGACCTGGACCTGGAGACCGACGCGGTGGCCCGGACGGCGTACAACGTGCGCGGCACGCAGACCGTGCTGACCGCGGCCGCGGCGGCCGGCGTGCACCGGGTCGTGCTGTGCACCTCCGCGATGGTGTACGGGGCGCTGCCGGACAACGAACTGCCGCTGTCGGAGGACGCGGAGCTGCGGGCGACCGCCGAGGCGACCGGGGTGGGCGACCTGCTGGAGATCGAGCGGCTGGCCCGGCGGGCGCCGCGGGCGCATCCCGGCCTCAATGTCACCGTGGTGCGGCCCGCCGTCCTGGTCGGCGGCACCGACACCGCGCTGACCAGGTACTTCGAGTCGCCGCGGCTGCTCGTGGTGGCCGGCTCGCGGCCCGCCTGGCAGTTCTGCCACGTCGAGGACCTGTGCGGCGCCCTGGAGTACGCCGTCCTGGAGAAGGTCGACGGGGAACTGGCCGTGGGCTGCGACGGCTGGCTGGAACAGGAGGAGGTCGAGGAGCTGAGCGGGATCCGGCGGATGGAGCTGCCGTCGGCGGTCGCCCTGGGGGCGGCGGCCCGGCTGCACCGGATCGGGCTCACCCCGTCGCCCGCCGGTGACCTGGCCTACACGATGTACCCCTGGGTGGTCAGCGGGAGCCGGCTGCACGACGCCGGGTGGCGGCCGCAGTGGACCAACGAAGAGGTCCTGGCGGAGCTGCTGGACGAGGTCTCCGGGCGGCACACCGTGGCCGGGCGGCGGCTCGGCCGCAAGGACGCGACCGCGGCGGGGGCCGCGGGGGCGACGGTCGCCCTGCTGGGCGCGGCGGCCGTGGTACGGCGGGCACGGAAGGCGCGGCGGCGGATCTGAGACGGTCCCGGCCCCCTGGCAGCGGCCCGGAAGGAGCCCCGAGGAGGCCCGGCGGACCCTGCCTGTGCCGACGGACCCTGCCTGTGCCGACGGACCCTGCCTGTGCCGGCGGATCCTGCCTGGGGAGGAGCCTGCGAGCGCGTACGCGCGCGTGGCGGGAGTCGGCCTGTCGAGTTCGGCCGGGCTCGTGGTCGCGTACGCGCGCGTGAGGGGCGGACCTGCGGTACGGGACCTTCGTGCGTGCGGTACGGCACCTGCGTGGCGGCGTGTTCCACGATGTCCGTGCGGTGCGGCACCATGGCTCCATGGCACCCACCAACGATCACCCCGGTGAGCAGGCGGCTCAGGACCCCATCAAGCTGATCGGCGTCCGCCGGACCGCGCTCTCCGTGGACGAGGTGTTCCAGGCCGTGGGCGACGCCGCGGCGGGCGGCATCGCGCTGTTCGCCGGAACCGTACGCAACCACGACGGGGGCGCGGACGTCGACCGGCTCGGGTACTCGTGCCATCCCAGCGCCGAGGCCGAGATGCGCCGGATCGCCGAGAAGGTCGTCGCGCAGTACCCGGTGCGGGCGCTGGCCGCCGTCCACCGGGTCGGGGACCTCGGCGTCGGGGATCTCGCCGTCGTGGTCGCGGTCGCCTGCCCGCACCGGGCGGAGGCATTCGAAGCCTGCCGGAAGCTGATCGACGACCTGAAGCACGAGGTGCCCATCTGGAAGCACCAGACCTTCTCCGACGGCACCGAGGAGTGGGTGGGGGCGTAGGCCCGCAGGGCGGCCCGCGCCCGACACGCCGTTCCGGTTGCGTAACCGCACCCCTGGCCTGAGCGTTGTCAGTGCGAACGGTTAATCTGCTGATCAGTCAGTCGCGGACGCTCATGGGGTTGGGAGGTCGGCATGGCGGCGCTCGCCTGGTTGCTGATTCCGCTTATCGCCGCGATAGGCGCAAGTCTGTGGGGCAGTTGGGCCAGTCGGACGCGGAAGGCCCGGGGCGACGGCCCCGAGCTGGACGGCTACGCCCGGTTCTGCGCGGCCATGGAGAAGCCGCACTCCGGCCGGTGACGATCCGGTCGGGGGCGCCCTGACGGTGCTCCGACAGACTCGTCACGTAGTGTCGAACCATGCCACGCCGCACCGCGACGATGCTCGCCTCCACCCTGATGCTGATCGCATTCCTGTGCGCGGGTGTACTGCTGCCCGTCCCGTACTCGGAGATGTCCCCGGGGCCGACGGTGAACACCCTCGGGGAGCACGACGGCGAGCCGGTGCTGCAGATCTCCGGTCACAGGACGTTCCCGACGACCGGACACCTCAACATGACCACGGTCCGGGTCACCAGCGCCGACTACAAGATGAACCTGGTCGAGGCCGTCTACGGCTGGCTCGCGCACGACGACAAGGTCGTGCCGCACGACACGCTCTACCCGGACGGCAAGACCGAGGAGCAGTCCACCCAGGAGAACGCCGAGGAGTTCAGCCAGTCCCAGGAGAGCGCCAAGGTCGCCGCCCTGAAGGAACTGGACATCCCGGTGAAGTCCTGGGTGATCGTCTCCACCGTCGTCAAGGACTCACCGGCGGAGGGGCGGCTGCACGCCGGTGACGTCATCAAGGCCGTCGACGGCACGCCCGTGAAGCAGCCCTCCGACGTCGCCGAGCTGGTGACCAAGCACAAGCCCGGCCAGGACGTCGTCTTCAGGGTCATCCCGGCCAAGGAGCAGGCCGCCGCGGAGAAGGAGAACCGGACGCCGACCGTCACCCAGGATGTGACGATCACCACGACGACGTCCGAGGACAGCGGGGCCAAGCGGGCCGTCGTGGGGATCTCCGCCGGCACCGACCACACCTTCCCGTTCTCCATCGACATCAAGCTCGCCGACGTCGGCGGGCCCAGCGCCGGTCTGATGTTCGCGCTCGGCATCTACGACAAGCTCACCCCGGGCAGTCTCACCGGCGGCAAGTTCGTCGCCGGTACCGGCACGATCGACGACAACGGCAAGGTCGGGCCGATCGGCGGCATCGAGATGAAGACCGTCGGCGCGCGCGACAAGGGCGCCCAGTACTTCCTGACGCCCGCCGACAACTGCGCCGCCGCGGCCAAGGACACCCCGAGCGGGCTGACCCTCGTCAAGGTCAAGACCATCAAGGACGCCCTGGGCGCCCTCGACGACATCCGCAGCGGAGACACGGCAGCCCTGCCGAAGTGCACGACCAAGAGCTGACCGACCGACGCCGCGCGTGAGCCCACCGGCAGCACAGCGTCGACGGCGCCCGACCGGGCACGAGACCGCAGGACCACCCCACGCGCAGGGACCCAGGGACGCCGTCGCCGCCCGGTCCTTCCGGAGCCGGGGAAGGCCCCGCGGGTCCGGTTGCGACCGCGGCCCGGCGAGCGGTCGAGGCGCCCATGGAGCCCCATCGCCCGGTCCCCCGATGCCCGGCCGCGAGGCGTGCGGGGACGGGGCGGGTCGGTGACCCGCGAGGGGGCTCGGGCCGGGCGGGGATCACGTCGGGTGCGGTCTGCCGGGTTCGGCCGAGCCAGGGCTCGGTGGGCGCGTCAGCAGCGGCCGGGGGTGGCGGACGCAGGGCCCGCCGGTGTTCGGTGCGCGGGAGTCCGCAAGGTCGTCAGCATGCGCAGGACCGCGCAAGGCAGCAGGCGCCGTCGTGGTGGGCCTGTCCGGGGAGCCGGCGAGCGGCTCGCCGGCAGGGGGCCGGAAGGGATCGGCGTGCGGGGTGGGTCAGTCTTCGAAGGTCGCCGTCAGGGCGTCCGCCAGTCCCGGTACCAGATCGGGGCCGGTGAGCACTTCGGTCGGCGTGTCCTTGTCACGCAGCCGCAGCGCCGACTCCCGGGCGCCGTCGCGCAGCACCGCGACCGTCATCCGGACCTCCTGGCGCTCGGGATGGTCCGCCACCCACTTGGTCAGCTTCGCCCCGTCCAGCCCCTGCGGCACCTGTGTCTCGGCGGACGGCGGCAGCATCAGACGCTCCACCGTGAGCGCACAACCGGCCACGGCGTCCGGCCAGGCGATGGTGCCGAGGAATTCGTCGAGCGGCCTGCCCGCGGGGATCTCGTCCTGCTCGATCGGGGTGAGGCCGGCGGGCCCCGGCTCGTCCGGCAGGCCGAGCTGGGCCGCGAGCGCGGGTTCCTCGGCCCGCAGCCGCGCGGTGTCGACGAGGGCGAAGAGGCGAGCGGGCTGGTCCCAGCCGAGGCCGGAGGCGTACTCGTCGATCTCTAGCACGGCCCGGGTGAGGGGGTTCGCTGCCATGGGAGTGTTGGACATGGTCACAATCCTGCCTCGTTCCTGGCCGGAATCGGGAACCGAGTAAACGGTGAGTAAGTTGCATAGGTGTGGGCCCGTGAACCGCGGGCCCACCGGACGGTCCACGAACCCGGGGGCCTGACGCAACGACAGCGAACCACCACCGAACTTCGAGGTACGCACCTTGGCTTTCCAGATGCCGGACCGAGGCGGAGGCCCGACGGGGCCACGGATCAGAGCGGGCCGCCCGTCCCGGCGCGTCCGGACTTTGCTCATGACACTGGGCGTCCTTGCCGTCCTCGGCATGGCGTTCACCATGTTCGCGGGCTTCTGGACGGACTGGCTGTGGTACCGGTCGGTGCACTATTCGTCCGTGTTCACCACCACCCTGTGGACCAAGATCGGGCTGTTCGCCGTCTTCGGACTGCTGATGGCGCTCGCGGTCGGCTTCAACATCTGGCTCGCACACCGGCTGCGGCCCCCGCTCAGCGCCATGTCCATGGAGCAGCAGAGCCTCGACCGCTACCGCATGGGCATCGCGCCCTTCAAGCGGTGGCTGCTGCTCGGCATCACCGCCCTGGTCGGCCTGATCGCCGGCGCCTCCGCGGCCAGCCAGTGGCGCACCTGGCTGATGTGGGTCAACGGCGTGCCCTTCCACGAGAAGGACCCGCAGTTCCACCTCGACGTCTCCTTCTACGCCTTCGATCTGCCCTGGTACCGCTTCCTGCTGGGCTTCGGCTTCGCCGCCACGATCCTGTCCGCGATCGCCGCCGTGCTCACCCACTATCTGTACGGCGGGCTGCGCGTGACCAGCCCGGGCGCGAGGGCCACCGCGGCGGCCACCGGGCACCTGTCGGTGCTGATCGGCGTCTTCGTCGCCCTGAAGGCGGTCGCGTACTGGCTCGACCGTTACGGACTGGCCGTGAAGTCCAGCGACTTCAAGGCCACCGGCAACTGGACGGGCCTCAGGTACGTCGACGCGAACGCCTACCTGCCGGCGAAGACGATCCTGTTCTGCATCGCGGTCATCTGCGCGCTGCTGTTCTTCGCCACGCTGTGGCGGCGTACCTGGCAGTTGCCCGTCATCGGCTTCGGCCTGATGGTGCTCTCGGCGATCCTCATCGGCGGTCTGTACCCGGCGATCGTCCAGAAGTTCCAGGTCCAGCCCAACGAGCAGGCCAAGGAAGCCCCGTACGTCCAGAAGAACCTCAAGGCGACCCGCCAGGCGTACGGCATCGACGACACCAAGGTCACCGAGTACGAGGGCAAGAGCACCACCACGGACAAGACGCAGCTGCGGGACGACGTCAACTCCGCCGCGAGCATCCGCATCATGGACCCGAACATCGTCTCGCCGACGTTCCAGCAGCTCCAGCAGATGCGGAACTACTACGCGTTCCCGACCAATCTGGACGTCGACCGGTACTCCAAGGACGGCAAGGACCAGGACACCGTCATCGGTCTGCGCGAACTGAACCTGGACGGCATTCCGAAGAACAACTGGATCAACGACCACTTCCGTTACACCCACGGGTACGGCGCCGTCGCCGGCAAGGGCACCGAGGCGGACTCCGAGGGACGCCCGGTCTTCACCGAGTACAACCTGCCGTCCAAGGGCGACCTCGGCACCTACGAGCAGCGGATCTACTACGGCGAGAAGACCACCACGTACTCGATCGTCGGCGGTCCCCAGAAGGAGATCGACTACTCCGACGACAACGGCGAGAAGACCACCAGCTACCAGGGTAAGAGCGGGGTCAGCCTCGCCAACCCGATCAACCGCGCCGCCTACGCGGTGGCGTTCAACGAGCCGCAGATCCTCTACTCCGGCGCGATCGGCGACGGTTCGCGGATCCTGTACAACCGCACGCCCAAGGAGCGCGTCGAGGCGGTGGCCCCCTGGCTGACGATCGACGGCGACGCCTACCCGGCGGTGGTCAAGGGCCGTATCCAGTGGGTCGTCGACGCGTACACGACGACGAACGGCTACCCATACTCCTCGCGCACGACCCTCGGTGACACGACGGCCGACTCGCTGACCGCGACCAACAACTCGCGCGCGGTGGTCGCCCAGCAGAACCAGGTCAACTACATCCGCAACTCGGTGAAGGCGACCGTCGACGCGTACACCGGCGAGGTCAAGCTCTACGAGTGGGACACGAAGGACCCGGTGCTGAAGACCTGGATGAAGGCGTTCCCCGGAACGGTTCACCCCAAGTCGGATATCTCGGGCGATCTGATGGCGCATCTGCGCTACCCGCAGGACCTGTTCAAGGTGCAGCGGGAACTGCTCACCCGCTACCACGTGACGGACGCGCAGACGTTCCTGACCGGCAGCGAGGTCTGGCAGGTGCCGGACGACCCGACCAACAAGTCGGGCAACGCGGTGCCACCGTACTACCTGAGCATGCGGATGCCCGACCAGACGTCGCAGTCGTTCTCCCTGTCGACGACCTTCACGCCCAACGGCCGGGACAACCTCAGCGCGTTCATGTCCGTCGACGCCGAGGCGGGCACCAGCGACTACGGCAAGATCAGAATTCTGAAACTGCCGACGAGCACGACGGTCGACGGGCCCAAACAGGTGCAGAGCCAGTTCAACTCGGAACAGGAGATCGCCTCGGCGATCAAGCTGCTTGAGGGCGGCAGTTCCCAGGTCGAGTACGGCAACCTGCTGACCGTGCCGCTCGACGGCGGCCTGATGTACGTGGAGCCGGTCTACGTACGCGGTGGTGGACTCAAGTACCCGCTGCTGCGGAAGGTGCTGGTGACCTACGAGGGCAGAACCGCCTTCGAGGACACCCTCGACGACGCTCTGGACGTGGTGTTCGGGGCGAAGGCATCGACTCCGCCGCCGTCGGACACCGACAACGGTGCCGGTACCGGCACCGAGAATCCACCGCCGGCGTCCGGTGACCCCACCGTCCAGCAGGCGCTGAAGGATGCCCAGAAGGCCTTCGACGCCGGCCAGGAGGCGCTGAAGAACAACGACTGGGCGGCCTACGGCAAGGCGCAGAAGGACCTCCAGGACGCGCTGAAGCAGGCCGAGGAGGCGCAGAACAAGGCCAACAGCGCGGGCGGCGGCAAGAACGGCGACGGCAAGGGCGGCGGCAGTCCGAGCCCGAGCGGCAGCTCCAGTCCGGGTGGCAGTCCGAATAGCGGTTGATCAAGACCACCCCGCGCCGTGGTACGGTTGCTGAACACGGCGCGGGGTGGAGCAGCTCGGTAGCTCGCTGGGCTCATAACCCAGAGGTCGCAGGTTCAAATCCTGTCCCCGCTACTGAAGTCGAAGGCCCGGATCCTCAAGGATCCGGGCCTTCGACGTGTGCGTACGCGCGACGAACGCATGTGCCGATGTGCGCGGTCGCCGCGCCCACGTGGGGACTTGGGGGATGTGTGTTTGACTTGTCTCTCTGTGGGCATGTCGACAAAACGCTGAAGTGACCTCATGGGCTGCGGTATACCGGGTGTACCCGGGTTGCGGGTGGTGCGACGATGGACGTTATGGGGGACAAGGCAAGTCTGTTGGAGACAGGGCGTTTTGCGCAGCCTGCCGACTTTGGGCAGGCTGCTGACCTTGTGCACCCCGCCGACCTTGTGCAGCCCACCGACCGTGACGAGGCCGGCGAGGCCGCCGAGGAGGCGCGCCGCCGGCTCGCCGCGGAGGCGGGTGACGTCGAGGCGATGAGCGTCCTAGGAGCCATGCTGCTGCGCCGCGGTGATCTCGACGGCGCCGAACCCCAGTTGCGTGCCGCCACCGCCGCGGGCGACCGTGCCGCCGCCAACAACCTCGGGGTCCTGCTGCACCAGCGCGGATACGCCGACGAGGCCGCCGGATGGTGGCGGATCGCCGCCGTCGCCGGATCGCCCGCCGCCGCGCACGCGCTCGGCCGCCACCACCGCGAACGCGGCGACGAGCCCGCGGCCGAGTACTGGCTGCGCCAGTCCGCCGAACAGGGCCATGTGCTGGGCGCCTACGCCCTCGCCGATCTGCTGGAACACCGCGGCGTGGACGGCGCCGAGCGATGGCTGCGGGCCGCCGCCGAGCGCGGGCACCGCGAGGCGGCGTACCGGCTGGCACGGATGCTGGACCGCGCCGCGGGCGCCGACGCGGACACCGGTGCCGGGGCGTCCGGCCCGGACGAGGCCGAGCAGTGGTACCGGCAGGCCGCCGCGCGCGGGCACCGCCGGGCCGCGCTCCAGCTCGGGGCCATCCTGGAGAAGCGGGGCGACCTGAAGGAGGCCGGGCGCTGGTACCTGACCTCCGCCAAGGACGGCGAGGCGCGGGCCGCCTGCGCGCTCGGATTCCTGCTGCGGGACGCCGGGGACACCGAGAGCGCGGCCGTGTGGTGGCTGCGGGCCGCGCAGGACGGCGACGGCAACGCGGCGAACGCGCTGGGCGCGCTGTACGCCGAGCGCGGCCAGCCGCAGACCGCCGAGCGGTGGTACCGGGCGGCGCTGGACGCCGGCGACGACAACGGCGCGTACAACCTGGGGCTGCTCTGCGCCGAGCAGGGGCGGACCGGGCAGGCCGAGCAGTGGTACCGGCGGGCCGCGTACGCCGGGCACCGGGAGGCGGCCAACGCGCTGGCGATCCTGCTGCTGCAGAGCGGCGACCCGGCCGGTGCGGAGCCGTGGTTCTCCAAGGCGGCCGAGGCGGGCAGCGTGGACGCGGCGTTCAACCTGGGGATCCTGTACGCCGGGCGGGGCGAGGAGCGGGTGGCGCTGCGCTGCTACGAGCGGGCGGCGGCGGCCGGGCACACGGAGGCGGCACTGCAGGTCGGGATCGCCCGGCTGCGGGAGGGGGACGAGCAGCAGGCGGAGCGGCACCTGCGGTGCGCGGCCGGGGCCGGCAGCGCGGAGGCGGCGTACCGGCTGGCCGCACTGCTCGACGCGCGGCGGCCCCCGCGGCCCGCGCACGAGCTGGGGGAGACGGTGCACGAGAAGACCGAGTGCGAGGAGTGGTACGAGCGGGCGGCCGGCCAGGGGCACCGGCGCGCGCAGGTGCGGGTCGGGATGATGGCCGCGGCGCGGGGCGATGTCGTCGAGGCGGCGCGGTGGTACCGGGCGGCGGCCGAGGCCGGGTCCCGGAACGGGGCGTTCAACCTGGGGCTGCTGCTGGCCCGTGAGGGGAGCGAGCCGGAGGCCGCGGTGTGGTGGACGCGGGCCGCGGATGCGGGGCACGGCCGTGCGGCCCTGCGGCTGGCCCTCGTCTACGCCCGCCGCGGGGAGCTGGCGGAGGGGCAGCGGTGGGCCGACCGCGCGGTGACGCTGGGGCCCGCGGAGGTCAGCGAGCGTGCGGGGCGGCTGAGTGATGCGCTCCGCGACGAGCTTACTGCGTAGCTTTGGCCAGGGGACCTCGCCGCCGTCGGGGGTGCGGTGTGGTGGTCTGTGCGGGTGGGTGGGGGCTGGTCGCGCAGTTCCCCGCGCCCCTAGGTTGGCTGTGCCTTACGGGGTTTGTAGGTCTCGGGTGGGTGGGGGCTGGGCGCGCAGTTCCTCGCGCCCCTAGGTTGGCTGTGCCTTACGGGGTTTGTGGCGCGGTTCCTCGTGCCCCTTGGTTGGCTGTCCGTGGCCGGGGGGTGGGGATTTGCTTCTGGGGGTTGGGGTCACGTAATGTTTCGTTCATCGACGCGGGGTGGAGCAGCTCGGTAGCTCGCTGGGCTCATAACCCAGAGGTCGCAGGTTCAAATCCTGTCCCCGCTACTGAGACCGCGGGCCGGAATCCAGGCAATGGATTCCGGCCCGCGGCGTGTTTCCGGGCAGCCCCGGGCCGGGACGGCCGGTCAGGGGGCGTGGCCCACCGCCTCCGCGTACAGCGAGCGGTCCACGGTCGCCGACTCCGGCAGGGCCGCGCCCTCGGTGACGCCCTGGGCCCGGTAGGCGGCCTGGAGGCGGGTGACCGTGCCTGATCTGATCTCCCAGTCCATGCGGAGCGACGGCGTCGACTTCAGGACCGCCGCATCCGTCTTCAGGAGCTTCGCCAGATAGGCGACGAAAACCGTGTCCTTCTTGTAGTCGCCGGCGAAGTAGGTGTCGACCGTGCGGATGTAGGCCCGCAGCAGGGCCACCCCGGCGTCCACGTCGTCCTGGAGCAGCGTGCGGCCGTACAGCATGCCGCCCAGAGGCTCCCCGAGCGGCTGGCCGCCCAGGAAGGCATAGCCCCGCTCGCCGTCCATCCGGCGCCACACCGGGTCGAGGAGCCAGGCCGAGTCCACGCCGCCGCCCTGCAGGGCCGTGAGCACGTCAGCCGAGCCCAGTTGCTGGTAGCGGATCTCGTCGAGGCCGCCGCCGTGCCGGGCCAGGGCCCGCTGCATCGGGTACGCGATCACCGAGCCCTTGCCGATCATGGTGCCCATGGTGCGGCCCGCCATCCGGACGCGGTCCGCGCTCTCGCCGCTCGCCAGCTTCACCCACAGGCCGCTCTTCGATCCCGGGGCGGGCGAGAAGTTGCCCGCGACCCACTTGATGGCGAAGCCGCCGCGGACGCCGTTCATCACGGCCGCCTCCGGAGCCGCCCACAGGGCGTCGATGTCGCCCTTGGCCAGCAGCGGCAGCGCGTCCGGCGTCGGCAGCACACGAAGCGTGACATCCAGCCCCTCCGCCGTGAACTCGCCCTTGTCGAGGGCGACGCGCAACGGGGCCACATATTCCGCGCTCAGCGTCCCGGTGGCGATGGTGATCTTCCGGCGCTGGGCCAGAGGCCGGGCGGCCGGAGTGCGCGGCGCGCAGCGGGCCGGTGCCCGGCCGGGGGACAGGTCCGCCGGATCGGTCCAGGACGCCGTGCCGCAGCCGTCGACCGGCCGGACCGTGCGGTGCTCCGGCCCGGACCGCGCCCGGGCGTCCCCGGAGTGCGCCGACGAGCAGCCAGCCACCGCCAGCAGGGCGGCGACCGCGGCGAGCGCCGTCCCGCGCCCGGGGCCGAGGCGTCCCCTCATGACTGCCCCCGTCCCCGGTCCCGTGGCGCCCACGGTGTGAGCAGCCTGCCCGCGATCCGGACCAGTTCGGAGAAGAGCACCCCGAGCACGGCCACGCAGACGATCCCCACGAACATCACGTCGTTCTGGAACAGCGCGCGCGAGTCGAAGATCAGATGCCCCAGGCCGTCGGACGCGGCGATCTGCTCCGAGGCGACGATCACCAGGACCGCCACGCCCGCCGCGATCCGCGTGCCGACCAGGACCGACGGCAGAGAGGCGGGGAGCAGCACATGGCGGAACATCTGCCACGGCGAGGCGCCGAAGACGCGTCCGGCGTCCCGGTGGCCGGCCGGGACGGCGATCACCGCCGACATCGTGGAGATCCAGACGAAGAAGAAGACGGTGGCCGCGACCAGAGCCACCTGCGGGCCCTCGCCGAGGCCGAACATGTTCAGGAAGACGGGGAGCAGGGCCAGCTTCGGCACGACGTACAGGGCGTCCAGGAGCGGTTCGAGGGCCGCCCGGACCAGGGGGAGCGAGCCCATCAGGAGGCCGAGCAGATAGCCGGCCGCGGTGCCGACGGCATAGCCCGCCAGGACGCGGCGCAGCGTCGCCCACACGTCGGGCCACAGCTCGCCGGCCGCCGCCCGGTCCCAGCCGTCGGCGAGGATCGTGGAGGGTGCCGGATAGACGCGGTCGTCGAGCCACGCCCGGTTCGCGGCCAGCTGCCACAGCAGGACGAGCAGCAGGGGCACGGCCACCGCGAGGGACAGCTCCAGGGCGCGGCGCCTGCGGTGGGCGACGGCCGGGTGCAGTTCGCGGACGCCGGGGCGGCGGACCAGGACGGCCTCCCGGTCGGGCAGCACGGTCGTCATGCCGGCACCGCCTCCTTGCGCAGCAGGTCCCACAGCTCGCCCTTGAGGGCCGTGAACGCGGGCGCCGAGCGGATGTCGCCGGTGCGCGGGCGCGGGAACGGCGGGCGCCGCTCGGCGATGATCCGGCCGGGGCGCGCGGACATCACCAGGACCCGGTCGCCGAGGACGATCGCCTCCTCCAGGCTGTGCGTGATGAACACGGTGGTGGTGCGCAGCGCCTGGGTGATCTCCAGCAGTTCGTCCTGGAGTATGGTGCGCAGCTGGGCGTCCAGCGCGGCGAACGGCTCGTCCATCAGCAGCAGTTCGGGTTCCACCGCCAGGGCGCGGGCGATCGCCACGCGCTGCCGCATGCCGCCCGAGAGCGTCGCCGGGTGGGCGTGCGCGAAGTCCGCGAGGCCCAGCCGGGCCAGCCAGTCGGCGGCGCGGGCGTTGGCCTCGCGGCGCGGCACGCGCTGCACGTCCAGGCCGAAGCGCACGTTCGCCTGGACGGTCTTCCAGTCGTAGATGCCGTAGTCCTGGAAGATCATGGCGACCGGGTGCGGGCTCGTCGTGCGGATCTCCAGCGTGCCCGTGCTGGGGCGCAGCAGGCCCGCGGCGATGCGCAGCAGGGTGGACTTGCCGCAGCCGGAGGGGCCGACGACGCAGACGAACTCGCCGGCGGCGACGGTGAGGTCGAGGGGGCCGAGGGCGTCGACCGTGTGGGGGGTTCGGCCGAAGGCGCGGGTCAGTTCGGTGGCTCGGAGTTTCGGATACGGCTCTCCCACGGGCGTCTCCTCGCGGAGTGCGGAACGGACTGGTGGGCGCCGTTGACCATATGACGGGTCGTCAGTTTCAGGAAGCCCGTACGCAGCACAAAGCCCCGGCGGATGTCGCTGCCGGGGCTCGCAGGGTCTTCGTCGGCGTTCGCGGGGCGGGCTAGGCGTGCGCGCAGTCCGGGCACAGGCCGCGGTAGGTGACCTCGACGTCCGAGACCGTGAAGCCGAAGCGCTCCGAGTCGGGGAGGTCGGCGAGCGGGTTCCCATTCGGGTGGACGTCGCGGATCGCGCCGCAGCGGGCGCAGACCAGGTGGTGGTGCGGCCGGTGGGCGTTCGGGTCGTAGCGCTTGGCCCGCTTGTCGGTGGCGACCTCCAGCACCTCACCGAGCGAGACCAGCTCCCCGAGGGTGTTGTAGACCGTCGCGCGGGAGATCTCCGGCAGCCGGGTGACGGCGCGGGCGTGGACCTCGTCGGCGGTCAGGTGGACGTGCTCGCCGTCCAGGACCTCGGCCACGACACGGCGCTGCGCGGTCATCCGCCATCCGCGTCCGCGCAGCCGTTCCAGAAGGTCACTCATGGACACCAGCCTAACAGCTAAGGGGACCAGGTCCCGAACAGGTGTGACTTTGGATCGCCATTTGACTTAGACAATGTCCATTGTAGGATCGAGTTCGGCCTTGGCCAAGCAACAGGATCAGTGGCAAGTGACGCAGGAGGCGCACGTGACGCAGGGACCTCTCACGACGGAGGCCGGTGCACCGGTCGCCGACAACCAGAACAGCGAGACCGCGGGCATCGGCGGCCCGGTGCTCGTCCAGGACCAGTTGCTGCTGGAGAAGCTGGCCCACTTCAACCGCGAGCGCATCCCGGAGCGCGTGGTGCACGCGCGGGGCGCCGGTGCGTACGGCACCTTCACGGTCACCGCCGATGTCACGCGGTACACGCGCGCCGCGTTCCTGTCCGAGGTCGGCAAGCAGACGGAGACCTTCCTGCGCTTCTCGACCGTGGCCGGCAACCTGGGCGCCGCGGACGCGGTCCGCGACCCGCGCGGCTTCGCGCTGAAGTTCTACACCGAGGAGGGCAACTACGACCTCGTCGGCAACAACACCCCGGTGTTCTTCATCAAGGACGCCATCAAGTTCCCCGATTTCATCCACACCCAGAAGCGCGACCCGTACACCGGTTCGCAGGAGGCGGACAACGTCTGGGACTTCTGGGGGCTGTCGCCCGAGTCCACCCACCAGGTGACCTGGCTGTTCGGCGACCGCGGCATCCCGGCCTCCTACCGGCACATGAACGGCTACGGATCGCACACCTACCAGTGGAACAACGAGGCCGGCGAGGTCTTCTGGGTCAAGTACCACTTCAAGACCGACCAGGGGATCAAGAACCTCACGCAGCAGGAGGCGAACCGGCTGGCCGGCGAGGACCCCGACTCCCACCAGCGGGACCTGCGTGAGGCCATCGAGCGCGGTGAGTTCCCGAGCTGGACCGTGCAGGTGCAGATCATGCCGGCGGCCGACGCGGCGACGTACCGCTTCAATCCGTTCGACCTGACCAACGTGTGGCCGCACGCGGACTACCCGCCGATCACCATCGGCAAGCTGGAGCTCAACCGCAACCCGGAGAACATCTTCGCCGAGGTCGAGCAGTCGATCTTCAGCCCCGCGCACTTCGTGCCCGGCATCGGCCCGTCCCCGGACAAGATGCTCCAGGGCCGCCTCTTCGCCTACGGCGACGCCCACCGCTACCGCGTCGGCATCAACGCCGACCACCTGCCGGTGAACCGCCCGCACGCCACCGAGGCGCGCACCTACGCGCGGGACGGCTTCCTCTACGACGGCCGCCACAAGGGCGCGAAGAACTACGAGCCGAACAGCTTCGGCGGCCCGTTCCAGACCGACCGGCCGCTGTGGCAGTCCACGGCGGTCGCGGGCGCCACGGGCGACCACCCGGCACCGGTGCACGCCGAGGACGACGACTTCGTGCAGGCGGGCAACCTGTACCGGCTGATGTCCGACGACGAGAAGGAGCGCTTGATCGGCAATCTGGCGGGCTTCATCGCCAAGGTGTCGAGGGACGACATCGCCGAACGTGCGATCGGCAACTTCCGCCGGGCGGACGACGACTTCGGCAAGCGGCTGGAGGCCGCGGTCCAGGCCCTGCGCGGCTGATCACCAGCACTGGACCGCTTGCCGCGGCGCGGGCCGGACCTCCCGGGTACGGGGGCTACGGCCCGTCGGCATGTCTCAGGCCGGCACCCGCTGCCGCAGCGGAGCCCAGCAGCGGATGATGTCGCGGACCGAGACGATGCCCACGGGCTCGCCGTGGTCCAGGACGATCAGATGGCGGAAGCCGCCGTGCGCCATGGCGCGGGCCGCCTCCTCCAGGGTCCAGGTCGGCGTGGCGAACACGACGTTGTCGGTGGTGTGCGCGTGGGCGCGTTCCGTGTCCGGGTTCTGGCCGAGGCCCACGGAGTTGAGGATGTCGCGCTCGGTGAGGATGCCGATGCCGCCGGCGTCGGGATCGAGGACGATGGCGGCGCCCACGCGGCGGGCGGACATCAGGGTGGCTGCTTGGCGGAGGGTGTGTGCGGGGCCGACGGTGAGGACCACCGTGCTCATGGCGTCACGGACGAGCATGGCTGGGAGCCACCTCCTAGGGAGAATCCTCCGAGGAACCCGGGCGGATCGGGACGACGCGGTGATCTGGCGACGCTGACCTGGTGACGCAGTGGCCGACCGGCCCGTCGTGCCGATCGATGGATCGACAGGTCGATGAGTCGACAGGTCGGCGGATCGATGGATCGATCGCGTCGGTGGATCGATAGTTCCCGGTTTCACAAATTCACAAATGGGGGGACTTTCAGAGTCGCAGGCAAAGCACGAGTCAACAAGGGGGCGCGTGCAGCTGACCGAGGGCGTGCGCAGGCACCTCGTGCTTCTCAGTAGCGCCCGTTGAGATACCCCAGCAACCGGTCGTGGAGCAGCCCGTTGGACGCGGCGGCGTCGCCGCCGTGCGGGCCGGGGCGGCCGTCGAGGCCCGTGAAGGTGCCGCCGGCCTCCGTGACGACGATCGCCGGCGCCGCCATGTCCCACAGGGACAGCTCGGGCTCGGCACAGAAGTCCACCGACCCCTCGGCGACCATCATGTAGGGCCAGAAATCGCCGTACGCGCGCGTGCGCCACACCGCGCGGGTGAGGTCGAGGAAGCCGCCGAGCCGGCCCCGCTCCTCCCAGCCGGACAGCGAGGAGTACGCGAAGGACGCGTCCGCCGGCTCCGAGACCCGGGAGACATGGATGCGGGTCGCGGAGGACAGGCTGCGGCCGGTGAAGGCGCCGTGGCCCCGCGCGGCCCACCAGCGGCGGCCCAGGGCCGGGGCGGAGACCACGCCGACGACGGGCCGGTAGCCGCCCTCGGCCGCCTCCATCAGCGCGATCAGCGTGGCCCAGACCGGCACGCCCCGCACATAGTTCTTGGTGCCGTCGATCGGGTCGATCACCCAGCGGCGCGGGCCGGTCCCCTCGATGCCGTACTCCTCACCGAGGATCGCGTCGCGGGGCCTGGCGCGCTGGAGCTGGCCGCGGATCAGCTCCTCGGCGGCCTTGTCCGCCTCGCTCACCGGGGTCATGTCCGGCTTGGTCTCCACCTTGAGGTCGAGGGCCTTGAAGCGGGACGTCGTCGCGGCGTCGGCCGCGTCCGCGAGGACGTGGGCGAGGCGGAGGTCGTCGAGGTAGTCGGGCATGTGATGCACCGTATCCGGCCCGGTCGCGGCGCGGCCAGCGGGGGCCGCGCCGCGAGGGCACCGCCCGGGCGCAGCCGCCTCGGCCACGGCATGGCGCACAACCGCCCCCGCCGGGACGCGCCTGCCACGCGAACCCTTGACAGTGCACGGGGGCGCGTCAAACCTGGGCGCAGAGCCGCTCACCCCAGGGAGGCGACGATGCCTGCTGCCCGGGAATCCCTGCTGGACGCCGCCTGCACCGCGCTCGCGCTGCGGCCGTGGCCCGCCGTGCGGATGGTGGACGTGGCCGCGGCGGCCGGGGTGTCCCGGCAGACCCTCTACAACGAGTTCGGCAGCAAGGACGGGCTCGCCCGGGCGCTGGTGCGCCGGGAGGCCGACGGCTATCTCGCGGGGGTCGAGCGGGCCCTGGCCGACGGCGTCGAACCGCACGAGCGGCTGACCGCCACCGCCGAGTGGACCGCCGCCGTGGCCCGTGACAACCCGATCGTGCGCGCCATGCTCACCGGCTGCTGGAGCGAGCGACTGCCCGCGCCGCCGTTGTCCGCCGTGGCGTCGTCCTCGGCCGTACCGGCGCAGCGCCGGGCGGACGGGCCGCTGCCGTCGCCGGGCGATCTCGTGCGGATGGTGCGGGACCGGGCGCTCACGGCCCTGGCCGGTCCTGGCGCCGGCGGGGAGCTGGCCCGTGCCTGCGAGGTGGTGGCGCGGCTGGCGCTCTCGTGTGTGGCCGCGCCGCCCGCGGAGGGCCAGATCGCCGACCTGGTCCGTGCGGCACTGCACCACCAGCCGGTGTGAACCACCGCCCGCGCCGTCGTGAGCCGTCCCCGGCGCACGGTCCGGCTAGTGGGCCGAGCCGGACAGCTGGAGGCCGATCACGCCGATGATGACCAGGCTGATCGAGACGATCTTCAGCGTCGACACCAGGTCGCCCAGGAAGACCATGCCGTAGATCGCGGTGCCCGCAGCGCCGATGCCGGTCCACACGGCGTAGGCGGGACCCACGTCCAGCTTCCGCAGGGACAGGGTCAGCAGGCCGAAGCTGCCGAGGGCGAAGCACGCGAACGCGATGGTCGGCCACAGCCGGGTGAAACCGTGCGACAGCTTCAGGCAGACCGCGAAGCCGGTTTCGAGCAGTCCGGCCACCACGACCAGCAGCCACGCCATGTGCTGTCCTCCCGTATGTCCGGCTCGGTGCTGTCCGGCTCGGTGCGATTATGCACTTGCCAGGCCCGCGGCCCCGCAAACACCGCTGAGGTCAGTCGCCTTCCCTGCGTTCCCGCGTGGCCAGCAACCGGCGCAAAGAGTACAGGCGCGCCGGGTCCGCGTGTCCCTCGGCCACCCAGGCGTCCAGCGCGCAGTCCGGCTCGTCGTGGCTGCAGGCGCGCGGGCAGCCCGCGGTGCCGGGCTCCAGATCCGGGAAGGCGTGGATCACCCGGGAAGGATCGATGTGGGCGAGGCCGAAGGAGCGAACGCCCGGGGTGTCGACGACCCAGCCGGCCATGTCGCCCAGCGGCAGCGCGAGCGCCGACGTGGTGGTGTGCCGGCCGCGGCCCGTCACCGCGTTGACATGGCCCGTCGTACGTCGGCGGTCCTCCGGTACCAGCGCGTTGACCAGGGTCGTCTTGCCGACGCCCGAGTGCCCCACGAACGCGGTGACCTTGCCCGCCAGCTGCTCCCGCACCCGGTCGGCGGCGGCGCCGTCCGCCAGTTCCGCGCGGCTGGTGACGACATACGGGATGTCCAGGTCGCCGTAGAGCTCCAGGAGCTTGTCGGGCGGGGCGAGGTCCGACTTGGTCAGCACCAGCAGCGGGTCGAGACCGCCGTCGTAGGCGGCGACCAGGCAGCGGTCGATCAGCCGGGGGCGCGGCTCGGGGTCGGCGAGGGCGGTGACGATGGCGAGCTGGTCGGCGTTGGCGACGACCACCCGCTCGTAGGGGTCGTCGTCCGCGGTGCGGCGCAGCACCGATGTGCGCTCCGCGATGCGGACGATCCGCGCGAGCGTGTCCTTGCGCCCGGACAGATCACCGACCAGCGCCACCCGGTCGCCCACGACGGCCGCCTTGCGGCCCAGCTCGCGTGCCTTCATCGCGAGGACCGTACGGCCGTCGACGAGGCAGGTCAGCCGGCCCCGGTCCACCGTGAGGACCATGCCTTCGGCGGCGTCCTCGTGCTTGGGCCGGATGTTCGTACGGGGCCGGTTGCCCTTGCGGTTCGGGCGGGTGCGGATGTCGTCCTCGTCGGTGTGCTTGCCGTAGCGGCGCATGATCCCGGTCCGCCCGTCAGTTCCCGAGCATCCCGGCCCACAGTTCGGGGAAGTCCGGCAGGGTCTTGGCGGTGGTCGCCACGTTCTCGATCCGCACGCCCGCGACCGCCAGGCCGATGACGGCGCCGGCCGTCGCCATGCGGTGGTCCTCGTACGTGTGGAAGACCCCGCCGTGCAGCGCGCGCGGGCGGATGTGCAGGCCGTCGGCGGTCTCGGTCACATCGCCGCCCAGTTCGTTGATCTCCTTGGTGAGCGCGGCCAGCCGGTCCGTCTCGTGCAGCCGCAGATGGGACACGCCGCGCAGGGTCGACGGGGAGTCCGCGAGCGCGGCGACCGCCGCGATGCCCGGGGTCAGCTCGCCCACGTCGCCCAGGTCCACGTCGATGCCGTGGACCGCGCCGGAGCCGGTGAACTCCAGGCCGTACTCGGTCAGCGTGCAGGAGCCGCCCATCTCGGTGAAGATCTCGCGCAGCCGGTCACCCGGCTGGGTGGTGCGGGCCGGCCAGTCCGGGACGAGCACCTTGCCGCCGGTGACGAGGGCCGCGGCCAGGAAGGGCTGAGCGTTCGACAGGTCGGGCTCGATGGTCAGGTCGCGGCCCAGCAGGGCACCCGGCGTGACCCGCCAGACGTTCGGCTCGCCGCCCGACTCCGGGGTGTCGACCTGGGCGCCGACCGCGCGCAGCATGTCGACGGTCATCCGGATGTGCGGCAGGGAGGGCAGCGAGGCGCCGGTGTGGCGGACCTCGACGCCCTGGTTGAACCGCGGCCCGGACAGCAGCAGCGCCGAGACGAACTGCGACGACGACGAGGCGTCGACCGACACCGGACCGCCCTCAAGGGCGCCGCCGCCGTGCACGGTCAGCGGCAGCGCGCCGCGGCCGTCGTCGTCGATCCGGGCGCCCAGCGCGCGCAGGGCGTCGATCACGCCGTGCAGGGGGCGCTCGTACGACCTGGGGTCGCCGTCGAAGCGGACCGGGCCGTCGGCCAGCGTGGCGACGGGCGGCAGGAAGCGCATGACGGTGCCCGCGTTGCCGACGTCGACGGAGGCCGGGCCGCGCAGGCCCGTGGGCAGCACCCGCCATGCCTCGCCGGAGCCGTCCGGGCCGACGCCCTCCTCGATGCCGACGCCCATGGCCCGCAGGGCGCCCGCCATCAGCAGCGTGTCACGGGAGCGCAGGGGGCGGCGCAGCCAGCCCGGTTCGGAGGCGAGGGCGGCGAGCACGAGGGCGCGGTTGGTGACGGACTTGGACCCGGGCACGTGGACCGTCGCGTCGACGGCTCCGCTCGCGTGCGGGGCGGGCCAGAGGGCGGTGTGCGCGTTGTTCGGGGCCATGGCCCCACTTTAGTGGGCGGGGGTCGCCGGGTGCGGGCGCGCGCTTTCGGGCGGCGCTGTGCGGGGTGCGTTGCGTCGTACGGTGCGGCGCCGTGGGGCTGGGCGCGCAGTTCCCCGCGCCCGTGTGACGCGCGTCCCTTCGGGGCCGCGTCACATCGAGGCGTGCCCTCACGCCGCCAGCAGCCACCGTCCCCCGCCGATCAGCGAGCACAGCGACACCGTGTGGAACAGGAACAGCCACAGCCACGCCGGCACATGGGTCAGCCGCGACAGCTGGTCCGCGTCGGAGTCGCCCGCTCCGCCCCGCGCCCGCTTGGCCTGCAGTTCGAAGGCCGGCCGCACCCCGCCCAGCAGCAGGAACCACACCACCGCGTACCCGAACGCCGCCTGCACCTGCGCACCGGCCAGCCAGGACACCAGCAGGAAGGTGCCGCCGGTGAGGAACACGGTCAGCACCCCGTAGGCGTTGCGGATCATCACCAGCATCGCGACGAGCAGGGCGGTGGCCAGCCAGAGCAGCAGCGTCAGGCGCCCGGCGGCCAGCAGCGCGGCCCCGCCCAGGCCCAGCAGCGGCGGCGCGGTGTAGCCCGCGGCGGCGGTGAGGATCATGCCGAGGCCGTGCGGCTTGCCCCGGCTGAGGGTCAGGCCGCTGGTGTCGGAGTGCAGGCGTATGCCGGTGAGCTGCCGGCCGGTGAGCAGGGCCACCAGGCCGTGACCGCCCTCGTGCGCGATGGTGATGGCGTTGCGTGAGACGCGCCACAGCCCGTGCGGGACGACCACGGCGAGGGCCGCGGTCAGGGTGATCAGCACCACCCACTGGTCCGGTCCTGGCTGGGTGCCCCACAGCCGGTCCCAGAGGTCGGGCAGCGCGGTCGATGCGGTGCTGTCCATGGAGTGCGTCGCTCCCTCGGGTCGGGGCTCGTATGGGCCGGTCGGGTCGGGCGGGCGCAGCCGGTGGCCGGGCGGCGGCCGGGCCTGGCAGTGTGGCACGCATGTGCGGACGGTATGCAGCGAGTCGTAGGCCCGAGGATCTCGCGGGAATCTTTGAAGTGGAGATGGGGGTCCCCCCTGTCCGAGCGGAGTCGAGCGCTCGGGGGAGGGAGCCGGAGGAGAGCTTTGAGGAGGGCTTTGAGGCCGACTACAACGTGGCGCCCACCAAGGAGGTCTACGCCGTACTCGACCGTCCGGTGAAAGACGCGGGCGATCCGCGTCCGGTTCGGCAGCTGCGCAGGCTGAAGTGGGGGCTTGTGCCGTCCTGGGCCAAGTCGCCCGAGGGCGCGGCCCGGATGATCAACGCCCGCGCGGAGACCGTGCACGAGAAGCCGTCGTACCGCCGTGCCTTCGCCGCCCGGCGCTGCATCCTGCCCGCCGACGGCTACTACGAGTGGGTGACCGGCGCACAGGAGCGGGACCTGGAGGTCGATGGCCGCAAGAAGCGGCCGCGCAAGCAGCCGTACTTCGTGCTGCCCGCCGACGGCTCGGTCTTCGCGATGGCGGGCCTGTACGAGTTCTGGCGGGACCGTACCCTGCCCGACGACCATCCGCGGGCCTGGTGGGCGACCTGCTCGGTGATCACCACCGAGGCGGAGACCACCCCGCTGGCCGTGGCACCCGCCGAGGGCCCGCACAGCCTCGCCGAGATCCACCCGCGGATGCCGCTGATGCTCACCCCCGACCGCTGGGACGCCTGGCTCGATCCGGCCCGCACCGATGTCGAGGACCTGCGGTCGCTGCTGGAGCCGCCCCCGCAGGGCCTGATGCGCGCCTACCCGGTCGCCACGGCCGTCAGCAACGTCCGCAACAACGGCCCGGAGCTGCTGAAGGAGCTGGCGGGTCCGGAAGCGGGCACACTGTTCTGACGTGACCACACAGATCATCGCCACGGACGCGGGGGACGCCCGCATCACCTGGCACCCGGCACGGCGGCCCCGGTTCGTGCTGGCCGTGAGCCACGGAGCGGGCGGCGGCATCGAGGCGCGCGACCTGCGGGCGCTCGCGGCGGCGCTGCCCGCCCACGGCGTCACCGTGGCCCTGGTGGAGCAGCCCTGGCGGGTGGCGGGCCGGAAGATCGCCCCGGCCCCGAAGACCCTCGACACCGGCTGGCGCGGGGTCTGGCCCGCGCTCACCGCGCAGGGCCCGCCCGTGATCTCCGGCGGGCGCAGCGCCGGGGCCCGGGTCGCCTGCCGCACGGCGGCCGAACTGGGGGCGCACGCCGTCCTCGCCCTGAGCTTCCCGCTGCACCCGCCGGGCAGCCCCGAGAAGTCCAGGGCCGCGGAACTGCTCGGGGCGCGCGTGCCCACGCTGGTCGTGCAGGGCGGCAACGATCCCTTCGGCAGGCCGGCCGAGTTCCCGCCGGGCGCGTACCGGCTCGTCGAGGTGCCCGGCGGCGACCACGGCCTCGCCGTGCCCAAGCGCGCGGAGATCGGCCAGGAACGGGCTCTGGAGATCGTCACCGACGGCGTCGCGGAGTGGATCGCGTCACTCGGGTGACCCCCGGGAATGCCGCGCCCCGGCCCGCTGTTGTAGCGGTCAGGAGTGCTGAAGCTCCAGCACCGACGTCGTGGGAGAGGGAGTCCGCCGCATGGGTTCGACCGTTTGCCCGAGCCGCAGCAGCCGCACCGACCTGGACTGGACGGTGCTGCACGCGGCCAAGACCGCTCCGATTCGAGCGGCGGCAGGCACGGGTCGTGTTCTATCCTCCGATTCGAGTGGGACCGGACTCGGTCCTGCCCACGATCTTGAGGAGGTGGGTCCGGTCACTGGGACCGACGCAGGGACCGACAACGGCCAGGCGGAGCAGCCCGAGGGCCGGGGCGTCGGCGCGGAGTCCAGCACGGAACGCAACGCGCGCTTCGAGCGGGACGCGCTCGAATACCTCGACCAGATGTACTCGGCCGCGCTGCGCATGACGCGCAACCCGGCCGACGCGGAGGACCTGGTGCAGGAGACCTACGCCAAGGCGTACGCGTCCTTCCACCAGTTCCGCGAGGGCACCAACCTCAAGGCGTGGCTGTACCGGATCCTCACGAACACCTTCATCAACTCCTACCGCAAGAAGCAGCGCGAGCCGCAGCGCAGCGCGGCCGAGGAGATCGAGGACTGGCAGCTCGCCCGCGCCGAGTCGCACATGTCGACCGGGCTGCGCTCCGCCGAGTCGCAGGCGCTCGACCACCTGCCCGACTCGGACGTCAAGGAAGCGCTGCAGGCGATCCCCGAGGAATTCCGCATCGCCGTCTACCTCGCGGACGTAGAGGGCTTTGCCTACAAGGAGATCGCGGACATCATGGGGACACCCATCGGTACGGTGATGTCCCGGCTGCACAGGGGCCGCCGTCAACTGCGCGGCATGCTGGAGGACTACGCACGCGAGCGCGGGCTGGTCCCGGCGGGCGCCGGAGAGTCGAACGAAGCGAAAGGCTCGGGCTCATGAGCTGCGGAGAGCCGCACGAGACGGACTGCAGTGAGGTACTCGACCATCTCTACGAGTTCCTTGACAGCGAGATGCCGCCGGCCGATCGCGACAAGTTCCAGCAGCACTTCGAGGAGTGCTCGCCGTGCCTGGAGAAGTACGGCCTGGAAAAGGCGGTGAAGAAGCTGGTCAAGCGGTGCTGCGGCCATGACGACGTGCCGATCGACCTGCGAGCCAAGGTCATGGGCCGGATCGACCTGATCCGCTCCGGCCAGACCGTGCCCGAGCACGACATCACGGCGACTCCCCAGGAGTCCTGACCGGCCGGGCGGTCCGTGCTGTCCGCGGTCGCGGTCCGAGCCCGCCGCTGACTCACCGGTCATCACCCGAACGTGCTAATCCGGGCGGCCAGGCCCCCGGACCCCCCGATCCGCGCCCTAGGCTCCGGAGCCAGGACGGGCATGGTCGGGGGAGGGCTCATGGAGGCGGTTCCGGCACGGGCACGCGTCTATGTGACCTGCGTCGCCGCCCTGGCCCTGCTCGGTGTGCTGCCGCTGCCCCGGACCCACGCACCCTGGTGGGCGATCGCGCTGCTCTGCGCGGTGTACGCGGCCTGTGAGCAGATCGTCCGGCGCCGCTTCGGAGGCACCTTCCACCCCGTCCTGCTCGCCGGGGTCTTTCTGCTGCCCGCGCCCGCCGCCGCGCTCGTCCCCCTGCCCGGCGCCCTGCTGTCGCCCGCCGACCGGCCCCGCGCGCTGCGCCGGATCTGGCGCGCCGCCCAGACCTCCCTCGCCGTGGGCGTCGCGGCCCGCGTGCACTGGTTGTGCGGCGGCCGGGCCGCGGTCGTGCACTCCGACTTCCCCTACGTCCTCGTGCCGGTCGCCGCCGCCGTGCTGGCCTTCTGCCTCGTCCTGGCCGCGCTCGACGGCGGCATCCTGGCCCTGGCCGAAAGGGTGCCCGCGCGCCGGGCCTGGCGCGGACTGCTGCCCCGCTCGCTCGCGCCGATCGCCGTGCACGGACTGGCCGGACTGATGATGGCCGTGCTGTGGCGCAGCCCGCACGGGCCGGTCGTCGCGCTGCTCGTGCTGCTGCCGATGGGCGTGTCCTGGTGGGTCTTCGCGCAGTACCACCGGGAACGGGCGGCCCACCAGGCGACGATCCGCGCGCTCGTGCAGGCCGTCGACATCAAGGACGGATACACCCGCGGCCACAGCGAGCGGGTCGGGCAGGCGTCCGTGATGATCGCCCGCGAACTCGGCCTGGACGACGACCGCGTCGAGGTGCTGCGGTTCGCCGGGATCCTGCACGACGTGGGCAAACTGGGCGTGCCGACCCGGCTGCTGCGCAAGGACGGCCCACTCACCCCCGAGGAACGGCGCGTGATCGAGCTGCATCCCGAGTACGGCCATGAGATGGTCCGCGGGATCTCCTTCCTCGGCGAGGCACGGGCGGCGATCCTGCACCACCACGAACGGCTCGACGGCAGCGGTTACCCCTACGGGCTGGCGGGCGATCAGATCCCGGAGTCCGCCCGGGTGGTGGCCGTCGCCGACGCCTTCGACGCGATGACGTCCACGCGGTCCTACAGCAGGGCCCGCCCGGTGCCGACGGCCCTCAGGGAACTGGAGCGCTGCGCCGGCGCCCAGTTCGACCCCAGGATGGTCGCCGCGCTGGTCCGGGCCGTGGGGCGTCGCGGATGCACCCGGCCGGGCGAAGCCGCAGGTGGGGGCGGCTGGCATCCCGCGGTCACCGCCGACGAGCCGCGGTACGCCGACGAGCCGCGGTACCCGGTGCCGCCCTCCGAACCCGTCATGGGCCCGCGCGAGGCGCGCCGATGAGCGCGCTGCGGCTCGTCCATGCCTGCGCCGCGCTGCTCGCCGCCGTCTCCCTCGCCGTCACCCTCCTGAGCGGACTGGAGGACCGCGGCACCGCCCTCGCCTTCGGCGTGCTCATAGCCGTCGGCGAGCTGACCGTCCCGCGGCCCTCCGGCCCCGCCCGGGTGGCGGGCGCACCCGTGACCGTCACCGGCGCCGACGTCCGGGAGACCGCCTCGCTCGGCGCGGCCGGCGCGCTGTCGTACGCGCTGCTCGGCGACGGCGCCGCGCACCCGACCGCCCCGCAGGCGCTCGATGCGGCCCAGAGCGCGGGAACACCCGTCCGGGCCGCGCAGGTCGTCACCGTCGTCCTCGCCGCCTCGCTGCTCGGCAGCGCCCCGCGCATCTGGTGCGGCCGGACCCGCACGCGCGATCACCTGGCCCGCCGGGTCCTCACCGTCGGCTTCGCCGCCGTCTGCTTCCAACCCCTGCACAGCGACGGCCTGATCGGAGTCCTGGGCGGCTCCGCGCACGCCGTGCTGCTGCTCGCGCTCCTCGTGCTCACCGCCCTGTGCGACGCCGTCCTGGCCGCGGCCCTCGCCCACTCCCGCACCCGGTGGCCGTTCGGCCCGCTGCTGCGGGACGAGCTGCGGGGGCTGCTCGGCATCGGATCCGCGGTGTCCGCGACGGGCGCGGTGATGGCGCCGGCGGTCGGCGTCGTCGGGCTGTGGGCGCTGCCCGTGTTCTGTCTGCCGCTGCTGCTCACCCAGCTCACGCTGCGCCGGTACGCCGCCGTGCGCGCCACCTACC
This sequence comes from Streptomyces diversicolor, assembly GCF_057537855.1. NCBI lineage: Bacteria > Bacillati > Actinomycetota > Actinomycetes > Kitasatosporales > Streptomycetaceae > Streptomyces > Streptomyces diversicolor. The sequence goes on from NZ_BAAJXA010000033.1 coordinate 63,054, forward strand.
GGCAGACCATCGCCTCCCTGGCCCGGGCCACCGAGGTGGCCGGCTGCACCCCGGCCGGACACGCCCACCGGGTCGCCGCGCTCAGCCAGGCCGTCGGCCGGGACCTCGGGCTGACCGCGCCCGAGCTGACCGTCCTGGAGTACGCGGCCCTCATGCACGACATCGGCCAGCTGAGCCTGGTCGACCCGGTGCCGGCCGGGGCCACCGCCGCCCTGCCCGCCGCGGAACAGCGGCGGATCGCGCTGCTCGGCGGGGCCGTCGTACGACAGACCGGGGTGGACGCGGCGGTCGCGGTGGTCGTGGAGCGGCAGGCCGATCCCTACCGGGAGCAGCCGGTGGCCGCGCGGATCATCCGGGCCGTGAACGCGTACGAGGAGAAGACACGGGACGCCGGTCCCGGCGTCCCGCTCAAGGCCCTGGAGGAGCTGCGGCTGGGCACCGCCGGGGACTACGCGCCCGAGGTGGTGGAGTCCCTTGCGCGGGTGCTGGGCGGCCAGGGAGCGGCGCGCGAGCGCCCCGGGTGGGGCGGCGGACGCCGGACCGGACGGTCTGACCCGGCCCCGGCTGGGTAACCCATGGGTAATGAGCGCCTCTCCCGCCGTACGTGGTTGGATGCGAGGGAGAGGGTGTCCGGGGGCACAAGCCAGCCCACAGTGCGGATCTGGAACTGGCAGGCGGGAATCGTGAGGATCTTCGGCAAGGGACGGCACCGGCCCTCCGCCTCCTGGCGGCAGGCCACCGACCGGGCGTTCACGCTCATCGGCGACGGCCGGTACGAGGACGCGGGCGAGCTGCTGACACGCGCCGCCGACCTGGAGCCCTGGCTGTCCGAGTCCTGGTTCAACCTCGCCCTGCTGCACAAGTTCCGGCACGACTGGGAGCAGGCCCGCGCCGCGGGACTGCGCGCCGTGGCCCTGCTCGACCGGGAGACCGGCGCGCCCGACTGGTGGAACGTGGGCATCGCCGCCACCGCACTGCAGGACTGGCCGCTGGCCCACCGCGCCTGGCAGGCCTACGGACTGCAGGTGCCCGGGTCAGGCGCCACCGCCACCGGCGAACCGCTCGGCATGGAGCTGGGCAGCGCGGCCGTACGGCTGTCCCCGGAGGGCGAGGCCGAGGTCGTCTGGGGCAGGCGGCTCGACCCGGCGCGCATCGAGGTGCTGTCCATTCCGCTGCCCTCCTCGGGGCGGCGCTGGGGCGAGGTCGTGCTGCACGACGGCGTACCGCACGGGGAGCGCACCACGGCCGCGGGCCACGCCTACCCGGTCTTCGACGAGATCGAGTTGTGGGCCCCCTCGCCCGTGCCCACCTGGGTGGTGCTGCTGGAGGCCGCAGGCGAGGCCGACCGGGACGCGCTGGAGCAGCTGGCCGCCGACGCCGGCTTCGCCGCGGAGGACTGGTCGTCGTCCGTGCGGCTGCTGTGCCGGATGTGCTCCGAGTCGCGGATGCCCTCCGACGAGGGCGACGGGGAACACCTCGATCCGCACGATCACAGCGAGCCGGGGCATCCCGGGCCGCTCGGGCACCGCACGGACGGGCAGCTGTGGGTGCCGGAGCGGGAGTGCGGCGTCGCCGCCCCGGCGTCGCTGGTCCGGGGGCTGCTGGACGGGTGGGTCGCGGACAGCCCCGATTCCCGGGACTGGCGGGATCTCGAAGAGGTCTGTTAAGAACCGTTGCCCGGCCGCGGGTTCGGCCGGCAGGTCGGGCCCGAGCGGCGGAGCCGCCCGGCGGACACAGCCCCGCGCCGGTCGGGGCGCGCTCCCCGTACCCTGTATCAGCATCCATTCATCCACTCCCCGTTCTTGTCAGGAAGGCATACGTCGGTCATGGCGCAGCAGGACACCGATCAGCAGCACGCGGGCGTGCTCCCCGTGGACGACGAGGGCTTCGTCATCGACACCGAGGACACCGAGGAGCGCGAGGCCGCCTGGCGGGAGCGCGGCACCTCGCGGCCGATCACGGTCGTCGGCAATCCGGTGCTGCACAAGGAGTGCGCGGACGTCACCGAGTTCGGCGACGAACTCCAGCAGCTGATCGCCGACATGTTCGCCAGCCAGCGCACCGCCGAGGGCGTGGGCCTGGCCGCCAACCAGATCGGTGTCGACCTGAAGGTCTTCGTGTACGACTGCCAGGACGACGCGGGCGTACGGCACGTCGGAGTGGTCTGCAACCCCCGGCTCGTCGACCTGCCCGCCGACCGGCGCCGCCTCGACGACAGCAACGAGGGCTGCCTGTCGGTGCCGACCGCGTACGCGCCGCTGGCCCGGCCCGACTACGCCGAGGTGACCGGGCAGGACGAGCGGGGCAACCCGGTCAAGGTGCGCGGCACCGGCTACTTCGCGCGGTGTCTGCAGCACGAGACCGACCATCTGTACGGGTACCTGTACATCGACCGGCTCTCCAAGCGCGAGCGCAAGGACGCGCTGCGGCAGATGGCCGAGAACGAGCCGCGCTACCCCGTGGTCGCCAACGACTGACGCCGAGCGCTCCGCTGGAAGTGCCGCGCTGTGCCGTCGGTCGTCTGCGGCGCCGTTGTGGCTGGTCGCTCCGCCAAGTTCTCGGCGTTCTCGGCTTCGCTCGAACAGGGGGACCCCCATCGCGGCGGAGCCGCATATCGATGCAGCCCCGCGCCCCTTCGGGGCGCCGACCAACCGCAGTTGGCACACCCGTGCGGTGACGGCGCCCGCCTTGTGGGTCCGATGCGTGGTCAGGCGGCTTCGGGGCCGCGGAACGCGCGCCGGTAGGCGTGCGGGGTGGTGCCCAGCGCCCGGACGAACTGGTGGCGCAGCGCGGCGGCGGTGCCGAACCCGGTGCGCGCCGCGATCGCGTCCATCGTCTCGTCCGTGCCCTCCAGCAACTCCTGGGCCAGCAGCACCCGTTGGCGCAGGATCCAGCGGTAGGGGGTGGTGCCGGTCTCCTGCTGGAAGCGGCGGGCGAAGGTACGCGGCGCCATATGGGCGCGGGCGGCAAGCTGCTCGACGGTGACCTCCCGGTCCAGGTGCCGCTCCATCCAGGCCAGCACCTCGCCGACGGTGTCGCAGCGGTCCTTGGGCAGCGGGCGCTCGATGTACTGGGCCTGCCCGCCGTCCCGGTGCGGCGGCACCACCATGCGCCGGGCGATCTTGTTGGCGATCTCCGGGCCCTGCTCCTTGCGCACGATGTGCAGACAGGCGTCGATCCCGGAGGCGGTGCCCGCGGAGGTGATCACCGGGTCGTCGTCGACGTAGAGCACGTCCGGCTGGATGATCGCGCGCGGACAGCGCACGGCCAGCTCCGTGGCCTGCCTCCAGTGCACACTGCACCGCCGCCCGTCGAGCAGCCCGGCGGCGCCGAGCGCGAACACCCCGGAGCAGACGCTGAGCACCCGCGCCCCGCGCTCCACCGCCGCCACCAGGGCCGACAGCAGGTCGGGCGGGAAGTCGCGGGTGACGAACTCCTCGCCGGCCGGCACCGCGACCAGGTCGGCCTCCGCCAGCCGGTCAAGCCCGTACGGCGTCGAGACGGTCAGCCCGCCGACATGGGTGCGCAGCGCCGGGCCCTCCGCCGAGACCACGGCGAAGTCGTACACCGGCAGCCCCTCGTCGCTGCGGTCCAGGCCGAACACCTCGCACAGGACGCCCAGCTCGAAGGGGTGCACGCCGTCCAGCAGGACGGCCGCCACGTTTTTCAACATGCTGCCAGTGTGCCTCGTTCCTGGCAGTAATTCGAGGGTGTACGGCAGTCCTGCCACTGCCGGTAAGGAGTGTCAGAGACGACAGTGGTGTCCATGAACACGAACCAGATCGAAGGTCTGATCGGGATGCTCACGGTCCTCGGGATCCTCGTCCTCCTGGTCCTCCCGTCGGTGGTGGGCATCGTGCGCGACCGGCGCATCGACCGACAGCTACGGGAGGCCGAGGAGGCGGCGGACGAGGAGCGGGATCAGAAGTCCTCGTCCAGGTCGACGGTGCCCTCCACCGCCACCTGGTACGCCGACGGACGCCGCTCGAAGAAGTTGGTCAACTCCTGAACCCCTTGCAGCTCCATGAAGGAGAAGGGGTTCTCCGAGCCGTACACCGGGGCGAAGCCGAGGCGCGTCAGGCGCTGGTCGGCGACGCACTCCAGGTACTGCCGCATCGAGTCGGTGTTCATGCCCGGCAGGCCGTCGCCGCACAGGTCGCGCGCGAACTGCAGCTCCGCCGCGACGGCCTCCCGGAGCATGTCGGTGACCTGCTGGCGCAGCTGATCGTCGAAGAGGTCCGGCTCCTCCTTGCGGACGGTGTCGACCACGTCGAAGGCGAAGGACATGTGCATCGTCTCGTCACGGAACACCCAGTTGGTGCCGGTGGCCAGGCCGTGCAGCAGGCCCCGGCTGCGGAACCAGTAGACGTATGCGAAGGCGCCGTAGAAGAACAGGCCCTCGATGCACGCGGCGAAGCAGATCAGATTGAGCAGGAAGCGCCGGCGGTCGGCCTTCGACTCCAGGCGGTCCAGGTTCTCGACCGAGTCCATCCACCTGAAGCAGAACTCGGCCTTCTCCCGGATGGACGGGATGTTCTCCACCGCCGCGAACGCCGCCGCACGGTCCTCGGGGTCGGGCAGATAGGTGTCCAGCAGCGTCAGATAGAACTGGACGTGCACGGCCTCCTCGAACAGCTGACGGCTCAGGTACAGCCGCGCTTCGGGGGAGTTGATGTGCTTGTACAGAGTCAGCACGAGGTTGTTCGCGACGATCGAGTCGCCCGTGGCGAAGAAGGCGACCAGCCGGCCGATGAGGTGCTGTTCGGCGGGGGTCAGCCTGGCGAGGTCGGCGACGTCCGAGTGCAGGTCGACCTCCTCCACGGTCCAGGTGTTCTTGATGGCGTCCCGGTAGCGCTCGTAGAAGTCGGGGTAGCGCATGGGGCGCAGCGTCAGCTCGAAGCCCGGGTCGAGAAGGTTCTGGGAACGGTGGGACATCACTGGCAGGCCTCGCAGGACTCGGGGTTCTCAAGGGAGCAGGCGACGGCGTCGGGGTCGGCGGCCTGCTGGACGGGGACGGTGGCTCGGGGCTGCGCCTGGGCGGCGCGCGCGATGCGGGTCGCCGGGCGGGAGCGCAGGTAGTACGTCGTCTTCAGGCCCTGCTTCCAGGCGTAGGCGTACATCGAGGAGAGCTTGCCGATGGTCGGCGTCTCCATGAACAGGTTCAGGGACTGCGACTGGTCCAGGTAGGGCGTGCGGGCCGCGGCCATGTCGATCAGGCCGCGCTGCGGGATCTCCCACGCCGTGCGGTACAGGGCGCGCACATCGGCCGGGATCCACGGGAGGTCCTGCACGGAGCCGTTGGCGTCGCGCAGCGCCTCGCGGGTGCGGGCGTCCCACACGCCCAGCTCCTTGAGGTCCCGCACCAGGTACGAGTTGACCTGGAGGAATTCACCGGACAGGGTCTCGCGCTTGAAGAGGTTGGAGACCTGGGGCTCGATGCACTCGTAGACACCGGCGATGGACGCGATGGTCGCGGTGGGCGCGACGGCGAGCAGCAGGCTGTTGCGCAGGCCGGTCCTCGCGATCCGCGCCCGCAGCGCCGCCCAGCGCTCGGGCCAGGTGAACTCGACGCCGTAGTGGTCGGGGTGCAGGACACCCCGCGCCGTACGGGTCTCCTCCCAGGCGGGCAGCGGCGCGTTGCGCTCGGCGAGGTCGGCGGACGCCTCGTAGGCGGCGAGCATGATGCGCTCGGCGATCCGGGTGGACAGGGCCCGCGCCTCGGGGGAGTCGAAGGGCAGGCGCAGCTTGAAGAAGACGTCCTGGAGGCCCATCACGCCGAGGCCCACCGGCCGCCACCTGGCGTTGGAGCGGCCCGCCTGCTCGGTCGGATAGAAGTTGATGTCGACGACCCGGTCCAGGAAGGTCACGGCGGTGCGGACCGTCTCGTCCAGCCGCTCCCAGTCGATGCCCCCGCCGCTCACGAACGCGCCGAGGTTGACCGAGCCCAGGTTGCAGACCGCGGTCTCGCCGTCGTCGGTGACCTCCAGGATCTCCGTGCAGAGGTTGGAGGAGTGCACGACACGGCCCGGCTCGGCCGTCTGGTTGGCGGTGCGGTTGGCCGCGTCCTTGAAGGTCATCCAGCCGTTGCCGGTCTGCGCGAGGGTGCGCATCATACGGCCGTAGAGGTCACGGGCCGGGATGGTCTTCTTCGCGAGCCCGGCCGCCTCCGCCGCGCGGTAGGCGGCGTCGAACTCCGCGCCCCACAGGTCGACCAGCTCCGGCACGTCCGACGGGGAGAACAGTGACCACTGCTCGTCGGCGTCGACCCGGCGCATGAACTCGTCCGGGATCCAGTGGGCGAGGTTGAGGTTGTGCGTACGGCGGGCGTCCTCACCGGTGTTGTCGCGCAGCTCCAGGAACTCCTCGATGCCCGAGTGCCAGGTCTCCAGGTAGACCGCCGCGGCCCCCTTGCGCCGGCCGCCCTGGTTCACGGCGGCCACGGAGGCGTCGAGGGTCTTCAGGAAGGGCACGATGCCGTTGGAGTGCCCGTTGGTGCCGCGGATCAGCGAACCGCGGGAGCGGATGCGGGAGTAGGCGATGCCGATGCCGCCGGCGTGCTTGGAGAGGCGGGCGACCTGGTGGTAGCGGTCGTAGATGGAGTCCAGCTCGTCCTTGGGGGAGTCGAGGAGATAGCAGGACGACATCTGCGGGTGGCGGGTGCCGGAGTTGAAGAGCGTGGGGGAGGAGGGCAGATAGTCGAGGCGGCTCATCAGCCGGTAGAGCGCGGCGACCTCGTCCACGGCGTGCGTGGGGTCTGCCCCGGAGAGGGCGTCGGCATCACCGTCGGCGAGGCCGGCGGCCACGCGCAGCATGAAGTGCTGGGGCGTCTCGATGACCTGGCGGGTCAGGGGGTGCCGGAGCAGATAGCGGCTGTGCAGCGTGCGCAGCCCGAAGTAGCCGAACCGGTCGTCCGCCGCGGTGTCGATCAGCGCGTCCAGCCGCTCGGCGTGCCGCCGCACGAAGGCGGCGGTGCGGTCGGCGATGAGCCCTTCCCGGTGCCCCACGGCGACCGACCCGGTGAACGAGGTGACGCCCTGTGCGGCGGCCTCGGCGCGGATGGACAGGGTCAGCAGCCGGGCGGCCAGCCGGGAGTAGGCGGGGTCCTCCGAGATCAGGCCGGCGGCCGCCTCGGTGGCCAGTTCCCGAAGCTCCGCGGTGGCAGCGGCGTCGGACCGCGCGGACCGGCCGCGCAGCGCGGCGGCGGCGACCCGGCCGGGGTCGGCGTCGGGGAGGTCGGCGGTCAGCTCGGTCAGGGTCCGCAGCAGCGCGGCACCGGGGCCGTCGGTCTCCACCGGGGCCGCGGTCGCCTGGGCGGCTGAAGCCGGGTCGGCTGGCGCGATGGTCACGTGGGGCTCTCCCTCGCTCGGCACGGGGCCTTGCAGAGGGCAGGGGGCAGCACACGAGCGCGCACGGCGTCGCGTCCACCGGCCCATTCCACGAGGCCCGGACGTCAGAGCACCCGGGCCGGACGGCCGGGTGCGCCGTCGGCAGGTCCTCGGACTGAAGCCTGCATGCGGGTATGCGGGCATACGCGCATGAGTACACCGTTGCGGGACAGTTCCGGATTCGCACCGGATTCCCCTGCGGCGACAGCGAGCATGAGCATACATCTAGTGCCGGGCCGTGGTGGCACCCCCAGATGTTGTGTCGTACGTCAACGGGCCGCCGTTGCCGGGTTCGGCATCGGCGGCCCGTCGCAGGGCGGCGCGGTTGCTCCCGCGGGCGCCCACACGCCCGCGCGGGGCGTGCTGTCAGCGCCACAGCGCCCGTGCGGGGCGTGTTCGTGTTGTCAGTGCCCGGCGCCCGCCGTGGCGGGCGGAAGCTCCACCTGGACGCCGGCGTCGCCCGCGTCGGCCGTGTAGTCCTGCGGGCTCGTCTCGTCCACGCCCTCGGGAGCCTTCACGGCCTTCAGGACGAAGGTCAGGACGACGGTGACGAGGACGTTGAGCACGAACGCCGTCATGCCGATGTAGCCGATCTCACCGATCCCGGGGATCTCCTTGGCCGAGCCGCCGAAGTGCTTCTGCGTCGGCGAGGCCACCTCGTACGCGGCGACCGTGCCGTACACCATGCCGACCGCCCAGCCCGCGAGCAGCGCCCAGCGGTGGAACCAGCGGGTGAACAGGCCGCCGACCAGGGCCGGGAAGGTCTGCAGGATCCAGATGCCGCCCAGCAGTTGGAAGTTGATGGCGACCGTCTTGTCCATGGTCAGCACGAAGACCAGCGCGCCCACCTTCACCAGCAGCGACACGATCTTGGAGACCCGGGTCTCCTGATGGGCCGTCGCGTGCGGATTGATGAAGTCCTTGTAGATGTTGCGGGTGAACAGGTTCGCGGCCGCGATGGACATGATGGCCGCGGGCACCAGGGCGCCGATGCCGATCGCCGCGAACGCCACCCCCGCGAACCAGTCGGGGAACATGTCCTCGAACAGCTGGGGGATGGCCAGTTGGCCGTTGGAGACCTTGACCCCGGCCGCGATCGCCATGAAGCCGAGCAGCCCGAGCAGGCCGAGCATCAGGGAGTACAGCGGCAGGATCGTGGTGTTGCGGCGGATCACCTCACGGCTGCGCGAGGACAGCGTCGCGGTGATCGAGTGCGGATACATGAACAGCGCGAGCGCGGAGCCGAGGGCCAGCGTGGCGTACGTCCACTGGCCCGCCTCCGGCGGGGCGAGCGCCCCGCGCGGCGCGCCCGTGGCCGGATTGGTCTGGGCGAAGGCGTCGCCGGCCTTGGCGAAGATGTCGTCGAACCCGCCCAGCTTGATCGGGATGTAGATGATCGCCACGGCGATCACGATGTAGATCAGTGTGTCCTTGACGAACGCGATCAGCGCGGGTGCCCTCAGACCGGAGGAGTAGGTGTACGCGGCCAGCACGCCGAAGGCGAGCAGCAGCGGCAGGTCCTTGACGAACCAGTTGGTGTTCTCGCCGCCGCCCACGCCCATCACGTCGAGGACCGCCTGGATGCCGACCAGTTGGAGCGCGATGTAGGGCATCGTGGCGAGGATGCCGGTCAGCGCCACCGCCAGCGACAGCCCCTTGGAGCCGAACCGGCCGCGCACGAAGTCCGAGGTCGTCACGTAGCCGTGCCGGTGCGAGACCGACCACAGGCGGGGCAGGAAGGTGAAGATCAGCGGATAGACGAGGATCGTGTAGGGCACGGCGAAGAATCCGGACGCGCCGGCCGCGTAGATCGCCGCCGGTACGGCGACGAAGGTGTAGGCCGTATACAGGTCGCCGCCGAGCAGGAACCAGGTGATCCAGGTGCCGAACGACCGGCCGCCCAGGCCCCATTCGTCGAGGCTGTGCTCGTTCTCGGCCTTGCGCCAGCGGGCGGCCAGGAAGCCCATGACCGTGACGGCCAGGAAGAAGAAGACGAAGACGCCGAGCGCGACGCCGTTGACGCCGTCGTTCATCGCGCGTCACCTCCGCCCTGGGTCCGGCGGGCGCGCTGGTCACGCTGCCACAGCTTGTAGGCGATCATGGTCAGCGCGGTGGAGAGCAGCACCCACAGCATCTGGTACCAGTAGAAGAACGGGATCCCGATGAACGTGGGGTCGACCTTGGCGTAGGAGCCGACCCAGAGCATCGCCACGAACGGTGCGACGAGACACAGGGCGATCACCACCCGTACCGGTGTGACCACCGGTGGTTTCACTTCGGACGTGTCTGGCATGTCTGGGCTCCGTCCCCTCACCAATGACCTGTTGTAACGCGCAGGCAATGTAGGTGACGGTGCCGATGAAGCGGAAGTACCCATCCGTATTTCGGTCGCAAACGGCGCTCTCGGCGCCCGCGCACGCCCTGGCGGGGGTCCGGTTCCTGGCGGTCCGTGCGCATCCGCTCGAATTCCCGGCGGGGCGGCGCCGCCTCGGTACGCCGCTTCCGGATGTGCGCGACAGGGCGTTCGCGGGCCGGCTCGCCCGCCAACTACCGTACAGACAGGGCGGTCCGGGCGGCCTGTGCGGTCCGCCGGCCGCATGCCGTGACGTCTCCCGTCGCGGCCCGTGCGGGGATCGGCCCGTTTGGGGCGGTGATCTCCGGGGTGGCGCGGGGCGCCTCGCCCGGCGCGCCCGTCGCCGGGCGGCGGAGGTGCCGCATGCACACCCGCAACGCGTCCGGGACGGCGATCGCGACCTGCTGGGCCGGACGAGCCGGGCCGGAGGGGCCGAACCGGAAGAGCTGGGCCGGACGAGCCGGGCCGGACGAGTCGGGTCGAAGGGCCGGGCCGGCTATTCCTGCGGGCGCTTCAGCCGTGCGACGAACTTGTAGCGGTCCCCGCGGTAGACCGACCGCACCCACTCCACCGGGTTGCCGTCCTCGTCCCGCGAGTGCCGGGAGAGCATCAGCATCGGCAGGCCCACGTCCGTGCCGAGCAGGCCCGCCTCGCGCGGGGTGGCCAGCGAGGTCTCGATGGTCTCCTCGGCCTCGGCGAGACGGACGTCGTACACCTCGGCGAGGGCGGTGTACAGGGACGTGTACTTGACGAGGCTGCGGCGCAGCGCCGGGAAGCGCTTGGCGGACAGATGCGTGGTCTCGATGGCCATCGGCTCGCCGTTGGCCATGCGCAGCCGTTCGATGCGCAGCACCCGGCCGCCGGCCGTGATGTCGAGCAGTTCCGCGAGCCGGTCGTCCGCGGTGATGTACCCGATGTCCAGCAGCTGCGAGGTCGGCTCCAAGCCCTGGGCGCGCATGTCCTCGGTGTAGGAGGTGAGTTGCAGCGCCTGGGAGACCTTCGGTTTGGCGACGAAGGTGCCCTTGCCCTGGATCCGTTCCAGCCGGCCCTCGACCACCAGCTCCTGCAGGGCCTGGCGGACGGTGGTGCGCGAGGTGTCGAACTCGGCGGCGAGCGTGCGCTCCGGCGGAACCGGGGTGCCCGGCGGGAGCGTCTCCGTCATGTCGAGCAGGTGTTTCTTCAGGCGGTAGTACTTGGGCACACGCGCGGTACGGACGGTCGTCCCACCCTCGTTCTCCGCACTGCTGACGTCGGTGCTCATGTTCTGCCTTCCCGGCTCCTGGTGCCGAAAGCGACCGACATCCCATCGGCCACGGGTCACATCGTGGCACGGCTTCGTGTGACGGGAGGCCACCCGAACGGTCCGTGATCTCCTCTGTATACCGTCGCGACCCCCGTTGGTCTAGTCCATAGGGCCCCTTCGGGAGGCCCCGACGCGGCCGAAGTGGTCCGTCCGATCTGTCGCTTGCGGAATGAAAGGTCTCTGCATATCTCGGTCGCATCACGGACGCCCGGAGCCTGCGTGAACGCCTTGACAGCTCTATTGGTCTGGGCCAAGCTCCCCGTACTGGTCTACACCATTGGTCCAGGTCCCGGCCCCATGGGCGGTACACAGCGCTGACGCGCGCCGCGGGGAGGCAGGGGGGTTTGTGGCATCCCTGAGGAGGGTGGCGTGAAGCGCAGGCTGATAGCCGCGATCGGTATCGCGGGCATGGTCGTCTCCATCGCGGCGTGCGGCAGCGACAACAAGGACGACGGCGGTTCGGGCAAGGGGGCGGACGCCAAGGAACTGACCGTCTGGCTCACCGTCGACGCCCAGAACAACTGGCCCGATCTGGTGAAGGCCGCCGACGCCGCCGTGGAGAAGAAGCACCCCGGCATCAAGATCAAGCACGAGTACTACGGCTGGCCCGACAAGAACACCAAGCTGGACGCCGTCCTCGCCACGGACAAGGCCCCCGACGTGGTCGAGATGGGCAACACCGAGATGCTGGGCTACATGGTCAAGGGCGCCTTCGCCCCCGTCGACCCCGCCCAGTACAGCAACTCCGCCGCCTGGCTCGACGGCCTCAAGGCATCCGTGACGTACGAGGGCAAGTCCTACGGCGTGCCGTACTACGCCGGCGGCCGGGTCGCCAACTGGCGCAAGGACGTGGCCGCTTCGGTCGGCGTCAAGACCCCCCCGAAGACCTACGCCGAGCTGACCTCCGCCCTGGACAAGATCCAGAAGAAGCAGGGCGACAAGTTCAGCGCCTGGTACCAGCCCACCCGCGACTGGTACGCGGCCATGTCCTTCGTCTACGACGCCGGCGGCTCCATCGCCAAGGAGGAGGGCGGCCAGTGGAAGGGCAACCTCTCCTCGCCCGAGTCCGTCAAGGGCCTCACGGAGTTCAAGAACGTCGTCGACCATTACATGCATGGCGACAAGACCAAGGACGAGTCCGACCGCTACATCGTCTACGGCCAGGGCAAGTCCGGCATGATCTTCGGCGCCGCCTGGGAGGGCGCGACCGCGGCGGACCCGAAGAACGACAAGACCGGCAAGCTCAAGGACAACCTTGAGAACTTCGTGATGCCCGGCCCGTCCGGCAAGAACATGCCGGTCTTCCTCGGCGGCTCCGACCTCGCCATCCCGGTGAAGTCCAAGGCCCAGGCCGTCGCCGCCGAGTGGATCAACGCCTTCACCGGCCCCGAGGGCCAGAAGGGCCTGATGGCCAAGGGCAACCTGCCCAACAACAAGACGGACCTCGCCACCCTGAAGGACGACCCGGCGACCGCCGTACCCGCCACCGCGGCCGAGTCCAACTGGTTCGTCCCGATGGCCCCCGGCTGGGGCCAGGTCGAGAAGGCCCAGGTCCTGCAGACCATGCTGCAGAACATCGGCACCGGCAAGAAGACGGTCGAGGCCGCCGCGAAGGAAGCGGACGCCGCGATCGACAAGGTGATCAACACCAAGTGACGTGAGCGCAGGGCCCCGTGGACCCCGGGGGAGTCCGGGGGCGGGGGCCCTGCTTCTCGTACGGCCGCGCGGGTCCGGCGCCGCGCGGCCCTCCGGGACCCGGACTGCGCACCCAGACCCGCCCTCCGGGACCGGGCCTGCGTGCGGAACCCCGGCTTCCGTACGGGATGTCGGCTTCGTACGACCAGAGGGACCGCTGAGGAGCGCGCGATGAGTGCCGCAGACACGACCACCCCCGCCACGGTGCCGCCGCCGCGGCAGGCACCACCACCGGGCGGCACGCAACGGCCACGCGGAAAGCGCACGTCCGGCGGCGCGGGCACCCCCTGGCTGCTGCTCGCCCCCTGCCTGCTGATCCTCGTCCTGGTCATGGGCTATCCGCTGGTCCGCCTGGTCACCCTGTCCTTCCAGAAGTTCGGGCAGTCCCAGCTGTGGGGCTTCCAGCCGGCCGAGTCGGTCGGGTTCGACAACTTCTCCGAAGTCCTCGGCGACGGCGAGTTCTGGCAGGTCGTGCTGCGCACGATCGTCTTCGCGGCCGGCTCGGTGATCTTCACGATGGTCCTCGGCATGCTGGTCGCCCTGCTGCTGCAACGGGTCTCCGGCTGGGTGAAGACCCTGATCAACATCGCGCTGGTGGCGAGCTGGGGCATGCCCGTCATCGTCGCCACCACCGTCTTCAAATGGCTCTTCGACGCCGACTACGGCATCCTCAACGCGCTGCTGAGCAGGCTGCCCGGCGTCGATCTGATCGGCCACAACTGGTTCGCGAGCGGGCCCGAGGGCCTGGCCGTGATCATGCTGCTGGTGGTCTGGGGCGCCGTGCCGTTCGTCGTCATCACGCTCAGCGCGGGCCTCACCCAGGTGCCCAAGGAACTGGAGGAGGCCGCCCGCCTCGACGGCGCGGGCGCCTGGGGCGTCTTCCGCTATGTCACCCTGCCCATCCTCAAGCCGATCATCGTGATGCTCACGACCCTGTCGGTCATCTGGGACATGGGCGTCTTCCCGCAGGTCTTCGTGATGCGCAACGGGCACCCGGAGGCCGAGTTCCAGCTGCTCACCACCTACTCCTACGACCGCGCCTTCGTGGTCAACGACTACGCGCAGGGCTCGGCGATCGCCCTGATCACCGTGGTGCTGCTGCTCGGTGTGGTCGCCGTCTATATGCGCCAGATGCTGAAGATCGGAGAAGTCGAGTGAGCGGCATGAGCAGCACGAGCGGCCTGAGCGGCACGCCCGCGATCGCCACCGGCGGCCGGCGCAGGAACGGATCCCGGCTCGGCTGGAACCTCCTCGGCCTCCTTGTCTTCGTCATCGCCGGCTTCCCCGTCTACTGGATGCTCAACACGGCGTTCAAGCCGGCCAAGGACGCCATCGACCCGGACCCCAGTCTGCTGCCCACGGGCCTGACCCTGTCCAACTTCAGCCGCGCGCTGGACATCGCCGACTTCTGGGGCCCCGTGGGGCGCAGCCTGGTCGTGTCGCTGTCCGTCGTGGCGATCGGCGTCGTCGTCGGCATGCTGGCCGCGCTCGCCATCTCCCGGTTCGCCTTCCGCGGCCGCAAGATCGTGATCGTGGGCATCCTCGCGGTGCAGATGGTCCCGCTGGTAGCCATGATCATCCCGGTCTTCCTGCTGCTGAACGACCTGAAGCAGTACGACAAGCTCACCGGCCTCATCATCACCTACCTGACCTTCATCCTCCCCTTCACGGTGTGGACGCTGCGCGGCTTCATCGTCAACATCCCGAAGGAACTGGAGGAGGCCGCGATGGTCGACGGCTGCTCCCGCACCGGTGCCTTCGTCCGCGTCGTCTTCCCGCTCCTCGCCCCCGGCATGGTCGCCACCTCCGTATACGGCTTCATCCAGGCATGGAACGAGTACCTGTACGCCCTCATGCTGATGAGCCAGCAGCACCAGACCGCGACCGTGTGGCTCGGCAACTTCACCACCAAGCACGGCACCGAGTACGCGCCGATGATGGCCGGCGCCACCATGATGGCCGTACCGATCGTCGTGCTGTTCCTGTTCGTCCAGCGCAAGATGGCCGCGGGTCTGACCGCGGGCGCCGTGAAGGGATGACGCGCCCGATGACGACCCTGGCCGGCCGCACCGACACCCTCACCCGGGACGCCCTCACCGTCCTCCAGCCCGGCTTCCCCGGCACCACCGCCCCCGACTGGCTGCTGCGCCGGCTCGGCGAGGGCCTGGCATCGGTCGGCCTGTTCGGACGCAATGTCGTCTCCCCCGAACAACTGGCCGCCCTGACCGCCCAGTTGCGCGCCGAACGCGACGACGTCCTGGTCGCCATCGACGAGGAGGGCGGGGACGTCACCCGTCTGGAGGTGCGCACGGGCTCCAGCTTCCCCGGCAACCACGCGCTCGGTGCCGTCGACGACGTGGCGCTGACCCACGAGGTGGCCCGCGAACTCGGCCGCAGGCTCGCGGCCTGCGGGGTGAACTTCAACTGGGCCCCGGCGGCCGACGTGAACGCCGACCCCGCCAACCCGGTGATCGGCGTCCGCTCGTTCGGCGCCGACCCCGACCTGGCCGCCCGGCACACGGCCGCCTATGTCACCGGCCTCCAGTCCGCCGGAGTGGCTGCCTGCACCAAACACTTTCCCGGACACGGCGACACGGCCGTCGACTCCCACCTCGCCATGCCCCGCATCGACGCGCCGGCCGAGGTCCTGGAGACGCGCGATCTGCTCCCCTTCCGGGCGGCCATCGCGGCCGGCACCCGGGCCGTGATGAGCGCCCACATCCTGGTCCCCACCCTGGACCCGGACCGCCCCGCCACCCTCTCCCGCCGTATCCTGACCGACCTGCTCCGCGGCGAACTCGGCTACGACGGCCTGATCGTCACCGACGGCATGGAGATGCAGGCCATCGCCGCCGCCTACGGCATCGAACGCGGCAGCGTCCTCGCCTTGGCGGCCGGCGCCGACGCGATCTGCGTCGGCGGGGGCCTCAACGACGACGAGACGGTGCGCCGACTGCGGGACGCCCTGGTGTCCGCCGTCCGCTCGGGCGAACTGCCCGAAGAACGGCTCGCGGACGCGGCCGAGCGGGTGCGCCGGCTGGCCCGCTGGACCGCGCGGACGGCACCCGGCACGGACGGCCCGGCGGCCCCCGCCGGCAACGGCTTCGCGGCCGGGGCGCCCCAGGGCCAGGACGACATCGGGCTCGTCGCCGCCCGGCGCGCGCTCACCGTGACCCGCTCCGCCCCCTACGAGCCGCCGGCCTCGGCCCCCTACGTCGCCGCCTTCACCCCCGTCGCGAACATCGCCGTCGGCGACGAGACCCCCTGGGGTGTCGCGGCGGAGCTGGCACGGCTGCTGCCCGGCACCGAGACGGGCAGCTTCACCGGCGCGGACGCGGGACCGGTGGCGCTGGCCGCGGCGGGCGACCGCCGTATCGTGGCGGTCGTCCGCGACGAGCACCGCCATCCCTGGATGACGGCGGCCCTCGACACCCTGCTGGCGACCCGCCCCGACACGATCGTGGTCGAGATGGGCATCCCCGAGGCCCCGCCGCGCGGCGCCCTGCACATCGCCACCCATGGCGCGGCCCGGGTGTGCGGGCGGGCGGCGGCGGAGATCGTCGCCGGGGCGCGCCGACCGTGACGGACGAGGGCGCCTGGCGCCACGGCGGTGCCTGGCGCCACGGCTGGGCCCGGCGCCACGGCGGTGCCTGGCGCCACGGCTGGGCCCGGCTCCACGGCGGACGCCGGCGCCCCGCCGCGTGCGGCCCGGTCCGGAGCGATCCGGGGCCGGCCGGGACCGGTCAGATGCCCTGCCACTCCGGCTTGTTGACATACGTGTGCCGGAAGTAGTCGGCGAGCTTCAGCTTCGACGCCGCGGCCTCGTCCACCACGACCGTGGCATGCGGGTGCAGTTGCAGCGCCGAGGCGGGGCAGACCGCCGCCACCGGCCCCTCCACGGTCGCCGCGACCGCGTCCGCCTTGCCCTCGCCGGTCGCGAGCAGCACCAGGTGCCGGGCCTCCAGGATGGTGCCGATGCCCTGCGTGATGACGTGGTGCGGCACCTGCTCGATGTCGCCGTCGAAGAAGCGCGCGTTGTCGACGCGGGTCTGCTGGGTCAGCGTCTTGATCCGGGTGCGCGAGGCGAGCGAGGAGCACGGTTCGTTGAAGCCGATGTGCCCGTCGGTCCCGATCCCGAGCAACTGCAGATCCACGCCGCCGGCCTCGGCGAGCGCCCGGTCGTACGCCGCGCAGGCACCCAGGATGTCCTCGGCCGTGCCGTCCGGCCCCATGAACGCGTCCATGGCGATCCCGAGCGGCTCCAGGACCTCCCGGCGCAGCACCGAACGGTAGGACTCAGGGTGGTCCGCGGGCAGCCCCACGTACTCGTCGAGCTGCGCTATGCGGGCACGCGAGACGTCCGCGGCGCCCGAGCGCACCTTGGCCGTCAGCGCCTGGTAGATGGGCAGCGGGGTCGAGCCGGTGGCCACGCCGAGCACGGCGTCTGGCTTGCGCCGGAGCAGCTGGGCCATGGCCTCGGCGATCAGCTCGCCGCCGGCCGCGGCGTCCGGGACGATGACAACTTCCACGCTGGGCCTGCCGTTCTGAAGAGGGCTGGAACGTCTATGTGGTTTAGACCAATCTAGCATCGAGCCGGCGCTGGCGCCGACCCTCTCGGAGGGGACGAAGCCGGCCCTTTCGGGGGGATGAAGCCGACCTTTCAGGGGGGTGAAGGGGGCCCCTCGCGCAGGGGCGGAACGGAACTCTCGCGGAGAGGTGAAAGGGACTGTGGCGGAGGGTGAAGGGGGACTCGTCGGCCGCTGGACCCGGTGCCGGCTCAGGGGAGCGAGCCGCCCGTCGCGTCGACCCAGCTGCCCGTGACCCAGCGCCCGGCGTCGGAGACCAGAAAGGCCACCACGTCCGTGACATCCGCACTCTCGCCCACTCTGCCCAGCGCCGAGATCGCGGCGGCCCGTGCCCAGCCGTCCTCGGTGCCATGCAGCAGCTCCGCGGTGTTGTCGGTGTCGATGATGCCCGGGGCCACCGAGTTGACGGTGATGCCCCGGGGGCCGAGCACCTTGGACAGGTCCCGGGAGAAGACGTCCAGGGCGCCCTTCGTCATCGCGTAGGCGATCTGGTGCGGGAAGACCGCGGTCCGGGCGAGGCCCGAGGATATGTTCACGATCCGGCCGCCGTCGCGCAGCCGCGGCAGGCCCTGCTCGACGATGAAGAACGGCGCCTTCACGTTCACGGCGAAGACCCGGTCGAACTCGTCCTCCTTTATCTCGCCGATCGGCGGGGTGCTGCCGATCCCCGCGTTGTTCACCAGGATGTCCAGCCCGTCCGTGTGCCGGTCGAACTCCTGCCACAGTCTCGCGGCGTCGGCGTGCCGCCCCAGTTCGGCGCCGATCGCGAACGCCGAGCCCCCCGCCGCCTCGATCGCGGCGACGGTCTCCAGCGCCGCCGCCTCGCTGCGGCCGTAGTGCACCGCGACCCGCGCCCCGTCGCGTGCCAGCCGCTCGGCGATGCCGCGCCCGATGCCCCGGCCCGCGCCCGTGACCAGCGCCGTCCTGCCCGTCAACGCGCCCATGCCGCGCCCCCTTCTCCATTGTCTAATGGTCGCTACAGAAAGACCGTACAACACGGCACGGACATTTCTCTAGGGGACGCTATAAAATGCACCCCATGGTGCGCAGACAGGAGCCGAAGACGCAGGCCACGCCGCCGGCCAGGACCCGGGGCCGCCCCCGCTCCTTCGACCGCGAGACCGCGCTGGAAAAGGCGGTCCGGGCCTTCTGGGAGCACGGCTACGAGGCCACCTCGGTCTCCGACCTCACCCGCATCATGGGCATCGGCGCCCCGAGCCTGTACGCGGCCTTCGGTGACAAGCGGTCGCTGTTCGAGGAGGTCGTGCGCGTCTACGACGGCACGTACGGATCGTTCCCGCAGCGCGCCCTGCGGGAGGAACCCACCGCCCGCGCCGCCGTCGAACGGCTGCTGCGCGAGGCCGCCGCCGAGTTCACCGACCCCGACCACCCCTACGGCTGCCTGGTCGTCCACGCGGCCACCAACTGCACCACCCCCGAGGTGGAGGAGGACCTGCGCCGGCAGCGCAACGCCAACATCGCGGCCATCGAGAGCCGCATAAGAGCGGACGTGGCCGGTGGCGAACTGGCGCCGGACACCGATGCCACCGCCCTCGCCCGTCATACCGCGGCCGTCTTCCAGGGCATGTCCCACCAGGCGCGCGACGGAGCGAGCCGCGCGGAACTGGAAGCGGTCGCAGAGCTCGCCATGACCATCTGGCCCCGTTCGTGACCGGCCCGTCCGGCGAAATCCACCGCGATCCGACAGCGCCCCGGAGGGGCGCGGGGAACTGCGCGACCAGCCAAGACGGCGCCGCAGCCGGCGGACGGCGGGGCGCACCCCAAATGGGCGCGGGGCTGTACTCGACATGCGGCTCCGCCGCGATGGGGGAGCGACCTGCCAGCGCCGCCGCAGCCGACCCCCCGCACAACACGGCACACCAGCGGAGCGCCGGCGTCGAAGACGAACAGGCTCCCACACATGGACACACCCGCGTGGTCTAGTCCACAATGCGTACAGGTACCGCGTACGGCAGCACCGTACGACGTAGCCCCAGTCATCCGCCTTCCCCGCACAGGAAGGCGGACCGAGGAACCGGAGCTCTCTGCCCTGACTGCCCCGGCTCCTCATCCTTCGGCCGATCGGGACCGCACACCCCACGGCCGTTGCTGCTCCGGGCTGCGGTGCCGGGAGGGTTGAGGGTCCCTCTCAGGCGCCGCGGCCCGCGGGTGTTCCAGGGGCCGGGCAACGGCTGTTTTCAGGGCCGGACAAACCGCCGGGTACGCTCGCACATGTGCCCTCCATGAACGAACTCGTACGCCAGCACACCGCCCTCGACGACTCCGACCTTGAGTGGCTGCATCTGCTGGTCTCGGAGTGGCAACTGCTCTCCGACCTCTCCTTCGCCGACCTGGTCCTGTGGGTGCCCACCCGCGACGGCACCCGGTACGTCTCGGTCGCCCAGATGCGCCCCAACACCGGCCCGACCTCCTACCAGGACGACATGGTGGGCCATCTCGTCCCGCGCGGCCGGCGCCCCATGCTGGACGCGGCGCTGGACGAGGGCCGGATCGTGCGCGAGGGCGACCCCGAGTGGCGCGAGGAGGTCCCGGTCCGGGTCGAGTCGATCCCCGTGCGCCGGGCGGCGCGCGTCCTCGGTGTCATCGCCCGCAACACCAACCTGCTGACCGTGCGCACGCCGAGCCGCCTGGAGCTGACGTATCTGCAAAGCGCCTCCGACCTCGCGCAGATGATCGCGGCCGGCTCCTTCCCGTTCCCGGACCAGCAGGTCGACATGGACGCCTCGCCCCGCGTCGGCGACGGCCTGATCCGGCTCGACGCGGACGGCATCGTCCAGTACGCATCCCCGAACGCCCTCTCCGCCTACCACCGGCTCGGCCTCGCCGCCGACCTGCTCGGCCACCACCTCGGCCGCACCACCGCCGAACTCGCCCCGACCCGGGGGCCGGTGGACGAGGCGCTGGCCAAGGTCGCCAGCGGCTGGGCACCCCGCGAGTTCGAGATCGAGTCGGCCGACGGCGTGATCCAGTTCCGGGCGATCCCGCTCAAACCCAAGGGCACCCGCATCGGTTCGCTGGTACTGCTCCGGGACGTCACGGAACTGCGGCGCCGCGAACGCGAGTTGATGACCAAGGACGCGACGATCCGGGAGATCCACCACCGGGTGAAGAACAACCTCCAGACGGTCGCCGCCCTGTTGCGGCTGCAGGCCCGGCGCATCGAGTCGGAGCGCGGCCGGGATGCGCTGGAGGAGGCGGTGCGGCGGGTCGGCTCCATCGCGATCGTGCACGAGACGCTGTCCCAGAACCTGGACGAGCGCGTGGAGTTCGACGAGATCGCCGACCGGGTCCTCGCGATGGTCGCGGAGATCTCGCCGGGCAAGGTGACCGGGCGGCGCAGCGGACGCTTCGGCATACTCGACGCCGAGGTCGCGACCCCGTTGTCGATGGTCCTCACCGAGGTCCTGCAGAACGCCCTCGAACACGGCTTCCGCGAGGGCGAGACCGGCACCGTCGAGGTCACGGCGGTCCGCGGCGGCACCACCACGGAGGCCCGACTCCTCGTCACCGTCCAGGACGACGGCGTGGGCCTGCCCGAGGGCTTCGACCCGCACCGCTCGGGCAACCTCGGTCTGCAGATCGTACGGACGCTGGTCGAGGGCGAGTTGGGCGGTACGTTCGACATGGTGCCGGCGCCCGAACGGGGGACGCGGGTGATCCTGGACATCCCCGTGCCGGCGCAGAAGTAGCCCCGTACAGCAAAAGACCCCGGACCCGCGTCGGGTCCGAGGCCAGTGCTCGTTGCTGCGTGTTCTAAGCGCATCGGGGGTACTGCGCGCTGCGGCTCGGGGGCGGGAGATGCGCACTCGCTGTACGCGCCGCCAAGCTCAGGCCGTCGTGCAGGGGTGGGAGTGTCAGGCGGTGGCCTGACGGGCCCGGTTGCGAGCGGCGCGGCGCTTCATGGCGCGGCGCTCGTCCTCGCTGAGACCACCCCAGACGCCGGAGTCCTGACCGGACTCAAGCGCCCACTGCAGGCACTGCTCGATAACCGGGCAGCGACGGCAGACGGCCTTGGCTTCCTCGATCTGCAGCAGCGCAGGACCGGTGTTGCCGATGGGGAAGAAGAGCTCGGGGTCTTCCTCGCGGCAAACGGCGTTGTGACGCCAGTCCATGGCTGCTACCTCTCCTTGGTATTACATGCAGGTTGCTTGTGAATGTGAACGCTTTCACGAATCCCTCAACAAGTGAAGGGCCGACCGCCAGGTTCCCTGGCGTGGTCCTGTGGTTTGAAGAGGGGTTCCGGTGATCAGCGGAGGCCGGTGTTGCGGGCCGTCCCGATCGCCACGTAGAGACTCGCAAACCTCAGCGGCGGATACAACCCCTTCCGAAAAGTTTTTTTTGATTCCTCGGTGTCGACTAGGTCACAGCCGTACTTCCATGGGGTGGAGCCTGGCCTAAACGTTCGAGTGAAAGGACTTTGGGCCGTTCCGCTCACACAATCACACGCAGTGCACGGCGTACGCCTGTGAACGTCACGCTCGTACGCAGTCCGAGGTGGTCGCCGTCCATCTGGAGGGGCAGTGGCACCTTCGAATGCAAGGTGAAGCGGTCCATGTCATGCAGGGACACGACGTGCTTGCCGCGGGGTCCACGCTCGGGGGACGAAGTGAGCAACTGGGTGCCATACCGGGCAACCGCGGCCGTGGACAGGCGGCTGAGCCCGAATACGTCGATGCCCTTGTCGAACGAGGCCTTAGGCGACGTATACATCGGGCGATTGCCGAGATACGTCCAGGGAGACGTGTTCGAGACTATCGCCACGACGAGATCGTCAACCGGGTCGGCGCCCTCACGGCCAAGAGTGATCGTGCCCCGTCTGCGGTTCGGCTCACCGAGGAACTGCCTCAGGACCTGGCGGACGTACAGAGCGTGGGTCGACGTCTTGCCGAGTTCGCGCTGCTGCTCGACGCGGCCGACGACGCCGGCGTCGAAGCCCAGGCCCGCGTTGAAGGTGAACCAGCGCGCCGGGACCGACTCGTCGGCGGTGCCGGGGGTGCCCGCGGTGAGGCCGAGGCCGACGACGCGCTCGCGCTTTTCGCTCAGCGCGTCCAGCAGGGCGCCGGTGGCCTCGACCGGATCGTTCGGCAGGCCGAGCGCGCGGGCGAACACATTGGTGGAGCCGCCGGGCACCACCGCGAGGCCGGGCAGCCGGTCGGGGTCGGGGCCGCCGTGCAGCAGGCCGTTGACGACCTCGTTGACGGTGCCGTCGCCGCCGAGCGCCACGATCAGGTCTATGTCGTCGCTGTCCGCGGCCTGCCGGCCCAGGTCGCGCGCGTGCCCCCGGTACTGGGTGGTGACCGCCTCCAGCTTCATCTCGCTCGCCAGGGCGTGGATCAGTACGTCGCGCGTACGTGCGCTTGTGGTGGTTGCCGCTGGATTGACCACGAGTAGTGCACGCATGGGGTGCAGCGTACCTACTGGGTGGTACCGGGCCCAGACCGAGGGTAGGGATCCGGTAAGAGGACAGGGCGTCGGCCTGGACACCCGGGGTGGAGCGGCGGCGGCTACGCTGCTGGGGTGAGCAGTGAGCAGAACCCCTCCCCGAACCCCGCGGCGGCCGACGGCCCGCGTCCGCGCCGGCTGACCCTGGCGGCGGCGCTGGCCGCGCTGGAGGGGGCCGCGCTGGTGATCGGGGGCGTGTGGACGTTCGTCCTCGGCCTCACCGGGGCGCCGGACGACCGGCAGCAGGCCATCACGCTGGGCGTCACCCTGATCGTCCTGGCGCTGCTGCCGCTGCTTGCCGCGCGCGGTCTGCTGCTGCGGCGCAGCTGGAGCCGGGGGCCCGCCGTGATCACCCAGATCATGGCCCTGCCCGTCGCCTACAGCCTGCTCCAGGCCGACAGCGTGGCCATTCCGGCGGGCATCGTGCTCGCGGTGGTGGCGGTGGCGGCCCTGTTCCTGCTGATCAACGCGGAGACCACCCAGGCCCTGGGCATCCACACCCCGGGCCACACCCGGGAGCCCAGACGCTAGAAGACGTCGCCGGTACGGACCGCAACGGAGGCGGCGGGGACGGTCAGGCACCGAGGCGCGTCGCGTACCGGAGATCGGCTCATGGCGAGGCCGTAAGCGGCACGCAGAAAGCGCGCTAACGGGCTGGAGCCGCGTCAGCGCATCCTCGACGCCACCGTCGAGATCACCGAAGAACGCGAGCACGAGGGAACGTCGATCGCCCCGGCCGGCGGCGGCGCGCGACGGCGGCCGGGGGGTGCCTGCGGCACCGGGATGCCCCGGAGACACCGCTCCCGACTCCCGCCGCAGCAACTCCCGGCTCCCGCCGTCGCAGGCGCCCCGGCTTCCGCCGGCGGAGCGTGCTGCCGCTGCCGGCTGGGCGTCGGCTACTCCTCCACGAGGAGCTTTTCGCGGAGCTGGGCCAGGGTTCGGGCCAGCAGGCGGGAGACGTGCATCTGGGAGATGCCGACCTCCTGGGCGATCTGCGACTGGGTCATGTTGCCGAAGAACCGCAGCAGAAGGATCCGCTTCTCGCGCGGCGGAAGGTCTTCGAGCAGCGGCTTGAGGGACTCGCGGTACTCGACGCCCTCCAGCGCCTCGTCCTCCGCGCCGAGCGTGTCGGCCACCGCCGGGGACTCGTCGTCGGTGTCGGGGACGTCCAGGGAGAGCGTGGAGTAGGCGTTGGCCGATTCCAGCCCTTCCAGGACCTCCTCTTCCGAGATGGCCAGCTTCTCGGCCAGCTCGTGCACCGTGGGGGAGCGGCCGTGCAACTGCGACAACTCGGCCGTGGCCGTGGTCAGCGCGAGCCGCAGCTCCTGTAGCCGCCGCGGGACGCGCACCGCCCAGCCCTTGTCCCGGAAGTGCCGTTTGATCTCACCGACGACCGTGGGCGTGGCGTACGTGGAGAACTCCACCCCGCGCTCCGGGTCGAACCGGTCAACGGACTTGATCAGGCCGATGGTGGCGACCTGGGTGAGGTCGTCGAGCGGTTCGCCGCGATTGCGGAACCGGCGCGCAAGGTGCTCCACGAGCGGCAGATGCATGCGGACCAGCTGATTGCGCAGCTCCGCGTACTCCGGACTGCCGTCCTTGAGCGTGCGCAGCTCGACGAACATGGCGCGTGCCCCGCTGCGGTCCTGAGGATCGTGCTGCGTGCCAGGAACGCCCTGTGCGCCCGGCGCGTCGTCCGCGGAGTATCGCTCGTGCTCGCTCATCGTCCCGCCCGTCGCCCTTCCCCGAGCCCTCGCCTCCGCTCGGACTGGGGACACGACCCCGTTCCGTCCCGCCGAAGGCGCGCTCTGCATGGCACCGTCCCGATCGGCCTGCGCGGAGTCGTCCTCCGGATGCGGCCTGGCCTGTTCGGGGATGCCGTCGATGCCGTCCGCCGGGCGCCGAGATCCGCTCGGGGCGCCCTTGCCCTCGGCGGGCAGTTCCCGTGTGCCGCGCTCTTCGTCCCGCACCGGCCCGTCCCCGTTCCTCACGCCGGCCCGGGTCCCGCGCCGCGCTGTTTGTACAGGCTGATCGACACGGTCTTGTCCTCGTCGACGGCCGAGGAGACCTTGCCCGCCAGGGCCGACAGCACGGTCCAGGCGAAGGTGTCCCGCGAGGGGGCGTGCCCGTCCGTGGTCGGCGCGGACACCGTGACCTCCAGCGAGTCGTCGACGAGGCGGAAGACACAGCTGAGCACCGAGCCCGGCACGGCCTGCTGGAGCAGGATCGCGCAGGCCTCGTCCACCGCGATGCGCAGGTCCTCGATCTCGTCCAGGGTGAAGTCCAAGCGGGCGGCGAGTCCGGCCGTGGCCGTCCGCAGCACCGACAGGTAGGCACCCGCAGCCGGCAGCCGGACTTCCACGAAGTCCTGGGTCGCGGGCTCGCCTGCGATCTGGGACACCCTCACCTCCAAGGTGGTACAAGCTCTACAGGGCCGAGGGTCGCCCCTCGGGGTAACGCGGTTCCTGGTTCAGCGGTGACGCTATCGCGCTCCGAACTTTTCTGTCCCCGGGACCCCAACCCCTGTCGTTACTCACAGTAAAACTGTGGATACGCTCCGTGTCTAGGGGTCTGCGGGCCCAAATGGGAAGAGCGCGCGCCGGTTTGACGTACCCAGGCGTCAGACGGTCGAACCGTCGGGACCGGGCGTCGTCATGCAGTGTCACACGAGGACGTGGTCGACGAAGCACCACCGCCAGTTCTCGCCCGGCTCGAAGGTCCGCATCACCGGGTGACCGGACTGCTCGTGGTGCCCCGTCGCGTGCCGGCCCGGCGAGGAGTCGCAGCAGCCGACGTGGCCACAGGTCAGGCAGAGCCGCAGTTGCACCGGGTGCGTGCCCTGTGCGAGACATTCCGGGCAGGTCTCGGTGCGCGGCTCCGGCTCGGGGTGCGGCAGCGCGTCGGCGTGCGTGCACTGTTTCATGATTGCCAGATTACGACGGGCGTGCGGTTGACCGCGCGGAAAAGAGGGTGGGCGAGGACATGGACGTGATGCCGCTGCTGTTGCTGGTGGCGGGCAGCGCGGCGGTGGCGGGGGCCGCCCGGCGCACCCCGGTGCCGGCACCGCTGCTGCTGGTCGCGGTCGGACTGGCGGTCTCGTACGTCCCCGGGGTGCCCGAGTACGCCCTCGACCCGGAGGTCGTCCTGCCGCTCCTGCTGCCGCCGCTGCTGTACACCTCGGCGAGCGACAGCTCCTATCTGGACCTGCGCGCTCAGCTGCGCCCCGTGGCGCTCCTCTCCGTGGGATACGTGCTCTTCGCGACGTTCCTCGTCGGCTGGGCGGTCTACCTGATCGTGCCAGGGATGCCGCTGACCGCCGCCCTGGTGCTGGGCGCAGTGGTGGCGCCGCCGGACGCGGTCGCGGCGACGGCGGTGGCCCGCCGGGTCGGGCTGCCCTCCCGGATCACGACCATCCTCCAGGGCGAGTCCCTGCTGAACGACGCCACCGCGATCACCGCGTACAAGGTGGCCCTCGCGGCGGCCGTGGGCGAGGGCGCCACCTGGGCCGGCGGGATCGGCGAGTTCCTGCTCGCCGCGTTCGGCGGCGTCGGCGTCGGCCTGGTGCTGATGGCACCGCTCCACTGGCTGCGCACGCATCTGAAGGAGCCCCTGCTCCAGAACACGCTCTCCTTGCTGATCCCGTTCGTCGCCTACAGCGTCGCCGAGCAGGTGCACGCCTCCGGTGTGCTCGCGGTCGTCGTCGTCGCGCTGTATCTGGGACACCGCGCGTGGGAGGTCGACTTCGCCACGCGGCTCCAGGAGGAGGCGGTCTGGAAGATGGTCGCCTTCGTCCTGGAGTCGGCGGTGTTCGCGCTGATCGGACTGCAACTGCCGGTCGTCCTCAGGGGCCTCGGATCGTACGCGGGCGCCGAGGCCGCCGGGTACGCGGTCGCCCTCTTCCTGGTGGTGGTCGCGGCCCGGTTCGTGTGGGTGTATCCGGCCACCTTCCTGCCCCGGCGGCTGTCCGCCCGGATCAGACAGCGCGAGACCGACCCCACCTGGCGGGGCGCGATGATCACTTCATGGGCCGGGATGCGGGGCGTGGTGTCGCTGGCCATCGCCTTCTCGATCCCGGTCACCACACACGGCGGAGCGCCCTTCCCGCAGCGCAACCTGATCCTCTTCCTGACGTTCACGACGGTCATCGGGACGCTGGTGGTCCAGGGCCTGTCGCTGCCTCCGCTGATCCGGGCGCTGCGCTTCCCCGGCCGCGACCCGCAGACGCAGACCCTCGCCGAGGCCAATGCCCAGGCGCAGGCGTCCCGGGCCGCCGAGGCACGCCTCGACGACCTGCTCTCCGACGAGCGCAACGCCCTGCCGCAGCCGCTCGCCGACCGCCTCCGCAACGTCCTGGAACGCCGCCGCAACGCCGTCTGGGAACGGCTCGGCGCGGTGAACCCGGTGACCGGGGAGACCGCCGACGACACCTACCGCCGGCTGTCCCGGGAGATGATCAGCGCCGAGCGCGATGTGTTCGTACGGCTGCGGGACGGCCGCTACATCGACGACGAGATGCTGCGCACGCTGCTGCGCAGACTGGACCTGGAGGAGGCGGCCGCGTACCGCGAGACCGCCTGAGCGCTCCGCTGGAAACGCCGCGACATGCCGTCGGTCGTCCACGGCGCCGTTGTGGCTGGTCGCGCGGTTCTTCGCGCCCCTTCGGGGCGCTGTCGAACCGCAGCGGACTTCGCTGGACCTGCTCAGCCGCGCTCCGGGAAGGGGCGGCCCGTGACGACGGCCGCGACGGTCGTGCCGGGTGGGAAGGCGCCCTCGTCCGCCAGGGTGACGAGGCCATAGAGCAACTTGGCGACATAGAGACGTTCCACGGGCAGGCCGTGGCGCTGTTCGAAGTCCTCGGCGAAGGCGTCGAGTTCGGGGGTGGTACGGGCGTAGCCGCCGCAGTGGAAGCGGTCGTCGAGGGACCAGGAGCCGCGCGGGGCGCCGAAGGCGCGCTCCTGGAGTGCGCGTACCTCGGCGGCCAGGAAGCCTCCCTTGAGTACCGGTATGCCGAGGGCGCGCCGGCCGGGGGCGAGGCCGGCGGCGAGACCGGCCAGGGTGCCGCCGGTGCCGCAGGCGACGGCGACGACGTCGGCCTGCCCGCGCAGTTCCTCGCCCAGGGCCCGGCAGCCGCGTACGGCTACGGCGTTGCTGCCGCCCTCCGGGATCACGTGGGCGTCCTCGGCGCCGGTCGCGCGCAGCAGGGCGGCCAGGGTCCGCGGGTCCGTCTTCTCGCGGTACGTCGACCTGTCGACGAAGTGCAGCCGCATGCCGTCGGCCGCGCACCGGGCCAGGGAGGGGTTGAGGGGGCGGTCGGCCAACTCCTCGCCGCGGACCACTCCGATGGTGGGCAGGCCGAGCAGGCGGCCCGCGGCGGCGGTGGCCCGCAGGTGGTTGGAGTACGCCCCGCCGAACGTGACGATCGTCCGCCCCGCCG
Source organism: Streptomyces diversicolor (assembly GCF_057537855.1). Lineage (NCBI taxonomy): Bacteria > Bacillati > Actinomycetota > Actinomycetes > Kitasatosporales > Streptomycetaceae > Streptomyces > Streptomyces diversicolor. The sequence goes on from NZ_BAAJXA010000033.1 coordinate 91,273, forward strand.
CCGCGGCCAGGTTCGGCGCCAGCTTGCGCCACTTGTTGCCGATCAGCTCCGGGTGGATCAGGTCGTCCCGCTTGAGCAGCAGACGGATCCCGTGCCGGGAGAACCGCCGGTCATCGACGACTTCGGTGGGCGACGGAAGCCGAGCGGCAAGAGACCCAGAAGCGACCACGACGCCATTGTCACCCGTGACGCCCGCCGCGTGGCACCCACCGGCACCCGCCACCCGACCGCCCACCGGCACCCGCAACCGCCTGCCACCCCCTGGCCGTCCGCTGTCGCCTGGTCGCTTGTCGTCGCCTTGGTCGTAGGCCGCCTGGTCGTCTGTTGTGCGCTGTCGTCTGGTCGCTTGTCGTCGCCTTGGTCGTAGGCCGCCTGGTCGTCTGTTGTGCGCTGTCGTCTGGTCGCTTGTCGTCGCCTTGGCCGTACGCCGCCCGGCTGCTTGCCGCTCGCCGCTGCCCGACCGCCCACCGGCACCCGCAACCCTCTGCCACCCCTGGCCGTCCGCCGCCATCTGGCCACCTACCGGCAGCCGCTGTCGTCTACCGCCGTCCGGCCGTCTATAGGCAGCCGCCGCCCCGGCAGTCTGTCGCCTGCCGCCGTCCGGCATCCTGCCGCCCCTGCCTTCCGTTGCCGTCGGGCTGACTGCCGCTCGCCGGTGCCCGGCCGTTTGCCGTCCGCTGCCGCCTGGCTGCCCGCCGGCAGCCGCCGCGGTCCGGCCGTCTGCTGCCCGCCGCCGTCCGCCGCCTGGCCGCCTGCCCCCGCACCGGCCGCCTGTCGTCTGCCGTCGTCCGGCTGGCCACCGGAAGCCGCCGCTTGGCCGTCCGCCGCCCGTTGCCTGCCGCTCGCCGCCGTCCTGCCGTTTGCCGCCGCCCGGCTGCCTAACGTCCGCCGTCCGGTCGTCTATCGGCGGCCCGCAGCCTGGCTGTCCGCCGCCCGGCAAACCTCAGTCGGTCAGTCGGTCAGGCGTTCCTTGATGCGTTGTCTCAGCCAGTTCATGGTGAAGCCACGGGGGTCCACCTTTCCCGGTTGCCACTCCAGGTGGCCGATGACCGAGCGTTCCGTCCAGCCGTGGTGGCGGCAGATCGCCGCGGACACCCGCTCGATCGCCGTGAGCTGGACCGCCGGCCACGGGTCCTTGCCATCGCCCAGGTTCTCGCACTCGAAGCCGTAGAAATGCCGGTTGCCGTCGGTGTTGGCCTCGTTGTCCGGCGGAAGCGCCGTCTCGGCGATGACCGCGCGGAGCACGTCGTCGTCGCCGAGCCCGGCGTGGTTGGCCCGGCCGTGGCCGACGAGGTGGACCTTGCCGTCCTTGGTGATCACACCGTGGCACAGCGGACCCGGCAGATCGGCGTGGCCGTCCCGGCAGAGCGCCACCGTCGCCTCGCTGCCGCTGGTCACCGTGTGATGGATCATCACCCCGTGCACGGGCCCCCACGCGCCCTTGTGATTGCGATTGTGATGCTTCCAGTCGCCGACCTCCACGACCGTGACACCCTCCGCTCTCAAGGCGTCCCGAAAACGGCTCGCGGACATGGGTGAAGCCATGGACGCCTCCCTCGTGCCGGACACGATTCACCTGCTGCGATCGATCAACCACGGTAAGTGTCAATGGAATCGGACGTCTTGGCCACCTTGTTCGGGTGCCGTGCGAGTCGATCCGGACATCGCGCGCGCCCGGCGCCGTCCGGCCCGAAGGCCCCTCTTCCTGCCCAGCGGCGTGACGAGCCATTCCCGCTCTTTTGGGTAATGGTGCTATCACGCAGCGTGCTGGAAGGCTGGTCGCGAGCGAGGCCGATGCCCGGCGCGGTTCGGCGCCGGTGCAGACTGGGAGGGCAATTCTCTATGTCGGTAGGCGAAGAGGTCCGCACGGATCAGGGCAAGCCGCAGCAGTCCTTGGACACGGCGGCAGCGCGGAACCTGGCCACCACCACCAAGTCCGCGCCCCAGATGCAGGAGATCAGCTCCCGCTGGCTGCTGCGGACACTGCCCTGGGTGAACGTACAGGGCGGCACGTACCGGGTGAACCGCCGGCTGACGTACGCCGTCGGCGACGGCCGCATCACTTTCGTGAAGACCGGCGACCAGGTCGAGGTGATCCCCGCCGAACTCGGCGAACTGCCGGCCCTGCGGTCCTACGAGGACGGGGAGGTCCTCTCCGAACTCGCCCAGCGCTGCCGTCAACGCGACTTCGCCCCGGGCGAGGTGATCGCCTCGTTCGGCGGCCGGGCCGACGAGGTGTTCCTGCTGGCGCACGGCCGGGTGGAAAAGCTCGGCACGGGCCCGTACGGCGACGACGCGATCCTCGGGGTCCTCGCCGACGGCGCGTACTTCGGGGAACAGGCGCTGCTCGACCCGGACGCCATCTGGGAGTACACGGCCCGCGCGGGCACCGCGTGCACGGTGCTCATCCTGACCCGCCGGGACTTCGAACAGGTCGCGGAGCGCGCGGACTCCCTGCGCGATCATCTGCGGCGGCTGCGCGCGATCCCGGCGCAGCGCACCAACAAGTACGGCGAGAAGGCGCTCGACCTCGCGGCCGGCCACTCCGGAGAGCCGGACATCCCGCACACGTTCGTCGACTACGAGGCGAAGCCCCGTGAGTACGAGCTGAGCATCGCCCAGACCGTGCTGCGCGTCCACACGCGCGTGGCCGACCTGTACAACCAGCCGATGAACCAGACGGAGCAGCAGTTGCGGCTCACCGTCGAGGCGTTGAAGGAACGCCAGGAGCACGAGCTGGTCAACAACCGCGCGTTCGGTCTGCTGCACAACTGCGAGTACGACCAGCGGATCCAGCCGCACGACGGCGTGCCAAGCCCGGACGACATGGACGAGCTGCTGAGCCGCAGGCGCGGCACCAAGCTGTTCCTCGCCCACCCGCGTGCCATCGCCGCGTTCGGCCGCGAGCTGAACAAGCGCGGACTCGTCCCCGAGACCGTGGACATCGGCGGCAACCGCATCCCGACCTGGCGCGGGGTGCCGGTCTATCCGTGCAACAAGATCCCGATCAGCGAGGCGCGCACGACCTCGATCATCGCCATGCGTACGGGAGAGGAGGACCAGGGGGTCATCGGCCTCAGGCAGGCGGGGATCCCGGACGAGATCGAACCGAGCCTGTCCGTCCGCTTCATGGGCATCAACGAGCAGGCCGTCATCAACTACCTGGTGACCGCCTACTACTCGGCGGCGGTCCTGGTGCCGGACGCGCTCGGTGTCCTGGAGAACGTCGAGATCGGCCGGTGGAGGTGACGTTTCCGCACGTCGCAGCCGTGTTCTTGCCCACTCGGATGGGTACACCCTCGGGGTACCCGCCCAGCCGGGACGGCGACGCCACCGTCCGCGGACTCAGCGAGGGGGACCCATGGCCGAGTTCTTGACGGAGACGAAGCAGTACCCCGCCGGCCCGCCGGGGACCGGCGAGCCGGCGGTGCCGGACGAGCGGCCACGGCCCACCCGGGAGGGCGGGCCCCCGCTCGACGGGCATGAGGCCACGGCCGTCCTGGACCGGGCCCGGGCGTCGGTCGACCCGGAACTGCGGGCCGCCGTCGACTCGCTGCCGGACGCCATACGCCGGATCGTGCGCTACCACTTCGGCTGGGAGCACGCGGACGGCACCCCGGCCACGGGCAACGCGGGCAAGGCGATCCGGCCCGCGCTCGTCCTCACCGCGGCGGCGGCGCTCGGCGGCCCCCGGGCGCGCACGGCGGCCCTCCCGGCCGCCGCGGCGGTGGAACTGGTGCACAACTTCACGCTGCTGCACGACGACGTGATGGACCGGGACACCTCCCGCAGACACCGGCCCACGGCGTGGACCGTGTTCGGCGTCGCCGACGCGATCCTCGCCGGGGACGCGCTGCAGGCGCTGGCCCTGCGGCTGCTCGCCGCGGACCCGAACCCGGCGTCCCGGGCCGCGGCCGTCCGGCTCGCCGACTGCGTGCTCGAACTGTGCGAGGGCCAGCACACGGACACGGCGTTGGAGGAGCGCGCCGCCGAGGAGGTCACGCTCGACGAGGTGATCGCCATGGCCGAGGCCAAGACCGGCGCGCTGATCGGCTGTGCCTGCGCCCTCGGCGGGCTGTACGCGGGGGCGGACGAGGAGGAGGTGGCGGCGCTGGACGCCTTCGGACGGCAGGCCGGGCTCGCCTTCCAGTTGATCGACGACGTCATCGGGATATGGGGGGACCCGGACCGCACCGGCAAACCGGCCGGCGCCGACCTCGCCGCCCGCAAGAAGTCGCTGCCGGTGGTCGCGGCCCTCACCTCCGGTAGGGCTGCGGCGACCGAGCTGGCCGCACTGTACGGACGGCCGTACGACGAGCAGGACCTGGAGCGGACCGCGCTGGCCGTCGAGCGGGCGGGCGGCCGGGACTGGGCGCAGGCCCAGGCGGCGGACCGGATGTCCCGGGCGATGCAGGAACTGGCTCGCGCGGTTCCCGATCCGGAGGCGGCGGGGAGCCTCATCGCGCTGGCCGAGTTCGTCACCCGGCGCAGCAACTGAGGCCGACGGCCGGCCCCGGAAGGCCCCCGGAGCCGTCGGGGCGTGCGGTTCCTGACCCCCGCACGCCCCCGACGGCTCCGGCCCGGTGGCCCCCGCGGATCCCGCGGTGCGCGGGGCCTGCCGACGCATGCCGGACGGGGCACCTCGGCCCGCTCGCGCTGCCCAGCCATTTGGCCCGGTCTCGCTGCCCAGCCGTCTGGCCCGCTCGCGCTGCCCGGCGGTGGGGCCCGCTCGCGCTGCCCCGTAGGGCCCCTCTCGCTGGCCGGTCAAGGGGTCGGACATCGCCCCCTGCCCTCCTGTCCCGCATGGGCTGAGGGGCGCCGCCACGGCACGGGACGCGCTGTGCCACCGCACGCCCTACCCTGGGGGCATGGACAGCGAGGAACACGTCTGTCCCGCCTGCGGACAGCCCGTCGAGACGGTCGTCAAGCGGCACAAGACCCTGGGCGCCTGGGTCCCCGTGTGGGGGCCTGGCCCCTGCCGCAACCCCGACTGCACGGCCTGCGCCGACCCCGCCGCCGAGCAACAGCGGGGTGAGCCCCACGCGAGCGGCGCGAAGAAGCCCTGAGCCCGTCCCGGCACCGCCGGTGCGGCGCCCATGTTCCCGGCCACGAGCCGTGCGTCCGGCCGACGCCGTAGCGTGGCAGCATGCCGAAACTCCCGTACATCCTCCACATCACGGAACGCCCCCTGTGGGAAGCGGCTCGCGAGCGCGGCAGCTATGAGATGTCCACCCGTGGCCGCACGCTGCGGGAGGAGGGCTTCATCCACTTCTCCACCCGCGCCCAACTTCCGCGCGTGGCGGCCTTCTTGTACGGCTCGCATGACCGCCCCGAAGACCTGGTGGTCCTGGTCGTGGACCCGGCGCTGCTCGGCGTACCCGTGAAGTACGAGGCAGTGGAACCGGGCGGCGAGGAGTTCCCGCACGTGTACGGGCCGGTACCGGTCGAGGCTGTGGTGGACGTCGAGCACTGGGGGTGACGGCGGCCGGGGGACGTCGCGGAGTATGGCGCTGGCGGGTGGCCGACGGGGGAGGGCGCACGCCGTGGTCGCGGGCCGGGGCGGAGCCCCGGGAGCCGTACGTGGGGCAGCGGCCCCACGACACACCCCGAACGCCGCCCGCGGCGAACGGGAACGGCCACGCGGGCCCGGGCTTCCCCCTGTGTGGGGTCACGGGCGTGCGTCGTCGGGCGCCGACGCCGGCAGGCCGCCCGTCTCCGGGTCACGGCCGGTCAGGCAGTAGGTGCCGCCCGCCGGGTCGTGCAGCACCGTCCAGTGCGGGCCGTGGGCCACGACGGCGGCCCCGAGGTCCTGGTGGCGGGCCCGGGTCGCCGCGATGTCCGCACAGGCCACGTCGAGGTGCGCGGCGGCGGGCCGCTCCTCGCCCAGCCGTTGCAGCAGGATCCGGACGGGCAGGCCCGGCGGCGGCCGCAGCACCCGGAACTCGGGGAGCGAGCCGGTCAGCTGCTCCCAGCCGGTCAACTCGGCCCAGAACGCGGCCTCGGCGTCGTACGCGGACGGCGCGATGTCCAGGCACACCTGGTCCAGCCTGCTGCCCGCCACCACCGGGGGCCGGACCGACTCCCCGTGCCACGGCACGACACAGAACGGCTGCCCGGCCGGGGAGCGCAGCACGCACCAGTCGCCGTGCTCGGCGACGGGAACCGCGCCGAGTGCTCGCGCGGACGCCACGAACGCCTCGACGTCGTCCACGCAGAAGTCGAGATGGGCGCCGCCCGGACCGGCGGCGACGCCCTGCACCTTCACGCAGGCGTCGGCGTCCGCCGGCACAAGGGTCACGAACTCGCCGTGCTCGCCGCGCGGTTCGGAGAGCCGGGTCCCGGTGACGGCCGTCCAGAACGCCCCAGCAGCCGAGACCTGCTCAGCGGGCCGGTCGACGAAGGCATGGGCCCAGCGAATGCTCATCCGGCGATCGTAGCCAGGCCCGCTTCGCTCAGGCGGGCCTCCAGGACGTTCCGGGGTCCGCCCCGGTGTCCGTACCCGCACCGTTCCGCGGATCCCAGTCGGTCTCCTCGATCTCCTTCGGCAGCGCCCTACGCCGCCGGCGGGACAGGGAGTCCCCGTTGACGCTGTGCATGCCCCAGGGGACGTGACAGGGCCCCTCGTGCTCCGGATCGGGGCACAGCACGTCGGCCAGGCGGTCCATCAGCTCCTCGTGCTGGGCCGGTGTGGCGAGCAACGCGATCTTCACCTGCCGCAGCCCGGGCGGCTCCGCGCCACCCTCAGCGGGGTCGGACACGACGACCGTCCTTGTCTGCGACACCGGGCGGACCTGCGCCCGTGGCCGCGGGAAAAAGACCGCACCCGGTCCGTCCGGGGCGCCGGGTTTGGCGGGCAGGGAGACGCTGCAATCAAGGAAACCGCAGGTCAGAAGGCGCAAAGAAGATCAGGCCTTCTTGGTCTCCTAGGAGCGCGCTGGCGGTGGTGTCCACGAAGTTTTCGGGGATTGCGGCGGCGTCGACCCAGCGGACCTGGGAGTGCTTGCGGGGTTCACGGTTCTCGGGCTCGCCAGTCCAGTCGTGGGCGGCGAAGACGACGGTGAGGAAGCCGTTGGGGGCCTCGACGCCCCAGGCGCCGTGAATGATGTGGGCGACCTTGAGGGAAGCGGGCTTCACGGTCAGGCCCGTCTCTTCGTAGAGCTCGCGGACCGCGGTTTCGGTGATGGGCTCGCCCGGTTCGCTCTTGTCGACGGGGAGGTCCCACATTCCCTGGCCGAACTTGGCGTTCTCGCCGCGCCGGAGGAGGACGACGCGGTTGGTGGCCTTGTCGTGGACGATGACGGCGGCGACCAGCAGGGTCATCGATTCGACCGCCGGCTTGAGGGCCTTCGGCTGGTCGTCGGACTGCTGGACCACTGGGTTCCCTTCGTCGGACGGATTGTCGGACATGTGAGGGCGATGGCCTCGTCGACACTGGCCTGGACGGCGAGGCTGCCGCCGAGGTTCTGATTGCCGGCGATGGGGCGCGGCGGTCTTGATCGGTTTGCGCTTCGGACTGCCGCGCGGCGTTCCGCCGCTGGAGTGACGAGGGGCCTATTGCCGGAGCGGGGTGTTCGTCCAGAAGGAGTGGGCCTTCTTCAGAAGCTCCTCGGCGGCGTCGCCGTACGATGTCGCACGGCTCAGCACGGTGAAGGCTTTGTTGTAGAGGTCGAGTTCGCTCTGTTCCGTGATGTCCACGGAGGAGGAGACGAGTTCGACGTGGGCCCGGTCGCCATCGCCGTAGATGTTGAACGCGTGGACGGGGAACAGGTCCACCCGTGCGGTGGAGGGAAGGATCCCGAGGGTGAGCGAGGCCAGGCCGAGCTCTCGCAGGAGGCGCTCGATCTGTTCTCGCATGACCTCGGGCCCACCGATGTTCGTGTAGAGCGCCTGCTCCCCGAGGATGACGTCGTAATGGTGCTTGCCGTCGTACAACACCTGCTGCCGTTGCATGCGCTTGGCGACGCCCGCCGGCACGTCGTTCGGGATGCCGAGGAAGTCGACGACCTGGCCGAGGATTACGGTGGCGTACGCCTCGGTCTGGAGCGTGCCCCAGATCATCGTGGGCACGTAGGCCCTGCCCTCGCGCGTGCTCTGGTACCAGCGCACCACGTCGTCCTGAGTCGCTTCTGTACCGGTGGACAGACGATCTGTCCAGGGAACTGAACTGGTCACCGCGCCCCCTCCTGAGTGGTGCCGTCGGGGCGGCCTCGATAGGCTTTGCCGTTCCGGTTGAGGATGGCTCCGAGTGACCGATCTTGTAAGAGCGGGAATCAGTCAGTCCATGCGCTTCATCTCGATGGCGAGGGCTCCGAGGGCTTCCTTCTCGGGGCCGTAGATCGTGCGGATGTTGGCGAGCTGCTGGTCGCGGGTGGCAGTCGGGTTGATGTTGGACGGACCTTCGCCGTCGAGGAGGGCCTCGAAGTTGGGGTACTCGGTGACGCGGAGGACTGTCACGTCGCAGGTCTCGTCGGTGTCCTTGATGCGGAAGCGGATGGTGTCGCCGGCGGCGAGGTCCGCGAGGTGCGGGTACTTGACCCGCACCTCGATGGTCTTGGTGCCCGCGGCGACGAGCTCGAAGTACTGGCGGTAGAGGTTGAGCTCGCGGACGCGGGCGGTGCGGTCGGTCATCGGGAGGGAACGCTCCTGGGGGACGGTACGGTGATCATGCGGCCGATTTCGGCGGCCGAGTACGAACGGAAGAAGTGGCGGGGGTCGGAGAGCAAGGTCTCGGCCATGGCGAGCAGTTGGTCGGCGTACTCGGTGACGGTGCCGGGCCACTGCCGGGTGTCGAGCATCCAAGGGGCAGCGCCTTCGGGCAAGGGGGCACGGCCTTCTCGTACGAGGGATTTCGACAGCTTGGCGCCGGTGTCGGTGACGACCTGGGGGCAGAACAGGCGGGCCGGGAGCTGGGTGCGCGTGAGGCCCACAGCCTGGAGGGCCTCGTCGACGAGGTGGGAGCCGAAGACCCAGTCGCCGCCCTTGACCATGACGTGCAGCGTGCCGTTGGGACTCGTCAGGGCGAGTTCCTTGACCAGGTTGCGGTACAGGGTGGCCAGGTCCAGGTACGCGCCGGCGGTGGGCGTGATCGCGGCCTCGTACGGGCCGTGGTGGATGCAGACGGCGGAGACCACCGCCGACTCGGGCCCGGTGAGGCGGACCCGGGTGCGTTCGGCGTGCTTCTCAGCCCAGCCACAGCCGGGGTGAGGGCAGGGGACGCGGAGGTGAGGAGTGCCGGTGGAGGGGGCGAGCCACCAGCGGGCGGCGTCGACGCGGGGGAGCAGGCGGAGCCAGGTGCGGCGGTAGTGCTCGCCGGCCTGCTGCTGGGTGTACGTCTCGATGTGGTGCGGGATGCCCAGGTACCTGGACAGGGCGGTGAAGAGGGGCTGGTAGAGGGCGGTGACGAGGTCGAGCAGGGCCTGCTCGCCGAGGGCCTGGGCGTAGGCGCGCTGGTAGCGGTTGCCGCTGGCCGGGTCGGTGGCCAGCTAGTACGGGGCGTTGTCGAGGGCGCTGAAGAGCACCTCGGTGGGGAGACCGAAGCGGTCGCGCAGGCGGGCGGCCATGGCGAAGGCCAGGGACTGCACGAGCGAGGTGCCGATGTGCGGGGCGCCGTTGATCTGGGTGCCGACGACCAGCACGATCCGCTCGGGCGGGGTAGCCAGGATGCGCGGGGTCAGGACGTCCTCGGCGTGGTGGAGGGCGTTGGCGAGAACAGTGTTCGGCGAGACGGGGTGCGTGGTCACGAGGTGCCTCCCTGGGGGCCGGTGGTGTGGGGCGGCAGGGGAGCGGCCCCGTTCTTGGCACGGTCGAATGCGGCCCAGACGCACTTTCCGGGGCCCGTGCGCTCCTTCACGCCCCAGCCGTCCGCCGTAGCCGAGACGATCAGCAGGCCACGGCCGTCGACGGCGGACTCCCCGGGATCGCGCTGGATCCGAGTGTCGTCGCCGGCGTGGTGGACCTCGATGCGCAGTTGGTCATCGAGGGAGCCGACACGCACGAGCACGAGGCGTCCCACGGGTGCTCCATGAAGCACGGCGTTCGTGACGAGCTCCGAGGCGCACAGCCGCATGTCGTCGAGGCGACTGGTCTCGCCCCATTCGGTCAGCGTGGCGACGACGAAGTTGCGAGCGGTAAGCGGTGTGGTCCTGCGGCGGGGGAAGAACATGGTGCGGTGCCGGCCCGTGACCGGAAGGAGATCCGGTGTGGCGTCGGTTGTCTCGTTGGCGAGTCTGCTTGCCATGGTCAACAGCAAAGCGACTTAACTCATCTGGGTCGGGAGCCAGTACGGGGCCAAAGTGGGGGCCACTATGGGGGCCAGAGGTCACGTGTTCCTGGGCGACGGCATGCGCGACACCGGGATCGGCGCCTTGCTCGTCCGGCTGCGCACCGCGCGCGGCTGGAGCCAGCAGAGGGTCGCCGACGAGTACAACGCCATGGAGGGGCGCTCCGCGAAGACCGGCAAGGAGATCGGGCGGTACGAGCGCGAGGTACGGATTCCGATTCCGTACGCCCGGAAGCACCTGGCGCGGGTCTTCAACGTCGATGTCGCCCAGCTCGACCAGGCTGTGGCAGTCAGCAAGGGCAGGCGGGACGGGGGCGCCGCTGACGAGGTCGAGATCGCGCTGCCCGCGCTGTCGCCCGGGGCTTCTCGCGCCTGTGGGGCTCCGCTGTCGGAGGATGCAGCGCGGTCGGCGGAGTTCGCTCGGTTCATCGCGCAGCGCAATGTCGACGAGCTCGTCGTCGAGCAGTTGGAGGCGGATGTCGGCCAGCTCGCGCGAACCTACGTCAGCCACCCGTTGATGGAGCAGTATGTCGAGATCAAGCGGTTACGGGACGGGGTGTTCGAGCTGCTGCGCGGACGGCAACACCCCCGGCAGACCACCGACCTCTACCTCTCAGCCTCTCGTCTCTGCGGCCTGTCCGCTCACGTCTGCCTGGACCTCGGCGACTACGGCTCGGCTGCCACCCACGCCCGTACCGCACGGGCTTGTGCCGAGGCGGCCGGGCATGAGGGGATGCTGGCCTGGGTGCGGGCCGTGGAGTCACTGATCGCGTATTGGACCGGGCAGTACGAGCGGGCGGCCCAGCTCGCCCAGGTCGGTCGTCAGCACAGGGAGGGCGGCAGCATCGGGGCACGGCTGGCGAGCCTGGAGGCGCGGGCGCTGGCGATAGTCGGCGACTCGGCAGGAGCGCTCGCCGCCCTGTCGGATGCCGAACGATCTCGCGAGGCGATCTCGGGTCGGGACGAGGCACTGGGAGTCTTCGACTTCCCTGCGGCCAAGCAGTTCGCGTACGCCGGAACGACCCTTCTGGCCGTAGGCGGGCAGGAGCACGTCCAGCGGGCGATCGTCAGCGCGGAGACGGCGATCCGCCTCTATCGCAGCGCGGACGGAGATGACCAGTCGGTTGGTGACCTGTTCGCCGCGCACCTCGACCTCGCCAGCGGGCACCTGCTCCTGGGCGACCTGGACGGCACGGAAAAGATGCTCGGTTTCGTTTTCCAATCCTCGCCGGAACGCATGTCGGCCAGTATCGTGCGTCGGCTCACCGTTCTCGGGCGGGAGCTGGGAGGGCCGCAGTACGGTGGAGCCGCGCAAGCGGTGCACCTGCGCGACCGGCTCCAGCACACGGTTGTCCGTGCGTCCCTGCCTGCCACCCATCCTCCGGAGTTGCCGACGTGACCGACTTGTCCGCCGCCCACGACGCCGCTGTGACCGACCGGGCCCGCCTGGCGGGCAGCGCCTACAACGGAGACCGGGACCTGGCCGCCCGGCAGTCGCTCTACCAGTGGCAGACGCCTCGGTACGACCTGCCGGGTCTCGTCGTCGAGCAGTTGGGCGACGTACGCGGGCGCGTCGTCGACATCGGTTGCGGCAACGGCAAGTTCATCCAGCGGCTCCGTCAGGACCGTGGGGACCTGTTCTTGCTCGGCCTCGACATCGCCCCCGGCATCCTCGCCGACGTCCCCGGCCCCGTCGCCGTGGCGGATGCCACGAGACTTCCGCTCGCGGCGGGCAGCGTCGACGCCGCCCTTGCGCTCCACATGCTCTACCACGTGCCCGATATCCCCCAGTCGGTCAGGGAACTGGCCAGGATCGTGGCCGGTGACGGGCTGATGATCGCCTCCACCAACAGCGACCGCGACAAGGCCGAACTCGACGACCTCTGGCAGCGGGCCGCCGGCGACGTCCTCGGCATCGACCGGGGCCCGGCTCGCATCTCGCTCAGCGCTCGCTTCTCCCTGGAGAAGGCGCCCGCCTTCCTCGGCGAGGAGTTCGGCCGTGTGGAGGTCGTCGAACTGCCGGGAACCATCACTGTCCACGACCCTGAGCCTGTGGTTGCCCATATGGCTTCGTACCGTGCCTGGGCGGACCAGCACGACGTGCCCTTCGACGCGACTATCGACCGTGCCCGCACGTTGGTGGCCGATCACATCGCCCAGCACGGGGCGTACGAGATCACCTGCCTTGGTGGCCTTCTTGTCTGCCGTCGCTGAGAGCCGACGCGCTATCGGTGACGACCGCGCTCCGTAAGCTGCTTGCTCATCGTGGGTGTAGGTGTAGGTGTAGGTGTGGGCTGCGGCGTAGGCGGGGTCGTGCGCGTGCTCCTCATGCGAGCGGCTTGCGTCCGCCGGCTCGGTTGAGCGGTGATGCGCCAGTTGAGGACCTCGGCGGGATGCTCGGCGCTGTCGAGTTCTCGCTGGGTGCCTACCTCGGCCAGGAGACGTCGGGGGTTGTGGCCGACGGTTTCGGCGTGGGCGAGGGTTGCGGTCAGGGCGGTCCAAGCGGGGTCGGCGAGGATCCGGTCGGCGTGGTCGGGGAGGGCCGCACGTACGTCCTGCTCGAAGCGGCGGGCGGTTGCGGCTCGTGGTGCGCCGCGGGCCAGGCCCGCCACGGCGGGTGCGGCGGCCTGCTGGTAGCCCGCCTGGAGGTGGCGGAGGGCTGCTTCGGCCGCAGCGGCCTGTTGTTCGTGGCCGCGCTGTTCGTGCCGCTTGGCGGCGGCGCGGGCCAGGTGCACGGTGGCGAAGAGCAGGGCGACGGCGAGTCCGCCCGGCTCGTTGGAGGCGTAGGCGAGTTCCTTGGCGGCCATGTGCAGGGCGGTGGCGGCTTGGTGGTCGGCACGGATAGCGGAGCGGCGGGTGCGGCTGAACGACATTGCCGCCGCTCGTAGTTCTGCCCGGTGTGGGCCGGTCGTGGCGCTGGCGATGTTGTACAGGGTGTCGCC
>NZ_BAAJXA010000034.1:0-104488 GCF_057537855.1 Streptomyces diversicolor
CCCTTATCGGAGCCTGATTCCCGGTCGGCGGGATTTGTCTTCCCGGCCCGCTGGGCCGTTCCGACGAGTGAGACTTTAGCGGATTCCCGGCTCCCGAGCTAATCGGGGTCCTGCGCCTTTCGAACGCGGATTCCTCATTCCGCAAATACGCACACCAAGGCATACGACGACGCATCGCCGTTTGACGGGTGGTACCTGCGGAATCGCTGTCCGGGGACCGACCGGGGTCGGCGCTCACGTCGGACAACTCGGAGAACAGTACGTATCTGTTGGGGGTGTGTCAACTCACGTCCTGGGGGCGCCCCTGCCGCGTATGCTGGGGAACGTGATGACGCGTACGTGCAACCAGCAGTGGTGGGCCGCCTGACGGCGGCCCTGCTCACGTATGCATCCAACGGCCGCCGCCCCGGCGGCCGTTCTCGTATCTCCCTCCAGAACCTCCGAGGGCCGGCCGCCAGGAGCGGCGGTCCCTACCAGGAGGTGGAGAGGGAATGGCACGGGTCTTCAGCGGGGTCAAGCCGACCGGGCATCTGACGCTGGGCAACTACCTGGGAGCCATGCGGCGGTGGGCGGATGTGGACCAGCACCGGTCCGACGCGCTGTTCTGCATCGTCGATCTGCACGCGCTGACCGTGGACCACGACCCGGCGCGGGTGCGTCGGCTCAGTCGGCAGGCGGCGACGCTGTTGCTGGCCTCGGGGCTTGATCCCGAGCTGTGCACCGTGTTCGTGCAGAGTCACGTCGCGGAGCACACGCGGCTGTCGTACGTACTGGAGTGCGTGGCGACCGACGGTGAGATGCGGCGGATGATCCAGTACAAGGAGAAGTCCGCGCGGGAGCACGCGCGGGGCGGAAGCGTGCGGCTGTCGCTGCTGACGTACCCGGCGCTGATGGCGGCGGACATCCTGGCGTACCGGGCCGACGAGGTGCCCGTCGGGGACGACCAGACGCAGCACGTGGAGCTGACGCGGGACCTCGCGGTGCGGTTCAACCAGCGGTACGGGCATACGTTCGTGGTGCCGAAGGCGACGCCCCCGGCTGTCGCCGCCAGGGTGATGAACCTCCAGGATCCGACGTCGAAGATGGGGAAGTCGGACGACTCCGGGCCGGGCATCGTCTATCTGCTCGACGAGCCGGACGCGGTGCGCAGAAAGGTGCTGCGGGCCGTGACCGACAGCGGGCGGGACGTCGTGTACGACCGGGAGGAGCGGCCGGGGGTGGCGAATCTGCTGGAGATCCTGGCGGCGTGCACGGGTGGGAACCCGGAGACCTTGGGCGGTGTATATGAGTCGTACGGCGCCTTGAAGAAGGACACCGCTGAGGCCGTGATCGAGGTCCTCAGGCCCGTACAGGCCAGGCACAAGGAGTTGTGCGCGGATCCTGTGTATGTGGAGGGGGTGCTGCGGGAGGGTGCGGAGAAGGCGCGGGCCATGGCCCGGCCGACGGTCGATGCGGCCTACCGGGCGATCGGGCTGCTGGAACCCGTGTCGGAGCCGGTGGTGCACGCGGCCGGGTAGGCGCCGCCGAGGCGGGGTTCGGTGGCGTCAGTCCTTCTTGCCGGAGGCCAGCTCGCGGCTGCGGTCGCGGGCGGCTTCGAGGGCGGCGATGAGGGCGGCTCGTACGCCGTGGTTCTCCAGCTCGCGGATGGCGTTGATGGTGGTGCCGGCCGGCGAGGTGACGTTCTCGCGGAGCTTGACGGGGTGCTCTCCGCTGTCGCGGAGCATCACGGCGGCGCCGATCGCGGACTGGACGATGAGTTCATGGGCCTTGTCCCGGGGCAGGCCCAGGAGGATGCCCGCGTCCGTCATGGCTTCGACCAGGTAGAAGAAGTAGGCCGGGCCGGAGCCGGAGAGGGCGGTGCAGGCGTCCTGCTGGGACTCGGGGACGCGGAGGGTCTTGCCGACGGCACCGAAGATCTCCTCGGCGTGGGCGAGGTGGTCGGCGGTGGCGTGGGTGCCGGCGGAGATGACGGACATGGCCTCGTCGACGAGGGCGGGGGTGTTCGTCATGACACGGACGACAGGGGTGCCCGCGGCCAGGCGCTCCTCGAAGAAGGAGGTGGGGATACCGGCCGCGCCGCTGATGATCAAGCGGTCGGCGGGGACGTGCGGGGCGAGTTCGTCCAGGAGGGTGCCCATGTCCTGCGGCTTGACCGTGAGGATGAGGGTGTCGGCGGTCTTGGCCGCCTCGGTGTTGGTGACCGGGGTGACGTCGTAGCGCGCGCGAAGTTCCTCGGCCCGCTCGGGGCGGCGGGCGGTGACGAGCAGGTCGGCGGGGGCCCAGCCGGCGCGGAGCATTCCGCTGAGCAGCGCTTCGCCGATCTTGCCGGTGCCGAGGACTGCGACTTTGTGGGTCATGGTGCGGGTGCCCTCCGGGGTGCGTCGTCCGGGGTACATCCTCGCACCGGGGGTCCGGGGTGTGCGGTGTTGTCCGCTGGGCGGACGTCCGGGTGTCGGGTCACACCGTGCGGCGCCGCAGGGTGGCCGCGCCCAGGGCGAGGACCAGCAGCGCACAGCCCGCCACGACGAGGACGTCCCTGATGAACGTGGCCGTCACGTCGGTGTGGTGAAGGACCTCGTTCATGCCGTCGACCGCGTAGGACATCGGCAGGACGTCGGAGATGCCCTCAAGGACGGGGTGCATGGCGGAGCGGGGTGTGAACAGACCGCAGAGGAGGAGCTGAGGGAAGATCACCGCGGGCATGAACTGGACCGCCTGGAACTCCGAGGCGGCGAAGGCGGAGACGAACAGGCCGAGGGCGGTGCCGAGCAGGGCGTCGAGGAGGGCGACCAGCAGGAGCAGCCAGGGCGAGCCGGTGACGTCCAGGCCGAGGAACCAGACCGCGAGTCCGGTGGCCAGGGCGGACTGGATGATCGCGAGGGTGCCGAAGGCGAGGGCGTAGCCGGCGATGAGGTCGCCCTTGCCGAGGGGCATGGCGAGGAGGCGTTCGAGGGTGCCCGAGGTGCGCTCGCGGAGGGTGGCGATGGACGTGACCAGGAACATCGTGATGAGGGGGAAGATGCCGAGAAGAGAGGCGCCGATGGTGTCGAAGGTGCGCGGGCTGCCGTCGAAGACATAGCGGAGCAGGAACAGCATCACGCAGGGGACGAGGAGCATCAGCGCGATGGTGCGTGGGTCGTGGCGTAGTTGGCGCAGGACCCGGGTCGCGGTGGCGGTGGTGCGGGAGAGGTTCGGGGCGCCGGTGCGGGCGGGTGCGGTGGTCGTGTTCATCGGGTCGTCTCCTTGGCGCGGCCGGCTGCGGTCGCCTGGTCCACGAGGTGCAGGAAGGCCGCCTCTACGGTGTCCGTTCCGGTGCGGGTGCGGAGGGCTTCGGGGGTGTCTCCCCCGGCCTCCGGCCGGGAGGTGTCCCCGGCGAGGAATGCGCCGTCGCGCATGAGCAGCAGGCGGTGGCAGCGCTCGGCCTCGTCCATGACGTGGGAGGAGACGAGCAGGGTGGCGCCGCGGGTGGCGGCGATGTCGTGGAAGAGGGTCCACAGGTCGCGGCGCAGTACGGGGTCGAGGCCGACGGTGGGTTCGTCGAGGACCAGCAGTTCGGGGGTGCCGAGCAGGGCCACGGCGAGGGAGACGCGGCTGCGCTGGCCGCCGGAGAGGTTTCCGGCGAGGGCGTCGGCGTGGCTGGTGAGGTCGACGTCGGCGATGGCTCGGGTGACGTCGTCGTGACGGCGTGCGGAGGCGGCCCGGCCGGGGGTGAGGATCGCGGCGAAGTAGTCGAGGTTCTGGCGGATCGTCAGGTCGTCGTAGACGGAGGGGTGCTGGGTGACATAGCCGATACGGGTGCGCAGGGTGGGGTGGCCGGCGGGGCGGCCGAGGACGTCGAGGGTGCCGGTGACCTTGGCCTGGGTGCCGACGATGGCGCGCATCAGCGTTGATTTGCCGCATCCCGAGGGGCCGAGCAGGCCGGTGATCTGGCCGCGCGGGACGGTGAAGCGGAGGTTGCGCAGGACGGTGCGGGGGCCGCGTTCGACGGTCAGGTCGGTGGCGTGTACGGCGGGGGCCTCGGGCGTGGCCGAGGGGCCGGAGACATTATTCATCACTCGATGAATAATGCTCCCGGCGCCGGGGGCCGTCAAGGGTCGCTAGGTGTTGCGGGCGATCAGCAGTTGGACGTCGTAGACCTCTTCGACGGTGCCGTCGGGGAAGGCGGCCAGGAGGTGGGTCCGCTCCTGGGCGAGGAAGGCGGTGGCGTTCTCCTCGCCGTGCGTCAGGAAGATCGAGTGGCTGCCGATGTTGGCCAGGTGGGTGTCGAGGGGGACGCGGCGGCTCCAGCGGACCGTGCGGTGGACGAAGTCGAGTCGGCCGCTGGGGTCGGCCAGGGCGGTGCGCACGCCGTCGCCGTTCTTGGCCACCACCCCGTCGTGGCCGAAGTGGCGTTCGATGCGGTCGGTCTGGGCGTCGATCCAGGGGATGTCGAGGGCGCTGGTGTTCCACCACAGCGCGAGGGCTCCGCCCGGGCGCAGCACCCGCAGCGCCTCCGGCACCGACCGGGCGGGGTCGGTCCAGTGCCAGGACTGGGCGTAGGTGATCAGGTCGGCGGCGGCGTCGGCCAGGGGCAGGGCGTTGCCGTTGCCCCGGACGATCGGGACGTCGGGAAGGCCGCGGCGGAACTCGGCCGCCATGCCGTCGCCGGGTTCGACCGCGACCACGTCGGCACCGCGGGCACGCAGGAGCGCGGTCGCGATTCCGGTGCCGGCACCGACGTCCACGACCCGGGCGCCGGCGAGGGGACGGGCGGCGAGTTCTTCGATGACGTCGAAGAGGGCGGGTGGATAGGAGGGCCGATTGGCTCCGTACTGCGCCGCGGCGGCGTTGAAGGACTGCGCCCTGCTGGCATGGGAGGGCGGAGGCGTAGTGGTCATAGGCCCATGGTGATGCGGCTGACCGGTATGCGACAGCGGTCCTCGGTCCTGGGCCCCGCACCGGCGACCGTACGAGGGGACGCGCTCAGGGCTGCGGGGCGCCGTCCATGCCGAAGGGAGCGGGCGCTCTTCCGTCGTGCTGACCGGCGTGGGAGATCGTCAGTGGCGGCGGTTTTTTCTGGCGGGGTTGCCGGTGCGGCGGGTTGTGCGGCGTTCGTGCCGGGTGCGGGCCTCCTCGTACTCGGCGCGGTGCAGCTTCTCGCCGGGAGCCTCGATGAGGGACCGGAAGAAGTACGCGAGGAGGGAGCCGACGAAGCCGATGGCCAGCAGGCCGCGCAGGGACGCCTGGCGCTCGGGGTCGGGGCGCCTGCCGAAGCGGTCCCAGGTGTTGCGGAAGGCCAGCGCGCTGCAGATCGCGAACATCACCACGACCAGCACGGTCACGAAGGATCCCGTGTCGGCGATCTGCAGGCCCTGGTAGGCGAAGCGGAGGATCAGGCAGGAGGCGACCGCCGCGGCGAGCGAGCCCACGGCCACGCCGGCGCGGCGGGCCGCATAGCCGCCGTCGTGGTGCACCCAGGACGTGCCGAAGAAGCGCAGGGGCTCGGGGCGGGGGCCGTTCGGTCCGCCGCCGGTGGAGCCCGCGGGGGCGTCCGGGGTGCCGCGTTCGTCGCTCACGGGGCGATTATGGCGCCGCGGGTCCGCGGGCTCCTGGGCGGGTCAGGAGCAGCGTGAGGCCACGTAGCCGTCGCTGCCCGTGTACACATAGGCGTCGGAGACGTATTCGCCGTTGTCGATGTTGTCCCAGATGTTCGAGGTGCCGTAGGGGCCGGTGACCGTCGTGCCCGGCGTCTGGCAGAAGATGGGGACGCGGGTGTCGGCCGGCAGGACCCGGACGATGCCGTAGTTGGTGCCGGGACCGCTGCGGACGTTCAGCCGCACACCCGGGGCGACCGGATAGGTGCGCACGGTGGCGGCCGCCGCGGTCCGGACGCCGCCCGTCGTCGCCTCGGCCGCCTGCGTCTCGTTCGTGTCGTTCGTCTCATTCGTGGCGTCGGTTGTTTCCGTCGCTTCCACACGGTCGACAGACATGAGTGGATCTCCCCCCGTCAGACCCCATGACCTCCATGGGGTCACGTTGATTCCCCTGTTTCGAGCCACGAAACACCCGTGCGCGACTCGCACGCGGAGGCTAGCAAGTCGCCTCGGTCCCGTCCGAGTCATCGACTAGGCTCCGAGCGTCGCGCGCGCCGACGAACAGCACGGGGGTGGTCCCATGGCGCCACAGCGGAACACCGGAGCGGGCGCGGAAGCGGAACTTCCCGAGTACGCCGGTCACTACCGTCTTGAGGCACGCCTCGGGTCGGGCGGCATGGGCGTGGTGCACCTGGCCCGCAGCACCTCGGGGCTGAAGCTCGCCGTGAAGGTCGTACACGCCGAGTTCGCCAAGGACCGCGAGTTCAGGGGCCGTTTCCGGCAGGAGGTGGCCGCCGCACGGCGGGTGAGCGGCGCCTTCACCGCGCCGGTCGTCGACGCCGACCCGGAGGCCGAACGGCCCTGGATGGCCACGCTGTTCATTCCGGGTCCGACCCTCGCCGATCATGTGAAGCGGAACGGGCCCATGGAGCCTGCTCAGTTGCGCCGGCTGATGGCCGGGCTCGCGGAGGCGCTGCGCGACATCCACCGGGTCGGGGTGGTGCACCGCGATCTGAAGCCGAGCAACGTCCTGCTCGCCGAGGACGGTCCGAAGGTCATCGACTTCGGAATCTCACGGCCGAAAGACAGCGAACTGCGCACCGAGACCGGCAAGCTGATCGGTACGCCGCCCTTCATGGCGCCCGAGCAGTTCCGGCGGCCCCGCGAAGTCGGACCGGCCGCGGACATCTTCACACTGGGGTCGGTGCTGGTGCACGCGGCGACGGGGCGCGGACCGTTCGACTCGGACAGCCCGTACGTCGTGGCCTACCAGGTCGTCCACGACGAGCCGGATCTGGCCGGGGTGCCGGACGACCTCGCCCCGCTGGTGCTGCGCTGCCTCGCCAAGGAGCCGGAGGACCGGCCGACGCCCGACGAGCTGATGCGGGAACTGCGGTCGGTGGCGGCCCTGTACGACACACAGGCGTTCATACCGTCTCAGCGGACGCTCGCGGCGGACCGGCGGGCGGACGGCACGAAGAGGGCGAACCCCGACACGGACGACCCCTGGGGGCTGCGGACCGTCACGCCCGAGGAGCCCGAACAGGAGGTGCGGACCGCTCCGGCGCCCCGTGGGCCGCGGGCGTGGCTCGGCAAGCGGGCGGCGCTCGTGGGCGGGTCGCTCGCGCTCGCGCTGTCCGGTGTGCTCGCGTCGGTGCTGTGGCTCGGCGACGGCCCGCCGGTGCCGGTGGGTGTCACGGCCGAGGACACCCCGCCGGGCTTCCCGGGGTGGCATGCCGAACCGGTGGGCGAGGGCTCCGGGATGCCCCAGTGCACATACGGCGACGGCAAGGTGCTGTGTCTGCGCTCCGGCATGGCCTACGCCCTCGACCCGGCGGACGGCTCCCTGCTGTGGCGGCACCCCGTCGCCGGGGACCGGGCGAGCGTCGCGCCGGTGCTGGCGGGCGGGCTCCTGCAGGTGCCGGCGAACGGGGGCGGGCGGGTGGAGGCGGTCGACCCGGGCTCCGGTACGACGCGTTGGAAGCGGGTGGTGCCGGGGCAGTCGGCGCTGCGCTTCGCCGGCGGGATGCTCCTCGTCGGCGGCGCCGACGGATCGGTCACCGGCGTGGACGGCCTGACGGGCGACACCAAGTGGACCCGGCGGATCTCCGGGGCCCACACGCCCTCCCTCGACTGGTTCGCGGGCGACTCGTCGGCGTATGCGACCAGCTCCGAGGACGGAACGCACACGCGCGTGACGGCCGTGGACCCCGTGACGGGCGCCGAGCGCTGGCAGGCGCGGCTCGCGGGGAACCTGAGGCCGGTCGGCAGCCAGGGCGGCTCCCTGTTCCTGCTGTCGGTGGACAACGCCACCGGCGAGACGGACGAGGTGGTGCGCTACACGCCGGCCGCGGCGACCGAGCGCCGGGTGCCGCTGCCGGTGCCGCGCCTGGCTCCGCAGGCCGCCGTGCGGGGCGACGTCGTCTATCTGCTGTCCAGTGGCGGCGCGCTGGAGGCCGTCGACGTGGCGGACGGCGAGCGGCGATGGCATCTGGAGACGTCCGTGAGCCGTGGCTCGGCGCCGGTCGCCGACGCCGGCCATGTGTACTTCAGCGCCGCCGACGGGCGGCTGCTCGCGGTCGACGCCCACGACGGCACACTGCTGGGGCAGACCCGGCCGCGGCTCGGTACCAACTCGGACGAGGTCATGGCCGCGCTCCCGGCGCCGCTGCTGGTCGGCGGCCGGCTCTTCGCCGGCGCCCCCGACGGCACGGTCATCGCCGTGGACGCCCGCGACCCCGATTCCTGGTGACCGGGCGCGGGCCCGGGACCAGCGGGCCGCGGCCCCTGTAGTGATCGGTCCGGTACGCCCCTTGGCAGGCCGCCCCGCCGGAGGCGGCCTGGGAGCGTGCGGGGGCGGCGGGGCTCAGCCCAGCTTGCTGACGTCCCGGACGGCGCCCTTGTCCGCGCTGGTCGCCATCGCCGCGTACGCCCGCAGGGCCGACGAGACCTTGCGGTCGCGGTTCTTCGGGGCGTAGTCACCGTTCAGCGCCTGCTCGCGGCGCGCCAGTTCGGCCTCGTCCACCAGCAGCTCGATGCTGCGGTTCGGGATGTCGATGCGGATCCGGTCGCCGTCCTGGACCAGGGCGATGGTGCCGCCGGACGCGGCCTCGGGGGACGCATGGCCGATGGACAGACCGGAGGTGCCGCCGGAGAAGCGGCCGTCGGTGATCAGCGCGCAGGACTTGCCCAGGCCGCGGCCCTTGAGGAAGGACGTCGGGTACAGCATCTCCTGCATGCCGGGGCCGCCCTTGGGGCCCTCGTAGCGGATGACGACGACGTCGCCCTCGGTGATCTGCTTGCCGAGGATCTTCTCGACGGCCTCCTCCTGCGACTCGCAGACCACCGCCGGGCCCTCGAAGGTCCAGATGGACTCGTCGACGCCGGCCGTCTTCACCACGCAGCCGTCGACGGCCAGGTTGCCCCGCAGGACGGCCAGGCCGCCGTCCTTGGAGTAGGCGTGCTCGGCGGAGCGGATGCAGCCGTGCTCGGCGTCCTCGTCCAGCGCCTCCCAGCGCTCGGACTGGGAGAACGCCTCCGCCGAGCGGACGCAGCCGGGCGCCGCGTGCCACAGCTCCACGGCCTGAGGGGAGGGGGAGCCGCCGCGCACGTCCCAGGTCTTCAGCCAGTCCGCCAGGGACGGGCTGTGCACCGCGTGCACGTCCTCGTTGAGCAGGCCCGCCCGGTGCAGCTCGCCCAGCAGAGCGGGGATACCGCCGGCGCGGTGCACGTCCTCCATGTAGTACGTGCGGTCCTTGGCGACGTTGGGCGCGACCTTCGCCAGGCAGGGGACCCGGCGGGAGACGGCGTCGATCTGTTCCAGACCGAAGGGGACGCCCGCCTCCTGGGCCGCGGCCAGCAGGTGCAGGATCGTGTTGGTCGAGCCGCCCATCGCGATGTCCAGGGCCATCGCGTTCTCGAAGGCGGCGAACGACGCGACGCTGCGGGGCAGGACCGTCTCGTCGTCCTGGTCGTAGTAGCGGCGGGTGATGTCCATCACCGTGCGGGCCGCGTCCTCGTACAGCCCGCGGCGGGCCGTGTGCGTGGCCAGGACCGAGCCGTTGCCGGGCAGGGACAGGCCGATCGCCTCGGTCAGGCAGTTCATCGAGTTGGCGGTGAACATGCCGGAGCAGGAGCCGCAGGTCGGACAGGCGTTCTCCTCGATACGGAGGATGTCCTCGTCGGAGACCTTGTCGTTGGCGGCCTCGGCGATCGCGTCGATCAGGTCGAGCGTGCGGACCGTGCCGTCGACCAGGGTGGCCCGGCCGGCCTCCATCGGGCCGCCGGAGACGAAGACCGTGGGGATGTTCAGGCGCAGCGCGGCCATCAGCATGCCCGGGGTGATCTTGTCGCAGTTGGAGATGCAGACCAGGGCGTCGGCGCAGTGCGCCTCGACCATGTACTCCACGCTGTCCGCGATCAGGTCCCGGGAGGGCAGCGAGTACAGCATGCCGCCGTGGCCCATCGCGATGCCGTCGTCGACGGCGATGGTGTTGAACTCGCGCGGGATGCCACCCGCCTCCCGGATCGCCTCGCTGACGATCCGGCCGACCGGCTGCAGATGGGTGTGGCCCGGCACGAACTCGGTGAAGCTGTTGGCGACCGCGATGACCGGCTTCCGGCCGATGTCCGCACCGGGTACACCGGAGGCCCGCATAAGGGCGCGGGCGCCCGCCATGTTGCGGCCGTGGGTGACTGTGCGGGACCTCAGCTCGGGCATCGTCGCTCGCTCCTTCGAAGACCTTCTGCCAGACGGTTCTGGTCCGTCGAGCCTACGCCGGTCATCCAGGGATCGGGACGCGGTGTCCGGAATGCGGGATGTGCGTCTCGCGGGTCCGGTGCCCGCGGGCTCACGCCCCGGTGAGATGCCCCTGTACCACCGGCGCCGCCCGCGCGATGATCTGCTCCAGGTCGGCCGAGGCCATCGGCTCCATCTTGATCACGTACCGCAGCATGGCGCAGCCCACCAGTTGCGCGGCCGCCAGTTCGGCGCGCAGCTCGGCGTCCGGCAGCTCCAGCTGTCCCGCGATACGGCGCAGCAGCTGGCTCGCGATCAGCCGGCGGAAGACGGCGGCGGCGGTCTCGTTGTTGACGGCGGAGCGCAGGATCGCCAGCAGCGGCGCCCGGGAGGTCGGGTTCTCCCAGATGCCGAAGAAGAACCGGGTCAGCCGCTCGCCGATGCCGTCCAGCGGGCCGGCGCCCACGACGTTCGAGGCGTTCAGCGCGGGCGCGAAGGCGACTTCGATGGCCGCCTCGAAGACCTGTTCCTTGGTGCCGAAGTAGTGGTGGACGAGCGCCGAGTCCACGCCCGCGGCCTTGGCGATGCCGCGTACGGACGTCTTCTCGTAGCCGCGCTCGGAGAACTCCTCGCGGGCCGCGGTCAGGATGCGGTCGCGGGTGTCGCCCGACTCGGTGCGCGGGGGCCGGCCGCGGCGGCGGGCGGGCGTGCCCTCCCGGTCCGGGGTGGTGCCGCTCACGGTCCTGGCACCTTCACCGCGGAGGCGAGGTGGAGACGGGTGAAGGCCAGCGCCTCCGCCAGGTCCGCCTCGCGTTCGGCGCTGGACATGGCACGCCGGGTGTTGACCTCGATGACGACATGGCCGTCGTAGCCGCGCTGCGCGAGCCGTTCCAGCAGTTCGGCGCAGGGCTGGCCGCCCCGGCCGGGCACCAGGTGCTCGTCCTTGCCCGATCCCCTGCCGTCGGCGAGGTGGACATGGCCGAGGCGCGAGCCCATCCGGTCGATCATCTGCAGGGCGTCCGTGCGGGCGGTGGCCGTGTGGCTGAGGTCGATCGTGAAGTGCCGGTAGTCGTCCTTGGTGACGTCCCAGTCGGGGGCGTAGGCCAGCATCTCGCGGTCGCGGTAGCGCCAGGGGTACATGTTCTCGACGGCGAACCGTACGTCCGTCTCGTTCGCCATCCGCCAGACCCCGGCGACGAAGTCACGGGCGTACTGCCGCTGCCAGCGGAACGGCGGATGCACGACGACCGTGCCGGCGCCCAGCTTCTCGGCGGCCGAGCGGGCCCGCTGGAGCTTGACCCAGGGGTCCGTGGACCACACCCGCTGGGTGATCAGCAGACAGGGGGCGTGCACGGCCAGGATCGGGATGCGGTGGTAGTCCGAGAGCCGGCGCAGCGCCTCGATGTCCTGGCTCACCGGGTCCGTCCACACCATGACCTCGACGCCGTCGTAGCCGAGGCGCGCGGCGATCTCGAAGGCCGTCGCCGTCGACTCCGGGTAGACGGAGGCCGTCGACAGGGCGACCTTCGCATCCGGGATACGGACGGGGACGTCCCTTGCTTCAGCCACGAAGGACAGGGTACGGGGTGGCAGGGTGGCATCGGTTCGGGTGCCGGATGCCCCGTGCGCCGTTTCGGCCGTTCTTCGCGAGCCGGTGCGGGCCGTCGGTGACCCGTCGCACATCCCCGCACACCCCCGCGTGCCGGTGCGGGGCGCTCACGGCGACCCCATGTGGTCCAGGCGGCGCAGGATCACGCCCTCCCGCAGGGCCCATGGGCAGATCTCCAGGCTCTCCACGCCGAACAGGTCCATCGCGCCCTCGGCGACCAGGGCGCCGGCGAGGAGCTGGCCGGAACGGCCCTCGGAGACACCGGGGAGTTCGGAGCGCTGCCCGGCGCTCATGCCGGCCAGCCGCGGCACCCATGCCTCCAGGGACTCCCGCTTCAGCTCGCGCTGCACATACAGGCCCTCGGCGGAGCGTGCGGCGCCCGCGATGCGGGCCAGCTGCTTGAAGGTCTTGGAGGTGGCGACGACGTGGTCGGGCGCCCCGAAGCGGCTGAACTCCCCCACCGTGCGGGCGATCTCGGCCCGTACGTGTCGGCGCAGGGCCCTTATCGCCCCGGCGTCCGGCGGGTCACCGGGCAGCCAGCCGGCCGTGAGCCGGCCGGCGCCGAGCGGCAGCGAGACGGCCGCGTCGGGTTCCTCGTCGATGCCGTAGGCGACCTCAAGGGAACCGCCGCCGATGTCCAGGACCAGCAGCTTCCCGGCCGACCAGCCGAACCAGCGGCGGGCGGCGAGAAAGGTGAGCCGGGCCTCCTCGGCGCCGGTGAGCACCTGGAGTTCGACGCCGGTCTCGTGCTGCACGCGCGCGAGGACGTCATCGGCGTTGCTGGCCTCGCGCACGGCGGAGGTGGCGAAGGTCAGCAGGTCCTCGACGCCCTTGTCCTCGGCTGCCTGGAGTGCGTCGTGGACGACGCCGATCAGCCGGTCCACCCCATCGGGGCCGATCGCCCCGTCCGCGTCCTGGAGTTCGGCGAGCCGCAGCTCCGCCTTGTGCGAATGCGCGGGCAACGGGCGTGCGCCCGGGTGTGCGTCCACCACCAGCAGATGCACCGTGTTCGATCCAACGTCCAGGACACCGAGTCTCATGCACGGAACGCTACTGCCACCTGGGCCGTCGTCCGTCCCCGGAGCGGGCTGGGGCGGCATACCCTGGACGGGTGCCAAAGACGAAAAAGGCGAAGGACCACAAGACCGCCAAATCCTCCTCCGGTTCTTCGCAGGCGAAGTCATCGCAGAAGCCGAAGAACGCGGCGGAGGGCCCCGAGCCCGACGAGAAGGGGCTCGACTTCGCGCGCGCGTGGGTGGAGTTCCCCGACCCGGCGGACGACGAACAGGTCTTCCGGTGCGACCTGACCTGGCTGACCTCCCGCTGGAACTGCATCTTCGGCAGCGGCTGCCAGGGCATCCAGGCGGGCCGCGCGGACGACGGGTGCTGCACGCTGGGCGCGCACTTCTCCGACGAGGACGACGAGAAGCGGGTCGCCGAGCATGTGGCGCGGCTCACGCCGGAGATCTGGCAGCACCATGACGAGGGCATGCGGCACGGCTGGGTCGCGGAGGACGACGAGGGGTCCCGGCAGACCCGCCCGTACCAGGGGTCGTGCATCTTCCAGAACCGGCCGGGCTTCCCCGGCGGCGCGGGCTGCTCGCTGCACATCCTCGCCCTGCGGGAGGGCCGCGAGCCGCTGGAGACCAAGCCGGACGTGTGCTGGCAGCTGCCGATCCGGCGGACCTACGACTGGATCGACCGCCCCGACGACACGCGGGTCCTCCAGGTGTCGATCGGTGAGTACGACCGCCGGGGCTGGGGGCCGGGCGGGCACGACCTGCACTGGTGGTGCACCTCGGCGACCTCGGCGCACGGCGCGGGCGACCCGGTGTACGTCTCCTACCGGGCCGAGCTGACCGAACTGATGGGCAAGGCCGGCTACGACCGCCTGGCCGAACTGTGCGAGGAACGCCTGTCGACGAACCTCCCCCTACTGGCCCCCCACCCAGCCGACCCGACCAGCTGACCCCCAGGGGCGCGAGGAACTGCGCGCCCGACCACAACCGAACCAGTACCCGCCCACGGCGCCAACCAGGCACCCCACTGGACACACCCACCCCAACTGCCAGAAAAGCCACACGCCCAACCACCCCCAGGGGCGCGAGGAACTGCGCGCCAAGCCACAACGAACCAGCACCCGCCCACGGCGCCAACCCGGCACCCCACTAGGCGGATCCGCCAAACCGCCGGCGGCCTACTCGTCTGTGGCGGGCGGCGAGTCGGTCGGGGGCGGAGGCGAGGACGGAGGGTCGGACGGAGTCGGATCCGTGGGGGGCGAGGTCGGCTCGGTCGGCGTGGGCGACGGGCTGGCCGGCGGATCGGCGGGAGCCGACTTCGTGGGCGTCGGATCCGGTGTGGCGCTGGTGGGCGGTCTGCCCGGGTCGGAGGGGCGGGTGGGCGCGGTGCCGTACCCCCGGATGGAGACGACGGCGCCCGCGGGTGCGATCGCCACCTGCGCGCTCCAGAACCCGGACGGCTCGCGCAGCGGGTCGACGTACACCTTGATCGTCAACGATTCGCCGGGCTGGAGCGTTCCCGAGGCGCGGCTGAGGTAGAGCCAGTCGGCGGGCGTGGACGCCGACCAGTGGACCGGCGAGGGGCCGGACGCGGTGAGGGTGACGTAGGTGGTCTGGCCGCTGGTGCGGGCGGACACCCCAAGGTGCCCCGCGCCCTTCTTGCCGGCCCCGGAGACGCTGATGACCTCCACGGCGACGTCGGGCGCCGCACCGTCCTTCAGGAAGCGGGCGCCGGGCCCGACGCCGGCGTTGCCGGTGTTCCCGTAGCCGTCGGCCGCATCTCCGTGATCGCCGCCGTGGTCGTGCGCCTCCTGAGCGGTGGCGGCGGGGCCGTCCTGGTCCTCGCCGGCGGGCGAGCCCCGGTAGGCGGCCCACAGGGCGAGTACGGGGGCGGCGACGACCGTGGCCACCACGGTCGTGGTGACGGCACGCGCGCGTAGCCGGTCGCGGCGGGCCGCCCGGTCCTTGGGGTCCATCGGGAAGCCGCGCCGGTCGAAGCGCGGCACCGCGGCGCCCCGCACACGCGGCCGGTGCGCCAGTGCCTGCCCCAGGGCCGCCCGCGGGGCCTCAAGGACGGGCAGTTGGGCGGGCGTGACGGCGGCGCCGGGCCAGCGGCCGGGCGCCGCGCGCTCGGCGGTGCGGCGGCAGCGGGGACAGTCGTCCACGTGCCGGACCAGCTCGCGCCGGACCGTGCTGCTGAGCACGAGCTGGTGGTCGCCGGTGAGCCGGGCCACTCCGGGGCAGCCGCCGGTCTCCACGACGGCGAGCGCGGCACGCGTGCGTTCCACCTCGCAGGCGGCGGACGCGAGCAGATCGCGGGCGGCGGCCAGGTCAAGGCCGAGGACGGCGGCGACCTCGTGGGCGGCGAGCTGGTGGCGTACGGCGAGTTCGAGCGCTTCGCGCTGCTCCGGGGTGGTCCCGGCGGCCTCCGGCCAGGCGAGCCGGGCCAGTTCCCGCCTCCGCTGCTCCTGGAGCTCATCGGTGAGCGCCGGTTCGGCCGCCTGCGCGTCGGGCCGCCGCCCGGCCTCGGGGCCGTCCTCGGTGCCGGGCCGCTCGTCGGCGCCGGACGGCCGCTCGGTGCCGGGCCGCTCGTCGGCGCCGGGCCGCCGCTCGGTGCCGGGCCGGCCCGCCGCATGGCTGGCCTGACGTTTCTGCTTGGCCTCGGCGAGCTTGCGCAGGCAGGCCCAGCGGGCCAGCGCGTACAGCCAGGCCCTGCGGTCCTCGGCCGACTCCGGCCCGCGGTGACCGCGCCGCTCGGCCAGCGCGAGCACGTCGCCGAGCGCGGCGGTCGCCGCGTCGTGGTCGCACAGCACCGACAGACAGTAGGTGAACAGGCCGTCCAGGTAAGGCTCGTAGCGCGGCGGCGTGCGCTGCGCCAGCGTGCGCGCCGCGGCACGGTCGCGCGCCTCCCGGTGCGCCCGATGTGCGCCGGTCGTGCGGGGGAAGGTTTCCGGACTGCTGCTCATCACTCGTGCGACCGTAGGCGGCCCTGGATGGGCCCTTCCGCCACCTTGAGCACTTTTAATCCGTACGGGTGAAACGATCCCTCATAAGGGGACAGGAACGTTTCATTCCGTGACTTTCCCCGACGGCGCGGGGTAAGTGGCGGCGGCCCCGGACGGCGGCCCGTGCCCGCGCTGTCGGTGCCTGCCGTTACGGTTTCGTCCATGGCTGCCCGTACCAAGACCACCAAGGACCGCCCGTCCTACCGCTGCACGGAGTGCGGCTGGCAGACGGCCAAGTGGCTCGGCCGCTGCCCCGAGTGCCAGGCGTGGGGGACGATCGAGGAGTACGGCGCGCCCGCGGTGCGGACGACGACGCCCGGGCGCGTCACCACCTCCGCGCTGCCCATCGGCCAGGTCGACGGCCGGCAGGCCACCGCCCGCTCGACCGGCGTGCCCGAGCTGGACCGGGTGCTCGGCGGCGGCCTGGTGCCCGGCGCCGTGGTGCTGCTCGCGGGCGAGCCCGGTGTGGGCAAGTCCACGCTGCTGCTCGACGTGGCGGCCAAGGCGGCGAGCGAGGAGCACCGCACCCTCTATGTCACGGGCGAGGAGTCGGCGAGCCAGGTGCGGCTGCGCGCCGACCGCATCAAGGCCATCGACGACCATCTGTACCTGGCCGCCGAGACCGATCTGGCCGCCGTCCTCGGGCACTTGGACGCGGTCAAGCCGTCGCTGCTGATCCTCGACTCCGTACAGACGGTCGCCTCCCCCGAGATCGACGGGGCGCCCGGCGGCATGGCCCAGGTGCGGGAGGTGGCCGGGGCCCTGATCCGCGCGTCCAAGGACCGTGGGATGTCGACACTGCTGGTGGGACATGTCACCAAGGACGGCGCGATCGCCGGTCCGCGGCTGCTGGAACACCTTGTGGACGTGGTGCTCCACTTCGAGGGCGACCGGCACGCGCGCCTGCGCCTGGTGCGCGGCGTCAAGAACCGGTACGGCACGACGGACGAGGTGGGCTGCTTCGAACTGCACGACGAGGGCATCACGGGCCTCGCCGATCCGAGCGGGCTGTTCCTGACCCGGCGCGCCGAACCGGTGCCCGGCACCTGTCTGACCGTGACCCTGGAGGGCCGCCGCCCGCTGGTCGCCGAGGTGCAGGCGCTGACGGTCGACTCGCAGATCCCCTCCCCGCGCCGTACGACGTCCGGCCTGGAGACCTCCCGGGTGTCGATGATGCTGGCGGTGCTGGAGCAGCGCGGCCGGATCAGCGCGCTCGGCAAGCGGGACATCTACTCCGCGACGGTCGGCGGGGTGAAGCTCTCCGAGCCCGCCGCCGACCTCGCCGTCGCCCTGGCCCTGGCCTCGGCCGCGAGCGACACCCCGCTGCCGAAGAACCTCGTCGCGATCGGCGAGGTGGGGCTTGCGGGCGAGGTGAGACGGGTCACGGGCGTGCAGCGCAGGCTCGCCGAGGCGCACCGCCTGGGCTTCACGCACGCGCTCGTGCCGGGCGATCCGGGCAAGATCCCCGCCGGCATGAAGGTCCTGGAAGTGGCCGACATAGGGGACGCGCTCAGAGTGCTTCCGCGCTCCCGTCGCCGAGAGGCCCCGCGGGACGCGGAGGACCGCCGGTAGACTTTGCCCTGGTCTCGCCCGTCCGTACGAACGTCGTGCGGGAACGGGGGCGCCCCAGAACCTGCGACCGGAGGAGTGCAGTGGCAGCCAACGACCGGGCAGCAGCTCCCGGAAAGTCCGGTGGGAGTGCCGGTTCCGATGGCCTGATGCGCGCCTCGCTGAGCGCCGTGGCACCCGGTACGGGCCTGCGCGACGGTCTGGAGCGGGTTCTGCGGGGCAACACCGGCGGACTGATCGTGCTGGGCTCCGACAAGACCGTCGAGGCGATGTGCACGGGCGGTTTCGTGCTGGACGTGGAGTTCACGGCGACCCGGCTGCGGGAGCTGTGCAAGCTCGACGGCGGCATCGTGCTCTCCGCCGATCTGTCCAAGATCCTGCGCGCGGGTGTCCAGCTGGTCCCGGACCCGACGATCCCGACGGAGGAGACCGGCACCCGGCACCGCACGGCGGACCGGGTCTCGAAGCAGGTGGGTTTCCCGGTGGTCTCCGTGTCCCAGTCGATGCGTCTGATCGCCCTGTACGTCGACGGACAGCGCCGGGTCCTGGAGGACTCGGCGGCGATCCTCTCCCGCGCCAACCAGGCGCTCGCCACCCTGGAGCGCTAC
The DNA here is from genome assembly GCF_057537855.1 of Streptomyces diversicolor. Classification (NCBI taxonomy): domain Bacteria; kingdom Bacillati; phylum Actinomycetota; class Actinomycetes; order Kitasatosporales; family Streptomycetaceae; genus Streptomyces; species Streptomyces diversicolor. The sequence goes on from NZ_BAAJXA010000034.1 coordinate 18,122, forward strand.
AAGCTGCGCCTGGACGAGGTCGCGGGCACGCTGTCGGCGCTGGAGATCGAGGACCTGGTGACGGTCCGCGATGTGTCGGCGGTCGCGCAGCGCCTGGAGATGGTGCGCCGCATCGCCACCGAAATCGCCGAATACGTGGTCGAACTGGGCACCGACGGGCGTCTGCTCGCCCTCCAGCTGGACGAGTTGATCGCGGGCGTCGAGCCGGAGCGGGAGCTGGTGGTCCGGGACTATGTGCCGGAGCCGACGGCGAAGCGTTCCCGCACGGTGGACGAGGCGCTGTCGGAGCTGGACGCGCTCAGCCATGCCGAGCTGCTGGAACTTCCCACGGTGGCCAGGGCGCTGGGCTACACCGGCTCGCCCGAGGCGCTCGACTCCGCGGTGTCGCCGCGCGGTTTCCGCCTGCTGGCCAAGGTGCCGCGGCTGCCGGGTGCGATCATCGACCGGCTCGTGGAGCACTTCGGCGGGCTGCAGAAGCTCCTCGCCGCGAGCGTCGACGACCTCCAGACGGTGGACGGCGTCGGCGAGGCCCGAGCCCGCAGCGTCCGCGAGGGCCTGTCCCGCCTGGCGGAATCCTCGATCCTGGAACGCTACGTCTGACCACCCCGCCCCGACTCCCACCCACAACTCCGCCACCCGCACCGGACTCGGGCACGAGCGCGTCAACACACCGGCTTCGGGTACCGGAACGTCGGCGCCGCATCGACCGCGGAGGGAACGCCGCCCGCGGCACGCCCGACCGGTGCGGCGGCACGCCCGACCGGTGCGGCGGCACGTCCACCGGGTGCGGTTCGAGCGGCCGGCGCTCCGGTGACGGCGCCTCGGCTCGTCTGCCGCGGCACCCATCGTGCGGCTGGAACGAGCCGGTCGGGCCCGGCACACCGTCGGCGCGGCGGGCGCGGATGTGTATCGAAACCCCGCCCGGCCCCACCCCGACGCGTGTCGGTCGCCCGAGGGCTTCTCGATGTGGTCGGCCGGTGTCTCCCCTTCCCCCGGCTCCCCCGGTTCCTCCGGGGCGTTCCGAGGGGATCGGCCGGGGTGGGTCAGTCCGCGGTCAGGACGAAGGAGGTCTGGGCCTTTTCGAAGCCGGAGGCCCTGGCTTCGACCAGGTAGGTGCCGGGGGCGGCCGAGCCGGACGGGGGCGTGGCGCACTCGGGAGCGCTCGGCCTGCGGTCCCACTTCACGCTGGAGGTGATGCTGCTGCCCGCCGGCACCCGGTACACCAGGCTCCCGGCACCCTTCGGGCAGTCGGCGGACGACCAGTAGTCGTCGCTGTCGTCCGCGGGCGTGATGGTCAACACGGCCTTCTTCGGACCGAGATCGACCTTGCAGTCGGCGGACGAAGAGTTCTTCGCGGTGAGTTCGAAGGTCGGCGTCTGTCCGGGCGCGTAGGTGTTGTGCAGGCTGCGCAGGCTCAACTTCACCGCGCCGGGCGTGCAGTCGGGCAACCCGGAGGACGCGGGCAGCGTGGGCCCGGCGCCCGTACCCGTACCCGTACCGCCGCCGCCCGACCCGGCGCCCGCCCCCGTACCGGATCCCGAGGAGTCGCCGTCGTCCGACCCGGCGGAGCCGTCCGTGGCGCCGCCGTCGCCCGCACCGGCGCCGTCGTCGCCCGATCCCCCGCCGCCCGACTCGTCGCGCCCGCCCGGGTGTTGGCTTATCGCGGACCCGGAAGGCGACGGCCCCGCCGTGATGGTGGGCGCGGGGCTCTTGCCGTTGGACCCGTCGGCGCTCTTCTTCTCGCCCCCGCCGCCCGAGGTCACGATCCAGGTGATCAGCAGCGCCAGCAGGACGACCACGGACAGCAGAACGACCCTCCGGCGCCAGTAGATGGAGGAGGGAAGCGGCCCGATCGGATTGCGCAGAGATCCCACGGCGCAAACTGTACGAGAGATCGGCGCGCTTGCTTGCGCCACCCGCCGCCCACGACCCAACTTTTCCAGATCATCATCCCGGTAACTGCCGTAGGGAGGAGCGCCCTTCGGCCGCCACGCGCCCCGGCCCGGCGGTGCCGCGGAGCACGCCAGCCCCACCCGTGGCAGGATCGGGAGGGCCATGACTGAGAAGCTCCACGCCCCCGTGATCGCCTGGTTCGACGCCCATGCCCGCGACCTCCCCTGGCGCCGCCCGGAGGCGGGCCCGTGGGGCGTGATGGTCAGCGAGTTCATGCTCCAGCAGACGCCGGTCAACCGCGTACTGCCGGTCTATGAGCAGTGGCTGGCCCGCTGGCCGCGCCCCGCCGATCTGGCCGCGGAGGCCCCCGGTGAGGCCGTCCGCGCCTGGGGCCGGCTCGGCTATCCGCGCCGCGCCCTGCGGCTGCACGGCGCCGCGGTCGCCATAACGGAACGGCACGGCGGCGACGTGCCGACGGACCACGCCCAACTGCTCGCGCTGCCCGGCATCGGCGAGTACACGGCGGCGGCCGTGGCCTCGTTCGCGTACGGGCAGCGGCACGCCGTGCTCGACACCAATGTGCGCCGGGTGTTCGCGCGGGCGGTCACGGGCGTGCAGTACCCGCCGAACGCCACCACGGCGGCCGAGCGCAGGCTGGCCCGCGAGCTGCTGCCCGAGGAGGAGCGGACCGCCGCGCGCTGGGCCGCCGCCTCCATGGAGCTGGGCGCGCTGGTGTGCACGGCGAAGAACGAGCTGTGCGAGCGCTGTCCGATCGCCGACCAGTGCGCCTGGCATCTGGCGGGCAAGCCGGAGCACGAGGGCCCGCCGCGCCGCGGTCAGACGTACGCCGGGACCGACCGCCAGGTGCGCGGCAAGCTCCTCGCCGTGCTGCGCGAGGCGCACGCGCCCGTGCCGCAGGCGGCCCTCGACCGGGTGTGGCACGAGCCGGTGCAGCGGGCCCGTGCGCTGGACGGGCTGGTCTCGGACGGTCTGGTGGAGCCGCTGGCGGGCGGCCGTTATCGGCTTCCGCACAGCTGACGTACAGACAGGTCACAGCGCGGGCGGCCCGGTTACGACCCATCAGGACAGACAAAAACCACCAAATCGGGACAGAAGGCAGCCCTTCTTTACCCCGTTCCTACTTCCGTTACACAACCGACGGACAGCCGAGCGCCATCCGCAGGCTCCTCCGCACAACCCCGTGACAACTGCTCCGTACCTTCATTTCCGTGCCCGGCCGACCACCGGGCCGGGCAACGACAGGCACGGGCCGTAGCAGCACGGGGAACGGAGGCGGTTGGAATGGCGCAGGGCGAGGTGCTCGAATTCGAGGAGTACGTCCGCACCCGGCAGGACGCGCTGCTGCGCAGCGCCCGTCGGCTGGTTCCGGACCCGGTCGACGCCCAGGACCTGCTCCAGACCGCGCTCGCGCGGACGTACGGCCGCTGGGACGGCATCTCGGACAAGCGCCTCGCCGACGCCTATCTGCGCCGGGTGATGATCAACACACGGACCGAGTGGTGGCGGGCGCGGAAGCTGGAGGAGGTCCCCACCGAGCAGCTGCCCGAGTCGTGCGTGGACGACGCCACCGAGCAGCACGCCGACCGTGCGCTCCTCATGGACATCATGAAGGTGCTCGCTCCGAAGCAGCGCAGTGTCGTGGTGCTGCGACACTGGGAGCAGATGTCCACGGACGAGACGGCCGCCGCCCTCGGCATGTCGGCCGGAACGGTCAAGAGCACGCTGCACCGGGCGCTCGCCCGGCTCCGCGAGGAGCTGGAGGCGCGCGATCTGGACGCACGCGCGCTGGAGCGTGAGGAGCAGGAGCGTTGCGCGGCCTGACGGGCGCCGGGCCCAGTGCCCGAGGGAGTGTGCAGGCGGTGAGCACGGTGGTGGCCGTGTTCACCGCCCTCGCCCTTTTCGTCGCCGCGTGCGCCACCGGCGGCACCGGCGCCCGCGACGAGGGTCCGGCGCACGCCGACTCGGTCGCGGGCGCGCAGGCATCCCCCACGCCCAGCCCCTCCGACAGCTACCAGCGGGTGAACGCGGTCACCCTCGTCAAGGACGACCCGCAGGTCTCGCCCGCGGTCAAACGGGACCTCAAGCCGTGCGCCGCCGACGAGTACCCGGTCGACGTGTCCTACGGCAACCTGACCGGATCGACCGTCGAGGACGTCGTGGTCAACGTGCTGACCTGCGGCGACGCCGTGGGGGTCGGCTCGTATGTGTACCGCAGCGAGGACGGCAGGTACCAGAACGTGTTCCGGGCGGAGGAGTCCCCCGTCTACGCCGAGATAGACCGCGGCGATCTGATGGTGACCAAGCAGGTGTACGAGAAGGGCGACCCGGTCTCCAGTCCGTCCGGCGAGAACGTGATCACCTACACCTGGACCGCGGGCCGCTTCGTCGAGGAGTCCTCCCACCACACCGACTACGGCAACGCGGCCGGCGGCGTGGCCTCGCCGGTGCCCGAACCGACACAGCCACCGGACGGCTGACGGCGAGCGCGGTGAACCCCGCACACGACACCGGCGTCACAAGGGTGACGGCATGAGAACCACACGAGGACTGAGAGCAGCGGGATGGCAGAGCAGACCCACGTCCTGTTCGTCGAGGACGACGACGTCATCCGTGAGGCCACCCAACTCGCCCTGGAGCGGGACGGCTTCGCGGTCACCGCGATGCCCGACGGGCTGTCGGGTCTGGACGCGTTCCGGGCCAGGCGCCCCGACATCGCGCTCCTGGACGTCATGGTCCCGGGCCTGGACGGGGTGAGCCTGTGCCGGCGCATCCGCGACGAGTCGACCGTGCCGGTGATCATGCTGTCGGCGCGCGCCGACTCCATCGACGTGGTGCTGGGCCTGGAGGCGGGCGCCGACGACTATGTGACCAAGCCCTTCGACGGTGCCGTACTGGTCGCCCGCATCCGCGCGGTGCTGCGCCGCTTCGGGCACGCCGGCGGGGCCGCGCAGGCCGAGAACCCCGGCACGACGGTGTCCGGCGGCGTGCTGACCTTCGGCGGACTGGAGATCGACACCGAGGGCATGGAGGTGCGCCGGGACGGCCGGCCGGTGGCGCTCACCCCGACCGAGATGCGGCTGCTCCTGGAGTTCTCCTCGGCGCCCGGTACGGTGCTCTCGCGCGACAAGCTGCTGGAACGCGTGTGGGACTACGGCTGGGGCGGTGACACCCGGGTCGTCGACGTCCATGTGCAGCGGCTGCGGACGAAGATCGGCCAGGACAGGATCGAGACGGTCCGCGGCTTCGGCTACAAGCTGAAGGCGTGAGCGGGCGACGACATGAGGCGGTTCATTCGGCGTCCGGTCCACGGAAGGATACTGGCGGCCGGCCTCCGCACCGGGCTCCGCTGGAAGCTGAGCGCGGCGATCGCGCTGGTCGGCGCGCTGGTGGCGATCGCGCTCAGCCTGGTCGTGCACAACGCGGCCCGGGTGTCCATGCTGGACAACGCGCGCGACCTGGCCGACGAGCGGGTGCAGATCGCCCAGCGCAACTACGAGCTGTCCGGGCGGCCCAACTTCCCGAGCATCAAGATCGACGATCCGGAGCTGCCGCCCGAGCTGCGGCAGAAGGTCGGACAGGGGCGCCGGGCGACGTATGTCACCGATCACGGCGGCCCGGTGCCGGACATCTGGGCGGCGGTCCCGGTCAAGGACGGGCACGTGCTGTCGCTGCACACCCACTTCACCGACCGCAGCACGGACGTGATGAAGGACCTCGACCAGGCCCTGGTCATCGGCTCGATCGCGGTCGTCGTCGGCGGCAGCGCGCTCGGCGTGCTCATCGGCGGGCAGCTGTCGCGGCGGCTGCGCAAGGCGGCGACCGCCGCGAACCAGGTCGCCAAGGGTGAGCCTGACGTCCGGGTGCGGGACGCGATCGGCGGTGTCGTACGGGACGAGACCGACGATCTCGCGCGTGCGGTGGACGCCATGGCGGACGCGCTCCAGCAGCGGCTTGAGGCCGAGCGGCGGGTCACCGCCGACATCGCGCACGAGCTGCGCACCCCGGTGACCGGGCTGCTGACCGCCGCCGAGCTGCTGCCGCCGGGCCGGCCCACCGAGCTGGTCCTGGACCGGGCCAAGGCGATGCGCACGCTCGTCGAGGACGTACTGGAGGTGGCGCGGCTCGACGGCGCATCCGAGCGGGCCGAGTTGCAGGACATCCTGCTGGGTGAGTTCGTGGCCCGGCGGGTGGCCGCCAAGGACCCGGAGATCACGGTGCGGGTGGTGCACGAGTCGGAGGTCACCACCGACCCGCGGCGCCTTGAGCGGGTGCTGTTCAATCTGCTCGCCAACGCCGCCCGGCACGGCAAGCCGCCCGTCGAGGTCACCGTCGAGGGCCGCGTCATCCGGGTCCGCGACCATGGGCCCGGCTTTCCGGGGGAACTGCTCGCCCATGGCCCGAGCCGCTTCCGCACGGGCAGCGAGGACCGCTCAGGCGAGGGCCACGGCCTTGGCCTGACCATCGCCGCCGGGCAGGCCCGGGTGCTGGGCGCCCGGCTGACCTTCCGCAACGTGCGGCCCGCGGGCACACCGGAGGACGTTCCCGCGGAGGGGGCGGTGGCCGTCCTCTGGCTCCCAGAACACGCTCCGACGAACACGGGCAGCTACCCCGTACTCCAGTAGTACCCCCGCCCCGCAGGACGGGCTCAAGCCGAAGGCCCTCCGGGGCGGACACCCGCCGGAGGGCCTTCGGCTCGGACGTGGCTCAGACGGCCTCGGCCACCTGCGCCTGCGCCTGGGCGGCGTCCGCCGGGTCCTTCTGAGGTCCGCCCTTGAGCGGGACCTCCTTCACGAACAGCGCCGCGACCAGCACGATCACGGCGACCGCCGTGCCCAGCAGGAAGGCGCTGTGGGTGCCCGCGGACACCGCGTGCTGGTACGCCTCCCGTGCCGCCGCCGGCAGCTTCGCCAGGCTCGCCGCGTCCAGCTGCGCGGACTGCTCGGTCAGCTGCCGGCCCGCCGAGCCGGCCCGCTCCGCCATGACGTCCTGGACCCGGTGGTTGAACAGCGCCCCCATGATGGCGACGCCGAAGGAGGAGCCGAGCGTACGGAACAGGGTGGTCGACGAGGACGCGACGCCCATGTCCTTCATCTGCACGCTGTTCTGCGCGACCAGCATGGTGATCTGCATCAGACAGCCCATGCCAAGCCCCAGGACGGCCATGTACACGCCGGAGGTGAACCGTGAGGTGCCCGTGTCCATCAGGGACAGCAGATACAGACCGGCGACCATCAGCACGCCACCGGCGATCGGGAAGATCTTGTAGCGGCCGCTGTTGGTGGTGACCCGCCCCGCGACCATCGACGTGACCAGCATCGCGCCGAGCATCGGCAGGAGCAGCAGTCCGGAGTTGGTCGCGGACGCGCCCTGCACCGACTGCTGGTACAGCGGCAGGAACAGCGTGGCGCCGAACATCACGAAGCCGGTGATGAAGCCGATGACCGACATCAGGGTGAAGTTGCGGCTGCGGAAGATGTGCAGCGGCAGCACCGGCTCGGCGGCCTTGGTCTGCCAGAACACGAAGGCGACCAGCGAGACGATGCCGATGGCGCTCAGTTCCATGATCCGCGCGGAGGTCCAGGCGTACTCGGTGCCGCCCCAGGTCGTCACCAGGACGATCGCGGTGATGCCGACGGTCAGCAGCGTGGCACCCAGGTAGTCGATGCGCGTCTTGGTCCGCTTCTTCGGCAGGTGCAGCACCGCGCTGATCGCGGCCAGCGCGATCGCGCCGAGCGGCAGGTTGATGTAGAAGGCCCAGCGCCAGCCCCAGTTGTCGGTGATGGTGCCGCCGACCAGCGGGCCGCCGATCATCGCGAGCGCCATGACACCGGCCATCATGCCCTGGTACTTGCCGCGCTCACGCGGCGGAATGAGATCGCCGATGATCGCCATGACGCCGACCATCAGACCGCCGGCGCCGAGACCCTGCACGGCCCGGAAACCGATCAGCTCGCCCATGTTCTGCGCCATGCCGCTCAGCGCGGACCCGATCAGGAAGATCACGATCGAGGTCATGAAGGCGCCCTTGCGGCCGTACATGTCCCCGAGCTTGCCCCAGATCGGGGTGGCCGCCGCGGTGGCGAGCGTGTACCCGGTCACCACCCAGGACAGGTGTTCAAGGCCGCCCAGTTCGCCGACGATCGTCGGCATCGCCGTGCCCACGATCATGTTGTCGAGCATCGCGAGCATCATCGCGATCATCAGCGCGAGCAGGACCACGCGCACGCTCTTCGGCTGTTTGTCCTGCTCTTCGGATATCTCCTGGCCCGCCCGGGCCTGCGGTGTGTCCGCCATCGTCCGGCACTCCCCCTGCGGCGGCCACTTACTTGCCGCCCGGCTAGTTGACTACACTGGGGAAGGTAGACCCGTCACTAGCCGGTCGTCAAGTAAGTTTCCGCAGCAGCGCGAGGAGTACGAAAATGGGCGTCACCATGGACGGGACCAAGCAGCAGCGCCGCGGAAACACCCGCCAGCGCATCCAGGACGTGGCGCTCGAACTCTTCGCGGAGCAGGGGTACGAGAAGACCTCCCTGCGGGAGATCGCCGAACGGCTCGACGTCACCAAGGCGGCGCTCTACTACCACTTCAAGACGAAGGAAGAGATCATCGTCAGCCTCTTCCAGGATCTGACGAAGCCGATGGAGGACCTGATCGCCTGGGGCGAGGGGCAGCCGCACACCCTGGAGACCAAGCGGGAGATCATCCGGCGCTACAGCCAGGCGCTCGTCGACGCGGCGCCGCTGTTCCGCTTCATGCAGGAGAACCAGGCGACCGTGCGGGAGTTGCGCATCGGCGACTCCTTCAAGGACCGCATGCGGGGCCTGCGGGACATCATCATCGACCCGGAAGCGGACCTGGTCGACCAGGTCCGCTGTGTGAGCGCCATCTTCACTCTGCACGCCGGGATGTTCGTCCTCCAGGACCTGGAAGGCGACCCCGAGAAGAAGCGCGCGGCCGTTCTTGAGGTCGCCGTCGACCTGGTGACACAGGCGCACAAGGGCGCCGGGAACACCGGGACTTAGACCCGTACGCCCTTGCCACGCAGGAAGGAGACCGGGTCTATCGCGGAGCCGTAGTTCGGGGTCGTACGGATCTCGAAGTGCAGGTGCGGGCCGGTGGAGTTGCCGGTGTTGCCGGAGCGCGCGATGTGCTGGCCGGCGCCGACGGCCTGGCCGACCGTCACATCGATCCTCGACAGATGGGCGTACTGGGAGTACGTCCCGTTGCCGTGCTTGATGACGATGGCGTTGCCGTACGCGGGGCCGTCACCGGCGCCGTTGCCGCCGGCCTTCACGACGGTGCCGGCGGACGCGGCGACGACCTCCGTGCCGATCGGCACGGCGAAGTCCTGGCCGCTGTGCTTGGCCTTCCACATGCCGCCGGCCTGGTTGAAGCTCGCGGAGAGCGTGTACCGCTTCACCGGGTCGACCCATGCGGCCGCGCTCTGGGCGGCGGTCGTTCCCGTGACCGCGGTGGACGGAGTGGCGGCCGCCGCGACTCCGCCTCCCAGCACGGCCGAGACGCCGAGACCGGCGGCAAGGACCGCGGCACGGTTGCGGAGCAGGGACGTACGGGACCGGCGGGGCGTGACGCGCTGGAACATCGAAACCTCGTGTACTCGGGGACGGGAGACCCGGCCGGAGCGCGGACGGCTCCCGGTCGGGCCATCCCTTGGTAACCCCCGACCTCGCCCGCCTCCAAAACCCCCATCTACGAGGCGATCTAGTACGTCACCGGCACATCACTGCCTTTCTTGACAAAAGCCCCACTAGTCGGACAAGCCTCCTGGCAGCGGCGAATCACCCTCCGGACGTACGGGGCGAATGTCCTGATTTGCCCCATCGCGCACTCTCACTAAGTGGGGTAGTAACGGACATTTGCCCTGTGCGGCATGTCACCGAGCCCCTAGATCCAACTCCCCTTGAATGTGACCGGCGCTACGCCCGCCCCGCGGACCGCGCGCCCCGGTTAGGCTCCCTCCGTATTTCTCGTTCGCGGTATTTCTCGTTCGCGGCGGTACGACCACGGGGGTGGACGGGAGGCGGTGGACTCCCCCGGCGAACCGCCCTTCCCGGCCCACGAACAGCCGGCCGTGGCCGACGCCCTCGGCCGCAGGCTGCTCGCCCTCGGCGACCTGGACATGGACGACGCCCAGGCCGTCCGGCTCGGCCACCGCGAGCTGGCCAAGAGGCTGCACCACGGCTCGGCGGCTCCCGACGGCCTGTCCGCTGATGCCGCCTTCTTCCTCGACTCCGCGACCGAATGGGCCTGCCTGCAGATCCTGGAGTTCTTCACCCGGCGCTCCACCTTTGTCACCCGCACCCTCGTCGAACAGACCCGCGGGCAGGCCGAACTCATCGCCAAAGTGGACGAGTTGCTGGCCCGCGCCCAACGGCCCGACGCCCGCGACACCGCCTTCGAACGCCGCTACCTGCCCTACGTCGCGCGACAGCACGACCACATCACCCTCTACGGCGTCGACCTGCGCGACTTGCCCGACCGCTGGCCCCTGGAAGTGGCCTACCTGAGCCTGGAGACCACGGGCGACGACGACGCGGGCGAGGCCACCCCGGACGAGCAGCCCTTGGCGGCCACCGTCCGGCCGGCCGCCGAGGACGCGCTGCGCGGCCACGACCGGGTGCTGCTGCGGGGCGACGCGGGCTCAGGCAAGACGACCCTGGTGCAGTGGCTCGCGGTGACGGCCGCCCTGCACGGGGACGGGCGCATCCCCTACGTCCTGCCGCTGCGCTCCCTGATCCGCGCGGGCACGCTCCCGGCGCCCGCCGCCTTCCTCACCGCCGTGAACTGCCCGCTGTCACCGCCCGACGGCTGGGCCGAACGCGTCCTGACCGCCGGCCGGGCGCTGGTCCTCGTCGACGGCCTGGACGAGATCCCGGCCGCCGAACGCCATCGCACCCGCGACTGGCTGCTCGCCCTGGTCCACGCCTTCCCCGGCAACCAGTGGCTGCTGACCTCCCGCCCCACCGCCGTACGCCCCGACTGGCTGGCCGCCGAGGGCTTCCGGGAGCGGGCCCTGGCTCCGATGCGCCGCGCCGACGTCACCACCTTCGTACGGCGCTGGCACACGGCGGCGCGGGCCGAGGAGTACAAGGCCGGGCTGCTGGACTCCCTGCGCATCAAGCGCGATCTGGCCCGGCTCGCCACCAACCCGCTGATGTGCGGCCTGATCTGCGCCCTGCACCGCGAGCGCCGCGGCTATCTGCCCACCGGCCGCAAGGAGTTGTACGACGCCTCCCTCACCATGCTGCTGTCCCGCCGGGACCGGGAGCGGGGCATGGGCGCCGTGGACGGCATGGAGCTGGGCGAGGAGGCCCAACTGGAGCTGTTGCAGCGCCTGGCCTACGCGCTGGTGCTGTCCGGCCGTACCGAGATGGACCTGGACGCGGCCGAGGGGATCGTGGAGCGCTGTCTGCCGGCGGTGGCGTCGGCCGCGGACCAGGGAGACGCGGCGGCCGTGCTGCGCACGCTGCTGCTGCGCAGCGGTCTGCTGCGGCGACCGGCGGAGGGCGTCGTGGACTTCGCGCACCGCACCTTCCAGGACTATCTGGGCGCCCGGTACGCCGTGGCGGAGGGCCACCTGGACGTGCTGATGAGCCACGCGGACGACACCCAATGGGAGGACGTCATCCGCATGGCGGTGGCCCACGCCCGCCCACGCGAACGGGCGTCGCTGCTGCGCCAGTTGACGGCACGTGAGACGCCCCGGCTGAGCTTGCTCGCGCTGGCCTGCCTGGAGCAGGCGACGGCCGTGGATCCGGCGGTGCGGGCGGAGGTGGAGGAGCGTGCGGCCGCACTGATCCCCCCGCGGACCACGCAGGACGCGCGGACGCTGGCCGAGGCGGGCCCGCTGGTGCTGGAGCTGCTGCCCGGCCCCGAGGGGCTGACGGACGAGGAGGCGCGGAGCGTGACCGTCACGGCCTCACTCCTCGGGGACGAGGAGCCTGAGGGGGCGCTGGCGGTGCTGCGCCGGTTCCGGAACCACCCGGACCTGGGCGTCCGGCGCCAACTGGTAGGCACCTGGGGCCGGTTCGATGCCGTCGAGTACGCGGCCGAGGTACTGGACCGGCTGGACCGTGCGGAGCTGCACCTGTCCTGCGGGTCGGCCGAACAGCTCGCCGCACTGGCCGGGATGCGGCCCTGGCACCAGCTCTTCTTGCAGGGCGGGCACCGGATGGCGGACGTCCTGGCCGCCGTGCCGAGGGCCGACGCGGTGACAGCGCTCCAGTTGTCGGACAACCCTCATCTCACCGATCCCGGGTCCCTGCTGCCGTTCAGCTCCCTCCACAGGCTGTGGATCCACGACTGCCCGGCGGCGGGCGGCCTGGACCGCCTCTCCGCGCTGCCGCTCAGCCTCTTCGGCTGCTCAGGAATCGGCGACCTGACGGGGCTGAGGGCCCTGCGGTCGCTGACCAGGATCAGCCTGAGCCAGCGCCTGCCGGGCACCGGCCTCACCGACACCCTGCCGCTCGACGCGCCGCTGGAATTCCTCTTCCTCGGCGCACACAGCACCGACGGCACGGGGCTGCGCGGGGTGCAGCACTGGACCGGTCTGAAGACGCTCAGCCTCGGCCCGCTGACCACGGAAGTGACGGCCGCGGACTGGCGGGCGGTCACCGAACTGCCGGAGCTGACCCAGCTCTGTCTGAACGCGCGGATCATCCAGGAGTTCCCGCAGTCCATCGCGCGGATGCCACAGCTGCCGGGCATCGAGGTGCTGCGGGTCGCCTCGATGACGGGCGAGGAGGATCTGGCTCCTCTGGTGCCCCGGCTGCCCGGACTGCGTTCGGTGATCCTCACCAACCGGGCGGGGCACTCCGTTCCCGTCTCCCGCTTCGCGGGCCTCTTCCCCGGCGCGGAAACGAGCCTGGAACCACGCTGAGAACGGCCGAGGGGGCCGGGCCGCGCCGAGCACAGCCGAAAGAGCCGAGCCACGCCGAGCACAGCCGAGGGGGCCGAACCGCGCCGAGAACGGCCGAGGGGGCCGGTGCCCCTCAAGGCACCGGCCCCTCGGCTCGGCCGGTCGGCCGGAGGCTTACGCCTCCTTGCTCAGGTTCGGGCCGGCTCCGCCGGCCGCCTGCTCGATCGGCGGGGCGTCCGGCAGTGCGGACTTCTCCTCGCCGCGGAAGGTGAAGGTCTTGGTCTCGCCCTCACCCTCGGTGTCCACGACCACGATGTGACCGGGGCGCAGCTCACCGAAGAGGATCTTCTCCGAGAGCGTGTCCTCGATCTCGCGCTGGATCGTGCGGCGCAGCGGCCGGGCGCCCAGCACCGGGTCGTAACCCTTCTTGGACAGCAGCTCCTTGGCGGACTGGGACAGCTCGATGCCCATGTCCCGGTCCTTCAGGCGCTCGTCCACCTTGCTGATCATCAGGTCGACGATCCGCAGGATGTCCTCCTGCGTCAGCTGCGGGAAGACGACCACGTCGTCGACGCGGTTGAGGAACTCGGGCCGGAAGTGCTGCTTCAGCTCGTCCGAGACCTTGTTCTTCATGCGCTCGTAGTTGGTCTTCGTGTCACCCGAGGCCGCGAAGCCCAGGTTGAAGCCCTTGGAGATGTCCCGGGTGCCGAGGTTGGTCGTCATGATGATGACCGTGTTCTTGAAGTCCACGACCCGGCCCTGGGAGTCGGTCAGCCGACCGTCCTCCAGGATCTGCAGCAGCGAGTTGAAGATGTCCGGGTGGGCCTTCTCGACCTCGTCGAACAGGACCACCGAGAACGGCTTGCGCCGCACCTTCTCGGTCAGCTGGCCGCCCTCCTCGTAGCCCACGTAACCGGGGGGCGAACCGAAGAGCCGCGACACCGTGTGCTTCTCGCTGAACTCCGACATGTCGAGGGAGATCAGCGCGTCCTCGTCACCGAACAGGAACTCGGCGAGCGCCTTGGACAGCTCGGTCTTACCGACACCGGACGGGCCGGCGAAGATGAACGAGCCACCGGGACGCTTCGGGTCCTTCAGACCGGCACGCGTACGGCGGATCGCCTTCGACAGCGCCTTGACGGCGTCGACCTGGCCGATGACCCGCTTGTGGAGCTCGTCCTCCATGCGGAGCAGGCGGCTGGACTCCTCCTCGGTCAGCTTGAAGACCGGGATGCCGGTGGCCGTGGCGAGGACTTCGGCGATCAGCTCGCCGTCGACCTCGGCGACGACGTCCATGTCGCCGGCCTTCCACTCCTTCTCCCGCTTGGCCTTGGCGGCCAGGAGCTGCTTCTCCTTGTCGCGCAGGGAGGCGGCCTTCTCGAAGTCCTGCGAGTCGATCGCGGACTCCTTGTCCCGGCGGACCGCGGCGATCTTCTCGTCGAACTCGCGCAGGTCCGGCGGAGCGGTCATCCGGCGGATGCGCATCCGGGAACCGGCCTCGTCGATCAGGTCGATCGCCTTGTCCGGCAGGAAGCGGTCCGAGATGTAGCGGTCAGCCAGGGTGGCGGCCTGGACCAGCGCCTCGTCCGTGATGGAGACCCGGTGGTGGGCCTCGTAGCGGTCGCGCAGGCCCTTGAGGATCTCGATCGTGTGCGGCAGGGACGGCTCGGCGACCTGGATCGGCTGGAAGCGGCGCTCCAGGGCCGCGTCCTTCTCCAGGTGCTTGCGGTACTCGTCCAGCGTGGTCGCACCGATGGTCTGCAGCTCACCGCGGGCCAGCATCGGCTTCAGGATCGAAGCGGCGTCGATGGCGCCCTCGGCGGCACCCGCACCGACCAGCGTGTGCAGCTCGTCGATGAACAGGATGATGTCGCCGCGGGTGCGGATCTCCTTGAGCACCTTCTTCAGGCGCTCCTCGAAGTCACCGCGGTAGCGGGAGCCGGCGACCAGCGCGCCGAGGTCCAGCGTGTAGAGGTGCTTGTCCTTGAGCGTCTCGGGCACCTCGCCCTTGACGATGGCCTGGGCCAGGCCCTCGACGACGGCGGTCTTGCCGACGCCGGGCTCACCGATCAGGACCGGGTTGTTCTTGGTACGGCGGGACAGCACCTGCATGACCCGCTCGATCTCCTTCTCGCGCCCGATGACCGGGTCGAGCTTGGACTCGCGAGCGGCCTGGGTGAGGTTCCGGCCGAACTGGTCGAGGACCAGGGACGTCGAGGGGGTGCCCTCGGCAGGGCCGCCTGCGGTGGCGGTCTCCTTGCCCTGGTAGCCCGACAGCAGCTGGATGACCTGCTGGCGGACACGGTTGAGATCGGCGCCCAGCTTGACCAGGACCTGGGCGGCGACGCCCTCGCCCTCACGGATCAGACCGAGCAGGATGTGCTCCGTGCCGATGTAGTTGTGGCCCAGCTGAAGGGCCTCGCGGAGCGACAGCTCCAGGACCTTCTTGGCACGGGGGGTGAAGGGGATGTGCCCGGACGGGGCCTGCTGGCCCTGGCCGATGATCTCCTCCACCTGCTGGCGGACCGCCTCAAGCGAAATGCCGAGGCTCTCCAGGGCCTTGGCGGCGACACCCTCACCCTCGTGGATCAGGCCCAGGAGGATGTGCTCGGTGCCGATGTAGTTGTGGTTGAGCATCCGGGCTTCTTCCTGAGCCAGGACGACAACCCGCCGCGCGCGGTCGGTGAACCTCTCGAACATCGTTAATCGCTCCTCAGAGCGGTCAGGCAGTAAGGGGACGCTCCCCTCTCTGTCCTTCCGCAGCTTAGTCCCGCAAGCGGGGACCGCTCATTCCAACTGCCGACACCGTCCGGATCACCTCCGCTCTCGCGGAGACAAGCTGCTGCCTCCTGACCCCGAACGCCGACATCTGCTCCAACCCGATGGTGCGAGACGATGTTCCCGCAGGCCAGGCAGTTACCCCCGCCATCAGTACGCCGATGGCGAACGTGAGACGGCCTGTTCTGCGTGTCGCCCCCTCCCACTAGGGATGTCTTACCCGTACGGACTGACACTCCATGCCGGGCGCCCCGGTTCCCTCCGCTATGGGCGAACAACCTTGCGCCTGCTCGGGCCCCCGCGCGCCCCCTCGTCCGGCACTGTGCGCAGTCATCGGTACACCAAGCGTAACTCTCGGCGAGGTTCCGCTGTTGCGCCTGGCATGGTTGGCACCGTTCCCATGATCCCGCTGCCCCGTCGGCCTGTCGCGCCGGACGCACGGGCCCGTGACTGGTACGAGAACGAGCTGGGCTGGGCCACGGCGCCCGGGGAGCCGCTGCGGCTGCTCACGGGTGTGCGCTTCGACGTCCTGGACGTCCCGGCCGCGGCGGGCGCCGCGGCGCTCCGGCATCTGGCTCCGGGCTCTCCGGTGGCCCTGCGGGGCGAGCGGATGCGGCTTCTGGTGGCCGCGGGCAGCGCGGAGGAACTGCCGGGGCTGCTGGAATGGCTGGAGTGGGGCTCACTGCCGCTCGATCTGATCGCCCTGGGGGCGGGCGGGCGGCTGGACGCGCCGGTGCCTGCGGGGCCCGGCGCCGGAGGACCGCGGCCGCCGCTCCCGGGCCGCGCCGGTCCCGCGCCGCACGCGCGCGCGGTGCCCGCGCCGCGGTCCGCGCGTGCCGCTCGTCCTGGGCAGGGGGCCGCCGTGTGGCTGCGGCCCCCCGAGCCGGGGCGCGAGGTCGAGACCTCGCTGCCGACCCTGTCGGCCGTGGGGGGCGGTGGGGGCGCCCCCGATCTCGTACGACTGGTGGACACGGTGGCGACGTGCTGCCACCGGATCCGGCTGCGGCGCGCGTGCGCCGGGCCGTCGGCCGTTCAGCCGTTGGCCTTCTCGTAGGCCTCGCGGATGGACGCGGGAACACGGCCACGGTCGTTGACCTCGTAACCGTTCTCCTTCGCCCAGGCGCGGATCTGCGCGGTGTCCTGGCTGCCACCGGAAGCGGCGCGGGCCTTTCCACGTCCGCCCGAAGCACGGCCACCCGTACGACGACCGCCCTTCACATAGGGGTCGAGAAGTCCGCGCAGCTTGTCCGCGTTGGCGGTCGTGAGATCGATCTCGTACGTCTTGCCGTCCAGCGCGAACGTCACGGTCTCGTCCGCCTCGCCACCGTCGAGGTCGTCGACAAGAAGGACCTGAACCTTCTGTGCCACCGGATTTCCTTTCATCGATAACTTGAGGGCTCGGGGCCCGCGGCGTCCGCCGTTTCGCCGCCCCCTGTTATATGCAGTACTGCAGTACGTCGGAAAGCAAACCGCTTTTGCCGGAAAAACACAAACCCCCGGCAGAGGCCCTGGGGGGCGCACCAGTCCGGAAACATGCGCGTTTCGGACATAGGGAACGTGGGCAGGGTCGGCGGCCGGAATACCGGGTCAAGCCCCGGCGATCACAGATGCAGAAGCATCCGGCTGTTGCCCAAGGTGTTCGGTTTCACTCGTTCGAGACCCAGGAACTCGGCGACGCCCTCGTCATAGGAACGCAACAGCTCCGCGTAGACATCGGTGTCGACGGGTGTCTCGCCGATCTCCACGAAGCCGTGCTTCCCGAAGAAGTCCACTTCGAAGGTCAGGCAGAAAACACGTCGAACACCGAGCCAACGGGCGGTGTGCAGCAACTTCTCCAGCAACCGGTGGCCGACGCCGGCGCCCTTCAGCCCGGGCTTGACCGCGAGAGTGCGCACTTCCGCGAGGTCTTCCCACATGACGTGCAGCGCGCCGCAGCCGACCACCTCGGCGTTGTCGTCGCGTTCGGCGACCCAGAACTCCTGGATGTCCTCGTAAAGCGTGACGGTCGCTTTGTCGAGCAGGATGCGCTCACGGACGTACACGTCAAGGAGGCGGCGCACGGCCGGGACATCGCTGGTCCGGGCCCGCCGGACGGTGATGGCTTTTGCGGTGACTTCGGGGCGCTCTGCTGACATGAGCGGACGCTATCGCCCGCCGCCGTCCTGGGCGGAGCCGGGGTTCTCCGCGCCGGTATCGGGGACCGTATCGGAGGTTTCCGGGCCCTGGACGATGCGGACGGCGTCCCTGAGGGCCTGGCGCTGTTCGTCGCTCATCATGCCGAAGAAGGCGACCAGAGCCGCCGCCGGGTTGTCACTGTGCGACCACGCGTCGTTCATCAGGGCGGCGGCGTAGGCGGCCCTGGTGGAGACGGCCTCATATCGATAGGCCCGGCCCTCGGCCTCGCGGCGCACCCAGCCCTTCTGATGGAGATTGTCCAATACGGTCATGACCGTGGTGTACGCGATCGACCGTTCCCGCTGAAGGTCTTCCAGGACTTCTCGAACGGTCACCGGGCGGTTCCACTTCCACACCCGCGTCATGACCGCGTCTTCGAGATCTCCCAATGGGCGAGGCACAACTCCCAATAATAGTAGGAGACCCAACCAACGGCGCACCAAACGCCTCCTCCACCAACAACCCGCCCAAAAAGCCCCCACTCCCCGGTCGAGACCGGATCCGCCCCACGAACACCCCGGTCCGAAACGACTGCCACGGTCCGGGGCGGATCCGTGGGCCCGGACGGAGCCGCGATCCGGGACGCGCCACGGGCCGGGGGGCGGGCACCGGCGGCACCGCCAGGCACCATGATCCGGGCCGGCTTAAGGGCCGGGCGCCGTGGGTGCGGCGAGGCAGGTGGGCCGGGAGCGTGCGCTTGGGGCGCGGGCGGCCCCGCTGGCGCGGGGCGCGCACCTCAGACGCGGGGCGGAATGCGCCACGGCCTGTCGCGGGCGCCGCGGCCGGGACAGGCGCCGTGGGCACGGGCCCGGGACGCGCCCCGGGCGAGGGCGGGCGCCACGAGCCCGGACAGGCGCCACGGCCTGGGCCGGGCGCCGCAGACGCCGGCTCACCGCCGGCCAGAGGGGGATCGCGGGCAGACACCGTGGCCCAGAGCGAGCGCCGCAGTCGGGCGCGGGCGCGGTGGTCCGAGGGGCGGGCGCTTGGGGCGTGAGCAGCCGCCTTGGTGCGCGGCGCGCGCCTCAACCGCGGCAGGTGCGGCGGACCGGGCGGATGCCTTGGCTGTCGAGGCAGGCGCCGCAGGTCGCAGCAGTAGCCGCAGGCGCGTAGCCACCGCACGCCGGACCAAGCGCTCAGGGCTCGGGGTGTTCCGCCGCGATCCAAGACGGCTGCCGTGGTCCAGGGCGGTCGCCGGGATACGGGGCAGGCGGACGTGGTCCGGGAGCAGGCGCCACGATCGCGGGCAGGCGCCGATGGCCGGGACGGGCGCCGTGGGCGCGGCGAGGCGGGTGAGCCGGGAGCGGGCGCTTGGGGCGCGGGCGGTCGCGCTGGCGCGGGGCGCGCACCTCAGACGCGGGGCGGAGCGGGTGCCGTAGTCGGGCGCGGGCGCGGCGGGCCGTGAGCGTGGGCCGGTGTCGTGTTCCGGAGCGGGCGCTTTGGGGGCGGCCGACGCCCTGGGGCGCGGTGCGCGCCTCGGCCGCGTCGGATGGGGCGAATCGGGACGGTGCCTCGGGGGCCGGCGGCCCCAGGGGCAGGTGGGCACCGTGGGTTCGGTGGCTGCCCGGGGGCGGGGTGGGTCAGGCGTCGGAGCCTGCGGGGGTTTCCGTGCGGGGCAGGGCCGCGTCGACTGCGGCGTCTTCCTTGGTCTTGGCGGCGCCGCCCTGGGTCTTCACGATCACCCTGACCACACCGATGAAGAACGCCGCCATGACGACGGGCGGCACGAGCGCGGAGACGTAGTCCATGCCCCCAGGGTAGCCACGCACCCGCGCCGCCGGCGGACCGCCCCTCAGCCGGCGGCGAGCCGCTGCTGAGGGGGGCCGGGGTTGGCGGGAGGCGTAGGCGGCTTGCGGCGCGGGAAGACCTCGCCGGGCGTGGGAATGGGCCGCGACGGCTTCGACGGGGCCGGGGCCGGCCGCTGCCCGGGCCGCTCGCCCGGCCGCTCCTTCGGGCGCTCCGCGGGCTTCTTGCCCTGTTCCTCGCCCGCGCCGCCCGGCAGGGCCAGCAGCCGCGTGCTCCGGCGGGAAGCGGGCACACTCGGCAGTCCTGCGCCCCCTCCGCCCGTGCAGCGGCGCAGCAGGGCCGCCGCACCGGGATTGCCGCGCAGCGCCCGCAGCGCGGCGAGGTCGTCGTCCGACGGCCGGTACCCGGCGGCCAGCGCCTCCTCCAGGAGCGCGAGATACCCGACGACGGTGCCGGGCAGGGCGGCGCGGTACCGGGCGAGGTCCGCCACCAGGAAGGCGCGCAACCGGGCCCCCTCGCGCATCGCCTCGTCGAGCGACTCGGCGAGCCGGAGACAGTCCTGGACGTCCTCGGCCGAAGCGGGGCAGGGGTGAAGGGCGAGGGCGAGAGCACGGCGGAGCACACGCAGCTCCTCCGCACCGAACGCCATGCCGCCGCGGGATCCGTATGGCGTGGGCATGCACCGACGATACGCACTAATCAGACAAACTTGGCACAAGGGGCGCGCGTGGCGCGCGCAGCCCACCCACCTGGACGTCCGCGCCCCGCCCCGCGCCGGGCAGAGACACGCAGGGTCAAAAACAGGCCAAGGTCAGAGACGGGACACGTTCCGCTCGTACACCAGGCGCAGCCCGATCAGCGTCAGCCACGGCTCGTGCTCGTCGATGACCGACGACTCGCCCAGGACCATCGGCGCCAGCCCACCCGTGGCGATCACCGTCACATCGTCCGGGTCGTCGGCCAGCTCCCGGGCCATCCGGGTCACCACGCCGTCGACCTGGCCGGCGAACCCGTACACGATCCCCGCCTGCATCGCCTCCACGGTGTTCTTGCCGATGACGCTGCGCGGCCGGGCCACCTCGATCTTCCGCAGCTGCGCGCCCTTGACCCCGAGCGCGTCGACCGAGATCTCGATGCCCGGCGCGATGACCCCGCCGACGTACTCCCCGCGCGCGCTGACCGCGTCGAACGTGGTCGCCGTGCCGAAGTCCACGACGATCGCCGGCCCCCCGTACAGCTCGACGGCCGCGACCGAGTTGATGATCCGGTCGGCGCCGACCTCCTTGGGGTTGTCGGTCAGGATCGGCACACCGGTCTTCACCCCGGGCTCCACCAGCACCGCGGGCACGTCCCCGTAGTACCGCCGCGTCACCTCCCGCAGCTCGTGCAGCACCGACGGCACGGTCGCGCAGATCGAGATGCCGTCGATGCCGTCGCCGAGTTCGTCGCCGAGCAGCGGGTGCATGCCCATCAGCCCCTGGAGCAGCACCGCCAGCTCGTCCGCCGTGCGCCGGGCGTCCGTGGAGATGCGCCAGTGCTCGACGATGTCGGCACCGTCGAACAGACCCAGCACGGTGTGCGTGTTGCCCACGTCGATCGTGAGGAGCATGGCCCTACTCCGCCTCACGCAGGTCCAGGCCGATGTCCAGGATCGGCGAGGAGTGGGTGAGGGCACCGACGGCCAGGAAGTCCACGCCGGTGTCCGCGTAGGCCCTGGCGTTCTCCAGCGTCAGCCGGCCCGACGCCTCCAGTAGCGCCCGCCCGTCCGCGATGGCCACCGCCTCCTCGCACTCCCCGGGCGTGAAGTTGTCCAGCAGGATCAGGTCGGCGCCCGCGTCGACGACCTCGCGCAGCTGGTGCAGGGTGTCGACCTCGACCTCGATGGGCACGTCGGGGAACGCCGCCCGCACGGACTCGAAGGCCCGGCCGACGCCGCCCGCGGCGACCACGTGGTTGTCCTTGACCAGCGCCGCGTCCGACAGCGACATGCGGTGGTTGACCCCACCGCCGCAGCGCACCGCGTACTTCTCCAGGGACCTGAGGCCCGGCGTCGTCTTGCGGGTGTCACGGACCTTCGTGCCGGTGTCCCCGAGGGCGTCGGCCCACGCGCGCGTGGCCGTCGCGATGCCCGACAGGCGGCACAGCAGGTTCAGCGCGCTGCGCTCGGCCGTCAGCAGGTCACGCGTGCGCGTGGTGACCGACAGCAGCCGCTGCCCCGCCGCCACCCGGTCGCCGTCCGCCACGTGCCGCTCGACCTCGAACTCGTCCGTGCAGACCACCGAGAGCACCGCCTCGGCGACCCGCAGGCCGGCCACGACGCCCGCCTCGCGCGCGGTGAAGTCGCCGGTGGCCACGGCCTCCTCGGGGATGGTCGCCACGGTCGTCACGTCCACGCCGCCCGCCAGGTCCTCCTGGACGGCGACGTTCGCGATGTCCTCGATCTCCACGGGGTCGAGCCCGGCGTCGGCCAGGAGCTGGGCGAGCGCGGGGTCGAGCCCGCACTCCAGGTATGCCTCGTCGCCCTCGGCACCGCAGGCGCAGCCGTCGCCGCAGCCACCGGTCGAGGCGAGGGGAAGGTCGGGGGTGCTCACTTGTGTCACTGCTCCTGGGGACGGTGCTGCCGGGTCGGGGGGAAGTCTGCGGTGTCCGTGGTGCGCACGGCCAGCGTGCGATCCGGATTCAGCCGTACGACGATGTGGCGCCGCCAGGCCGCGTCGTCGCGGGCGGGCCGGTCCTCGCGCCAGTGGCAGCCGCGGGTCTCCTCGCGCAGCCGGGCGGCGGCGACCAGGACGCGGGCCACGCACAGGAGGTTGGTGGCCTCCCAGGTGTCCACGCCCGGCTCGGCGGTCTTGCCGTTCTCGTCGAGGGCGTCGCGGGCCTCGGTGTCCAGCCGCTGGAGCTGGTCGGCGGCCTTGGCCAGGGACTCCTCCGAGCGCAGGACGCCCGCGCCGTCGGTCATGATCCGCTGGATCGCGAAGCGGGCCTCGGGGCCGAGCAGCGGGTGCGCGGGCCGGCCCTGCTGCCCGACCGGGTCGGGTCCGCCGGCGTGCGGGCCGTACTCCGCCCGGCGCGCCGCGATGTCGGCGGCGATCCGCTCGGCGTAGACCAGGCCCTCCAGCAGGGAGTTGGAGGCGAGCCGGTTGGCGCCGTGCACACCGGTGCAGGCGACCTCGCCGCACGCGTACAGCCCGGGGACCGTCGTACGGCCCCGGGAGTCGGTGCGGACGCCGCCGGAGGCGTAGTGGGCGGCCGGGGCGACCGGGATGGGCTCCTCGACCGGGTCGATGCCGTGGGCGCGGCAGGCGGCCAGGATCGTCGGGAAACGGTGCTCCCACATGGCGGCGCCGAAGTGCCGGGCGTCCAGGAACATGTGCCCGGCGTCCCGCTCCTGCATCCGCCGCGTGATGGCCTTGGCGACGATGTCCCGGGGCGCCAGCTCGGCCAGTTCGTGCTGCCCGAGCATGAAGCGCACGCCGTCGCCGTCGACCAGGTGGGCGCCCTCGCCGCGCACCGCCTCGGAGACCAGCGGCTGCTGGCCCTCCGCGTCCGCCCCGAGGAACAGCACGGTCGGATGGAACTGCACGAACTCCAGGTCGGAGACCTCGGCGCCCGCGCGCAGGGCGAGCGCGACGCCGTCGCCCGTCGACACCGACGGGTTGGTGGTCGCCGAGAACACCTGGCCCATGCCGCCGGTCGCCAGCACCACGGCGGGCGCGTGCACGGCGCCCACGCCGTCGTGCTGGCCCTCGCCCATGACGTGCAGGGTCACGCCCGCGGTCCGGCCGTCCGCGCCCGTCAGCAGGTCGAGCACGAGCGCGTTCTCGATGGTGCGCAGTCCACGCGCGTGTACGGCCTCCACGAGCGCCCGGGAGACCTCCGCGCCGGTGGCGTCGCCGCCTGCGTGCGCGATGCGGCGGCGATGGTGGCCGCCCTCCCGGGTCAGCTCGATGTCGCCCTCGTCGTCCGTGTCGAAGTGGGCGCCGGTGGAGATCAGCCGCCGCACCGCGTCGGGTCCCTCGGTGACGAGGATCCGTACGGCCTCCTCGTCGCACAGGCCCGCGCCCGCCACCAGGGTGTCGTCCAAATGCTGCTCGGGGCTGTCGCCGTCGCCGAGGGCCGCCGCGATGCCGCCCTGCGCCCAGCGGGTGGAGCCGTCGTCGAGGCGGGCCTTGGTGACGACGACGGTGCGCAGGCCGGCCGCCTCGCAGCGCAGGGCCGCGGTGAGGCCGGCCACGCCGGAGCCGACGACGACCACGTCCGCGTCGATGGACCACCCGGGAGCGGGCGCGTGCAGTCGTATGCCTGTGCTGGTCACGAGGCGGCTCCGAGGGTTCCGAAGGTGAGGGGGATGTTGTCGATCAGCCGGGTCGTCCCGACCCGGGCGGCCACGGCGAGGACGGCCTCGCCGGTGAAGTCGTCGTCGATCTCGGTGAAGTCCGCCGGGTCGACGAGCGCCACGTAGTCCAGCTCCAGCGGCGGGTCGTAGCGGGCCGCCTCGTCCAGGACGGTGCGGGCGGCGGCGCGGACGGCCGCCGCGGCTCCCGGCACGGCCTTGGCGACGGCATGCGCGTCGGCCGCCGCCCGGGCCTCCCCGAGCGCGCTCAGCGCCTCGGCACGCGCACGCGTGGAGGGCACCGCGAGGGCACGCGCGCGCAGCGCCTCCTGGGCGGCGTGCCGGTCGTGGCCCGCGAACAGCGCCCGGGACAGGGCGAGCGCGGTGCGCCGCTCGTCGGGCGAGAGATAGCGGTTGCGGCTGGACAGGGCCAGGCCGTCGGGTTCGCGCACGGTCGGCACGGCGACGATGTCGACGCCGAAGTTCAGATCCCGCACCATGCGCCGGATCAGGGCCAGCTGCTGGGCGTCCTTCTGCCCGAACAGGGCCAGGTCGGGCCGGGTGAGGTGGAACATCTTGCCGACGATCGTGAGCACGCCGTCGAAGTGGCCGGGGCGCGCGGCGCCCTCCAGGCGCTCGCCCATGGGGCCGGCGGAGATGCGCACCTGGGGCCGGCCGCCGGGGTAGACCTCGTCCACCGACGGCGCGAACACCGCGTCGGCGCCCGACTGTTCGGCGATCTTCAGGTCGGCTTCGAGGGTGCGCGGATAGCGGTCGAGGTCCTCGCCCGCGCCGAACTGGAGCGGGTTGACGAAGACGGTGACGATCACGAACCCGGCGTCGCCGACGCGCTCGCGCGCGGCCCGGACCAGGGTGGCGTGGCCTTCGTGCAGGGCGCCCATGGTCATGACGACGGCGGTGCGGCCGGCCACCGCGCGACGGTCGCGCAGGTGCGTCAGGTCCTCCGCCGTGGGGACGAGTTCGAAGTGACGGCGGCTCATCGGTCTTCCCCGTTCTCGGGCAGGTCCGTGCCCGTGGCGAGCACTCCGAGCAGGTCCTCGGCCAGCTCCGGCTTCAGCAGCCCGTGCGCCAGGGCACGGTCGGCGGTCGCGCGGGCCATCGCCAGATAGCCGGCGACGCTCTGCGGGGCGTGCTTGCGCAACTCGGTCACGTGCGCCGCGACCGTGCCCGCGTCCCCGCGCGCGACGGGCCCGGTCAGCGCGGCGTCACCGGAGCGCAGGGCGTTGTCCAGGGCGGCGCCGAGCAGCGGGCCGAGCATCCGGTCGGGCGCCGCGACGCCGGCCGCGCGCAGCAACTCCATGGACTGCGCGACCAGGGTCACCAGATGGTTGGCGCCCAGGGCGAGGGCCGCGTGGTACAGCGGGCGGTTCTCCTCGGCGATCCACTCGGGTTCGCCGCCCATCTCGATGACCAGGGCCTCGGCGGCCAGCCGCAGCTCGTCGGGGGCGGTGACGCCGAAGGAGCAGCCGGCCAGCCGCTGCACGTCCACGGGGGTGCCGGTGAAGGTCAGCACGGGGTGCAGCGCCAGCGGCAGCGCGCCCGCGCGCAGCGCCGGGTCCAGGACCCGCGCGCCATACCGCCCCGAGGTGTGCACGAGCAGCTGACCCGGCCGTACGGCGCCGGTCTCGGCGAGGCCCGTCACCAGGCCCGGCAGGGTGTCGTCCGGGACGGTGAGCAGAACCAGGTCGGCCCGCTCAAGGACCTCGGCGGGCGGCACGACCGGCACGTCCGGCAGCAGCAGTTCGGCCCGCCTCCTGGAGGCGTCGGAGACCGCGGAGACGGCGACCGGCCGGTGTCCGGCGAGTCGCAGGGACGCGGCCAGGGCCGGGCCCACCCGGCCGGCGCCGACGACGCCCACGGTGAGCCGCGCGGGGCGGTCCTTGTGGTCTGGCTGTTGGTCTGTACTCACGCGACGGTGGCCTTCCCGTTCCAGTCCGCTCTGGGTACCGGACGATTTCTCGTCATGTTAACGCGATCGGCCCAGCCCCCAACCGCTCATCCACAGCCTGTGGGTTTCCCGGGACCGGCTGGGGCTCTGTGGTAAGGGGCCCGCACGGGGCGAGGGCCGCGCAGGATCGAGGGCCGCACGGGGCGAGGGCCGCGCAGGATCGAGGGCCGCGCAGGATCGAGGGCCGCGCAGGATCGAGGGCCGCGCAGGATCGAGGGCCGCGCAGGATCGGGGGTCGCGCGGGACACCCGGGGGCTGCGCGGGGCGAGGCGCGGGCGGCGCGAGTAGAGGGCGCGCGCGGGGGGCGAGCGCCGCGAGAGCGGGCGCGCGCGGGGGCGGGCTGTGCGCGGGGGCGCCCGGAGGAGGTCCGCCACCACCACTGCTTGCGTACGCCCCACATCGGGCCCCGCCCCGTGCCCCGCCATCCGAGCCGCCCCGTACAGCCCCAGAGCCACATCGTGCGCGTACGGCCGTCGAACGGCTCAGGCCCCACAGGCACCGACCAGCCGTCCATGCCACATGCGCCGTCAACCCGCTCCGGCCACACATGGACCCCACCGCACGCGAGCCCGCGTCAGGGCACCACCCCGCCCGGCGTCCGCATCGCATGCCATCGCCGCGCCCGGCCTGCCGCGCCACGCGCGAACCGCCCACCCCGCACAGCCCCGGTTCGCACGCGCCCCTCCACGCCCAGCTCACGACCCGCTTGCGCGTGGCCTCCACACCACCCGCGCGCGGTCCACGCACCACTCGAACCGCCCGCACGCGCCCCACCCGCACCGTTGCGCGGCGCCCGCGGTGCGCCCGGGGCGGCGGCTCTTGGAAATGGGGCTGCCTTCGGGGTGGGGGGCGCGGCATGATCCAAGGCATGAGTGATGAGGCTGAGCGAGGCGGAGAGCCGTCGGAGCGGCTGCGGGAGCGGCGGGCGGCGGCGCATCGGAAGACGCGGCACGTGCTGGCCCGCCCCGGCATACGGGCCACGATCCGCGAACGGCTGGAACTGCTGCGGGAGGCCGGATCCCAGGTGTACGACCTGGACGAACCCGCGGACATGTACGGCGACCGGATCGTGACGGCCCTGGAGGACCGGGTCGCCGCGCTGCTCGGCACGGAGGCCGCCGCGTTCTTCCCAACGGGCACGATGGCCCAGCAGGTGGCCCTGCGCTGCTGGGCGGCCCGCACCGGCAACACCACGGTCGCACTGCACCCGCTGTCGCACCCCGAGGTGCACGAGCGGCATGCGCTCAGCCAGGTCAGCGGCCTGCGCCCGGTCCATGTGACCACCGCGACCCGGCTCCCCACAGCCGGCGAGATACAGGCCCTCGCGGAGCCCTTCGGCACCCTGATGCTGGAGCTGCCCCTCCGGGACGCCGGTTTCGTGCTGCCCACCTGGCAGGAGCTGACCGAGGTCGTGGCGGCCGCCCGGGAACGGGACGCCGTGGTGCACTTCGACGGGGCCCGGCTGTGGGAGTCGACCGTCCATTTCGGCCGTTCCCTGGACGAGATCGCCGGCCTGGCCGACAGCGTCTACGTGTCGTTCTACAAGTCCCTCGACGGCCTGAGCGGCGCCGCGCTCGCCGGCGGCAGGGCGCTGGTGGAGGACGCCAAGGTCTGGCGGCACCGGTACGGCGGCACGCTGTTCCAGCAGTTCCCGGCCGCGCTGTCGGCGCTCGTCGGACTGGAGCGCGAACTGCCCCGGCTGCCGGAGTACGTGCGGCACGCGCGCGTGGTGGCCGGCGCGCTGCGCGAGGGGTTGACCGCGGCCGGGCTGCCGTGGGCGAGCGTGCACCCGCAGGAGCCGCACACCCACCAGTTCCAGGTCTGGCTGCCGTACGAGCCGGACGTGGCCGCGGAGGCCGCGGTGCGCCAAGCCGAGGAGACCTCCGTCGCCCTCTTCACGGGCGCGTGGCAGTCCGGGGGCCCCGGCCTCGCCATGACGGAGGTCACCGTCGGGGCGGCCGGACTGGAGTGGACGGCGCAGGACGTGAAGGCGGCCGTGGCCGAGTTCACCGCCCGGCTGCCGGAGAAACCGTAGCCGCCGGGCGTCGGAACCCGCGTACCACCCTCGATGTCAGTGGCGGCGTGCACCATGGGGGCATGAGTGTGCGCATCGACATCGCGGGGCTGCGGCCGGAGCGGGTCGTCGTCGTGCCCTCGCCCCTGGCCGAACTGGGCATGGCGCTGCACGCGCTGTCGGAGCCCGGGCACCATCCGGGCCTGCGCGGCTGGGCGGCGGACGTCACCGCCCGGCTGGACGCGCACCTCGCCGACCGGATGTGCGACGCGGACTTCCTGTGGCGGACGACGTTCTCGGACCTGTTCATGCCGTTCGCGGGCCTGCCCGGCGCGGTCCCGGGCACCACCCTGGCCGAGGACATGGACCTGCTGGACAAGCTGGCGGACGAGGATTTCGTGGACGCGGCCCTGGAGTTCACGTGCGTGCTCGCGTACGACAACCGGGCACCGCACACCCTGTCGAACGCCG
The DNA here is from genome assembly GCF_057537855.1 of Streptomyces diversicolor. NCBI lineage: Bacteria > Bacillati > Actinomycetota > Actinomycetes > Kitasatosporales > Streptomycetaceae > Streptomyces > Streptomyces diversicolor. The sequence goes on from NZ_BAAJXA010000034.1 coordinate 46,398, forward strand.
GGGTGCGCCGCCGCGCGCTGGAGGCGGCCGCCTCGCGCGGGCCGCGGCAGGTGCGGTTCACCCAGCGGCTGCTGGACGACCCGCCGAGCGTCCGGGCCTGGCTGCGGCGCTTCCTGGAGGACTGCGACGAGGCGTTCTTCGCGGACACCTGGGACCGGCTGCGCCACCAGCTCTCGGCGGACGCCCGGCACAAGGGCGAGCTGCTGCGCCGCAAGGGGCTGGCCGAGGCGCTGGCCGCCGTCTCCCCGGCCGTGACGCTGGACGAGTCGGCCGCGCGGATCACCGTGGACAAGCTCACCGAGGGCCGCACCGTCACCGCGGGCGGCGGCCTGCTCCTGATCCCGTCGACCCTGGGCCGGCCGCATCTGAGCGTGCTGCACCGCTACGGGTGGCAGCCCGCCCTGCACTACCCGATCGCCTCCCCCGAGCCGGCCTCGCCCCCGTCGGTGGAGCAGCTGACGCTGCGGATGACCGCGCTGTCCCACCCGGTCCGCATGCGGATATGCCGCCATCTGGCGCGCAGCGCGTACACCACGAGCGAGCTGGCCCAGGTACATGGCCTGACCGCACCCGAGGTGTCCCGGCACCTGGGCGTGCTGAAGAAGGCGGGCCTGGTCAGCACCCGCCGGCGCGGCCGCTATGTGCTGCACCAGCTGGACGTGACGGTCGTCGCCCGGCTGGGCGGCGACCTCCTGGAGGGGCTGCTGCGTTAGCGCTCCGCTGGAAGGGCCGTGATGCGCGGTCAGTCGGCTGCGGCAGCATCGTGGCTGGTCGCGCTCGCGCGGCGGAGCCGCATATCGGTACAGCCCCGCGCCCCTTCGGGGCGCTGCCGGACCGTGATCAGTCGAGGCGGATGTGCCGCAGCCCCACGCCGACCTGTCTGATCCGCGTGCGCAGCGCGCCCTCGGTGTTGGGCAGCAGCGTCAGCCCGGCCAGCACCGCGATCCGGTCCGCCGTCTTGGGCACGGTCGAGTGGTCGGTCCACAGATGCTCGGCGAACTCCGGCTCGCGCAGCCGCTCCAGGCAGTGGTCGAGCTGCTGGACGGCCCAGCTCTCCCCGCGCGGAACCGTCTTCTTGCCGCCGGGGAGCCGCAGCAGATGTCCGAGGCCCCGCTCGCGCAGCCGCCGCAGCACCGTCTCGCGCTCGGCGAGCAGCGTGAAGTGCTGGACGTCGTGGCCGAGTTCACGCAGCCGGCCGACGGTCTCGGCGAAGTGGCTGGGGTCGGTGACCGTCATGGGCGCGATCACCACGCCGTCGTGCTTGGCCAGGGCGAGATCGAGCACTTCGACCACGCCCTGCCGCCAGGAGGCCAAGTCCTGGAAATCTCCGCGCAGTTCGGGCGGGAGCATGCGCCGCAGCCCGAAGCCGGGGTGCTCGGGGTCGCAGATCACGCTGCCGGGCAGGCGGCGCTGGATCTCGTGCGCGGTCTGTGTCTTGCCGCCCCCGAAGGGGCCGTTGATCCACAGGAGCATGCGCAGACCCTATCGATGCCCCGGCGCGCGGTCAGCCGTGTCCGCCCGCCCGCACCAGACCCGTCTCGTACGCGAGGACCACCACCTGCACCCGGTCCCGCAGCCCCAGCTTGGTCAGGATGCGGCCGACGTGGGTCTTGACCGTCGCCTCGGACAGCACCAGCCGGGCCGCGATCTCACCGTTCGACAGGCCCTGGGCCACCAGCACCATGACCTCGCGCTCGCGGTCCGTGAGCCGGTCCAGCTCCTTGTGCTGCGGCTCCCGGCCGGCGGCGGGCAGCATCGGCGCGAAACGGTCGAGCAGGCGCCGGGTGGTGGAGGGGGCGACGACGGCGTCGCCGCTGTGCACGGAGCGGATGGCGGCCAGCAGTTCGGCGGGCGGCACGTCCTTCAGCATGAAGCCGGAAGCGCCCGCCTTCAGCCCGGAGAAGGCGTACTCGTCCAGGTCGAAGGTGGTCAGGATCAGCACCTTCGGCGGGTCGGGCTCCGAGCAGATGCGGCGGGTGGCCTCCACGCCGTCCAGCTTCGGCATGCGGACGTCCATCAGGACGACGTCGACGGCGGTGGAGCGCAGCACCTGAAGGGCCTCGACGCCGTCACCCGCTTCCGCGACGACCTCCATGTCCGGCTGGGCGGCGAGCACCATCCGGAAACCGGTGCGCAGCAGCACCTGGTCATCGACGAGCATCACGCGGATCGTCATCGGGTCCTCTCTTCGGCTCTGGGGGTCTGCCGCGGGGTGTGACAGGTGTCGGCAGGGGCGTGCGCCGGCGTCAATGCGCTGGTTTGAGCGGCAGCAGGGCACTGATGCGGAATCCTCCGCCCGGACGGGGCCCCGCGTCGAGAGTGCCGCCGACCATGCCGACCCGCTCGCGCATGCCGATCAGGCCGTGGCCCCCGCCGTCGGCGCCGCCTTCCTCGTACAGCTCGTGCGGGGCGCCCTTGCCGTCGTCCTCTACGAGCAGGCCGAGCCCGTCGTCGAAGTAGACGAGGCGCACGCTGGCGCCCGCGTTCGGACCGCCGTGCTTGCGGGTGTTGGTCAGGGCCTCCTGCACGATGCGGTACGCGGTCAGCTCGACGCCGCTGGGCAGCGGGCGCGGGGTGCCCTCGACCTTGAAGTCGACGGGCAGCCCGGAGCTGCGGCACTGCTCGATCAGCTCGTCGATCTGCTCCACGTCGGGCTGCGGGACGTACTCGCCGGCTTCCTTGTGCTCGCCGGTGCGCAGCACGCCGAGCAGGCGGCGCATCTCGGCGAGCGCCTGGCGGCCGGTGGAGGAGATCGTCTCCAGGGCCTTCTTCGCCTGGTCGGGCGCGGCGTCGAGGACGTAGGCGGCGCCGTCCGCCTGCACCACCATCACCGACACGTTGTGCGCGACGACGTCGTGCAACTCGCGCGCGATCCGGGCGCGCTCGGCGGCGACCGCCACCTTGGCCTGCGCCTCGCGTTCCTTCTCCAGGCGGGCGGCCCGCTCCTCCAGCTGGGCGAAGTAGGCGCGGCGCGTGCGCATGGAGTCGCCGAGCACCCAGGCGAGGGCGAACGGCACCGTCTGGAAGACCGCCATCGCGATCTGCCCCGCGAAGCCCGTGTGCTCGGCCGGCCAGCGGATCTGCGCCAGGGTCGCCGCGCACAGGCCGGTGCCCAGGGCGAACCAGGAGGCCCAGCGCGCGCCGGTCGCGGCGACCGTGTAGATGATCACCAGCATGGCGAAGTCGGCGACGGTCGTCTCGACGTCCAGGACGAGCTGGGCCACTCCGGTCGCGGCGGCCACCAGCAGCATCGGCTCCGGCAGCCGGCGGCGCAGCGCGATGACGACACACAGCACGGCGGACACGGCCAGCCCCGAGGCGACCGATCCGTGGTGGCGCGGCGTCCTGTGGACACTGACGACCCCCACGCAGGAGATCCCGAACAGGACGACGGCCCAGAAGGTGTCGACCCACGTCGGGTGTCTGCGAAGGAAGTCGTAGAGGCGCTGCACGTAACCCAGAGTAGGGAAGTGTGATGTGTGCAGGGGTCAACCGGAGGGCCGATCCGCGGCTGACGCACATACTCCGCAAGGTGGAGACCGTGATCATCTGTGCGCCTAGTCTGGTCCGATGACGGACGGGACGACGCGCGGAACCACGGGCGGGTCCGCAGGCGGAACGGGCGGCGCGGAGCGGGGCCTCGCGCCGGGCGTGTGGCGCGGCTGGCGGGCCGCCACCGAGGCCGCGCTGTACGGGCCCGGCGGCTTCTACCGGCGTCCCGAGGGGCCCGCCGGGCACTTCCGTACGTCCGTGCACGCGTCGCCGCTGTTCGCCGCGGCCGTGGCGAGGCTGCTGTGCCGGGTGGACGACGCGCTCGGACGGCCCGGGACGCTGGACTTCGTGGACATGGCAGCGGGGCGGGGTGAACTGGTCACCGGTGTGCTCGCCGCGCTCCCCGAAGAGGTGGCCGCACGCACGCGCGCGTACGCCGTGGAGATCGCCGCCCGCCCGGCGGGGCTCGACGCGCGGATCAGCTGGCTGAGTCAGGCCCCTGCCGGGATCACCGGGCTGCTGTTCGCCAACGAATGGCTGGACAACGTGCCGCTGGACGTCGCCGAGGTGGACCACGCAGGCGTGCCCCGGCTGGTGCTCGTACGGGAGGACGGCGCCGAACGGCTCGGGGAGCCCGTGACGGGGCCAGCGGCTGCATGGCTCGCGCGCTGGTGGCCGCTGCCGCCCGAGGAGGGGCTGCGCGCGGAGATCGGGCTGCCGCGCGACACCGCGTGGGCATCCGCGGTCGCGTGCGTCGAGCGGGGGCTCGCGGTGGCCGTCGACTATGCGCACACGGCGCGCTCACGGCCCCCGTTCGGGACGCTCACCGGATTCCGGGACGGCCGCGAGACGGCCCCCGTGCCGGACGGCTCCTGCGACATCACGGCCCATGTGGCACTGGACGCCTGCGCAGCCCAGGCGGGTGCCTGCGGCGCCACAGCGGCGCGGGGTGCCTCCGCCGCGGAGGGCACATCAGCGGCGCAGGGCGCCCCCTGCACCCGGGACGCCTCAGCGGCGCCGGGTGCGTCGACCGCCGCGCGAGGCGCAGAGGACGCGCCGCGAGTCGAGGGTGGGACGGGAGCCGAAGGTGGGACGGGGACCGATGGGACCCGTAGCTCCGACACGGCGCCGGAAGGCGCGCAGGCCGGTGCGAAGGGCGCGTCAGCGGCGCAGAGTGCCCCCCGCACGCGGGGTGCCTCAGCGGCGCCAGATACGTCGACCACCGCGCCAGGCGCACAGGACGCGCCGGACGCCCAGGGCCCGCCGAAAGCCGAGAGCCCGCTCGGAGCCGAAGGTGGGACGGGAGCCGAAGGGCCCCGTAGCGCCGACACGGCGCCGGAAGGTGCGCAGGCCGGTGCGAAGGGCGCGTCAGCGGCGCAGAGTGCCCCCCGCACGCGGGGTGCCTCAGCGGCGCCAGATACGTCGACCACCGCGCGAGGCGCACAGGACGCGCCGGACGCCCAGGGCCCGCCGAAAGCCGAGAGCCCGCTCGGAGCCGCAGGTGGGACGGGAGCCGAAGGGGCGCGTAGCGTCGGCACGGCGCCGGGAGGTGCGGCAGCAGCGGGCGTGCGTGCCGGGTCTGGCGCCGGTACAGCCTTCCGCGCGGCGCGGGCGCTCCCGGACGCGCGCCTGCTCACACAACGCGATGCGCTGCGCGCCCTCGGCCTCGCCGGCACACGCCCCCCGCTGGCGCTCGCCTCCACGGACCCCCAGGCATACCTCCGCGCCCTCGCGAGCGCCGGCGAGGCCGCGGAACTCACCGCGACCGGCGGCCTGGGCGACTTCGGCTGGCTGCTCCAGCCAGTCGGCATCCCACACCCGCTCCCCCCGGACCCGGCCCCCGCCTGACGCACCCAAGCACCCAAACGCACGCCCGTGCCACCCACAGACCCCGCCCGCGCGACACCCGGGCCACACCCCCGAACCCAACCCACGCCCACCCCGCCCAGGCCACCCGCATGAGTCCCAGCTCGCGCCTGACGCGCCCAGGCCGCTGCCCTCGGACCCCGCCCGCGCCTGACACCCCCGGGCCGCTCTCGTCGGACCCAGCCCATGCGACACGCCCGGGCCGCTCGCCGCAGGCCCAGTCCGCGGCCGGCGTCCCCGGGGCGCGCGCCCGGTGCACGCGCGTGCCGCCCGCAGATCCCGCCCTCGTATGAGGCGCCCCCGGGCCCCCTCCTCGTCCCGGGGACTGGGGGCCGGTACTTGTCGATTACTTGTCGATGTCTCCGACCACGAAGAACATCGAGCCCAGGATCGCCACCATGTCCGCGACCAGCGTGCCCGGGAGCAGTTCGGTGAGCGCCTGGATGTTGTTGTACGAGGCGGAGCGCAGCTTGAGCCGGTACGGGGTCTTCTCCCCCTTGCTCACCAGGTAGTAGCCGTTGATCCCGAGCGGGTTCTCGGTCCACGCGTACGTGTGCCCCTCGGGCGCCTTCAGGACCTTCGGCAGCCGCTGGTTGATCGGGCCGGGCGGCAGCTCCGCGAGCCGGTCGAGGCAGGCGTCGGCCAGCGCCAGGGCGTTGTGCGTCTGCTCCAGCAGGCACTCGAAGCGGGCGAGGCAGTCGCCCTCCTGCCGGGTCACCACCCGCAGGGTGTCCCGCAGCTCCCCGTACGCCAGGTACGGCTCGTCGCGCCGCAGGTCGAAGTCGACGCCGGCCGCCCGGGCGATGGGCCCGCTCACGCCGTACGCGTGCACGATCCGCGGCGTGAGCGTCCCGACGCCGCGGGTGCGGCCGCGGAAGATCTCGTTGCCGAGGACCAGGTCGTCGAAGACGTCCATGCGCGAGCGCACCGCGGCGACGGCGGCACGCGCGCGTGCCGTCCAGCCGGCCGGCAGGTCCTCCTTGAGGCCGCCGACCCGGTTGAACATGTAGTGCATGCGCCCGCCGGAGACCTCCTCCATGACGTTCTGCAGCACCTCCCGCTCCCGGAACGCGTAGAAGACGGGGGTGATGCCGCCCAGCTCCAGCGGGTAGGAGCCCAGGAACATCAGGTGGTTGAGCACCCGGTTCAGCTCGGCGAGCAGCGTGCGCGTCCACACCGCGCGCGTGGGGACCTCCATGCCGAGCATCCGCTCCACGGCGAGCACCACGCCCAGTTCGTTGGAGAACGCCGACAGCCAGTCGTGGCGGTTGGCGAGCATGATGATCTGGCGGTAGTCGCGCGCCTCGAAGAGCTTCTCCGCGCCCCGGTGCATGTAGCCGATCACGGGTTCCGCGCGCACGATGCGCTCGCCGTCCAGCACGAGCCGCAGCCGCAGCACGCCGTGCGTGGAAGGGTGCTGCGGGCCGATGTTGAGCACCATGTCGGTGCTCTCCGCCGCGCCGCCGATCCCGACCGTGGTCTCCGTCGTAGGAGTCATGCGTCCAGTCTCCCCTACGTAGGCTGGCCGTATGGAGACGGGGAGCCCGCGCGAGGCGGGAGCGGAGGGGAGCGCCGAGGGCACGGGGACAGCGGGCGCGACCGGGACAACGGGGATAAAGGTGACAACGGCGACTACCGGGACGGCGGGGTCCGAGCCGGTGTGGACCGGGCTGCCGCCGGGGCTGCTGCGGATGCGGCGGCTGCTGCTGTCGGTGTGGCTGGGCCTGGTCGCCCTCGCCGCGGGCCTGCTGCCCGGCCTGCTCGCCGGGCCGCCCTGGGCCGCGTTCGCGCTGCTGCCGCTCGCCCTGCTGGCATGGGGCTGGGTGATGCTGGGCCGCAACTGGCGCTCATGGCGGTACGCCGAGCGCGCCGACGACCTGCTGATCAGCCGAGGCGTCCTGTGGCGCGAGGAGACCGTCGTGCCCTATGGACGCATGCAGCTCGTGGAGGTGACGTCCGGCCCCGTGGAGCGGCACTTCGGGCTGGCCAGCGTCCAGCTGCACACCGCCGCCGCGGCCACCGACGCCACCATCCCGGGCCTGGATCCGGCCGAGGCGGAACGGCTGCGGGACCGGCTCACCGAGCTGGGCGAGGCCCGATCGGCCGGCCTGTGACCGCGCCGGGCGTCGAGGACGGCGTACGACCGCGGCGGGCCGTGACCGAGCGGCGGCTGCACCCGGTGACGCCGTTCCGGCGGGCGTGGGCGCCGGTCGCCGTGCTCGCCGGATGGGCGATGCACGATCCGAACCAGGCGCAGGAGCAGCTGACCAGGCTGACCACGGCATGGCTGCTGACCGGGCTAGCCGTGCTGGTCCCGGCCGCCGCCCTCTACGGCTTCCTGTCCTGGTGGTTCACCCACTTCTCGGTGACCGACAGCGAACTGCGCATACGCACCGGCCTGTTGTTCCGGCGCACGGCGCACATCCGGCTGGAGCGCATCCAGGCCGTCGACGTGACGCGTCCCCTCCTCGCGCGCGTGGCGGGCGTCGCCAAGCTGCGGATCGATGTCGTCGGGGCCGACAAGAAGGACGAACTCGCCTTCCTGGGAGAGGGCGAGGCGCGCGCCCTGCGCGCGGAACTGCTCGCGCGCGCCGCCGGTTTCGCGCCCGAGACGGCGCATGAGGTCGGCGAGGCGCCGGCGCACGAACTGCTGCGGCTGCCCGCGCGTGACCTCGCGGTCTCCCTGGTGCTGACGGGCGCCACCTGGGGCTCGTTGCTGGCCGCGCTCGTCGTGCCGCCCGTGCTGTGGCTGGCCACCCACAGCGTGTGGACGGTGCTCGCCACCGGGCTGCCGCTGCTCGGCGCGGCGGGCGCGAGCAGCGTGGGACGGTTCGTCGCCGAGTACGACTGGACGGTGGCCGAGTCCCCGGACGGGCTGCGGATCGACCACGGGCTGCTCGACCGCGCGCACGAGACGGTGCCGCCGGGGCGGGTGCAGACGGTGCGGATCGTGGAGCCGCCGCTGTGGCGCCGGCGCGGCTGGGTGCGGGTGGAACTGGAGGTCGCCGGGTCGTCGAACTCCGTGCTGGTGCCGGTCGCCCCGCGCCAGGTCGCCGAATCGGTCATCGCGCGCGTGCTGCCCGGCGTGGTCGTGCCGCGGTCGGTGGAGCGCCCGCCGCGGCGCGCGTGGCGGTGTCTGCCGGTGTGGTGGCGCGGGCACGGCGTCGCGGTCACCGACACGGTGTTCGCCGCCCGGCACGGGCTGCTGCGCCAGAGCCTGTCGCTGGTGCCGCACGCCAAGGTCCAGAGCGTACGGCTCACTCAGGGCCCCTGGGGGCGCTTGTGGCGCCTCGCGAACGTCCATGTGGACACCGGGGCCGACGGAACCGTCACGGCCCGTCTGCGGGACGCCCGGGAGGCGGCGGAACTGCTGCGCGCCCAGGCCGAGCGCTCCCGGACGGGCCGCAGGGACGCCCCACCGGACCGATGGATGACCTGAACCCGCCCGCCGGCCCGGGCGCCGCCCCCACCGGTCGCGGCCCCGCCACCCGTCGAGCCACCGGGACGTCGTACCGGGAACCGGCGAACGCGCCCGGCGGACCGGGAGTGGGCCCGAACACGCCTGGCGGACCGAGAGCCGGCCAACACGCCCCCGGGATCGGGAGTGGGCCTGAACACGCCCGATCGGATCGAGGGTTGGCCCGAACGTGCCCGGCGGATCGGAAGTCGGCGACGCGCCCACCGGCTCAGCAGCCAACCTCAATACGCGTCACCACACCGAGAGTTGACCCGCACACGCCCGACGGAACGGAAGTCGGCCCAAACGCCCCCACCGGCTCAGGAGCCGACCTCAACGCGCCGCACCACACCGAGAGTTGACCCGCCGGATCGGCGGACTGCCCCCACGCCCGCCCGCGCACGCGCCCACAGGCACTGGCCGGCGGCAGGCCCGGACCCGCGCCGCCGCGCGCGACCGCAGGCACCGCCGGGGGTCGCCCAGAGCCGTTGGCGCGGACGGGCCGAGCAGGCCGAGCAGGCCGAGCAGGCCGAGCAGGCCGAGCCAGTTTGCCGGTGGGAGCGCGCTCGGCCGGGGTCAGGAGGCCGCGCTGCGCAGCCCGTGCAGGTCGATGTGTTCCGTCTCGTCGTGCGCCGTCAGGTCGATGACCTCGCCGGCGTCGTCCGCCTTCGTGTCCGCGGACTTGAACCCGCCCTCGGACTCGGCCTTGTGGAGTGCGAGCGCCTCCTGGCCGACCACGTCGGCCAGGTCCTCGTTCTGCACGGCGTCGAAGGGGGCCGACGGAGCGTCCTTCTGGGTGCCGAAGAAGTCGAACCCGCCTTCGACCGCCGGCCGTCGCGCGGGCGCGGCCGGTACGACGGCCACCGCGGTCGGCACGGTGAAGTGCCCCGAGGGCTGCCCCGTGGACTTGGCGGAACCGGTGGGCGCGGGAGTGTTGACGGCGGTCGCGTGCTCGTGCCCGGCGACCGCCTCGGGCTGCCCCTGGTCCTCGTCCTCCGGGACGGATCCCGTGGCGGGCTCCCTGACGTGCTCAGCGTCGCCGCCGCTCGGCCGCGCCTCGGCGGCCTCGGCCTCGTCCGTCACGCGGTCGGCGCGCCTGTTCTCCCCTTTGGGAGCGGACTCTGGGTCCCTCCGCGGCGCCGGTGCCGAGGCGGACGCGGCCTTCAAGACGGCGTCGAGGGCGGAACCGGGCACCGTTTGGGCGGCGGGCTCGGGGGCGTGCTCTGCGGCGGCCTCGGGAGCCTCGGGGGCGGAAGCCTCGTCAGCCGCGGAAGCCCCCTCCGCAGCGGAAGCCTCGTCAGCCGCGGAAACTTCCTCGGCCACAGGCGCCTCGTCGGCCGCGGCAGCCACGTCACCGCCGGCCAAGCGGGACAGCGCCGCCTGGGCCCGCAGGAACATCTGGGACCCCTCGGGCGAGAACGCCCCGGCAGCCGCCCGCTTCCCCTCACCGGCCTCGTTCTTGTCGTCCCCCGCATTCGCCGCGCGCTCCACGGGCTCGTCCGCCGACCGGCCGGCGTCGGACCGGCCGGCCCCGGACGTGACGGCAGCCGCCCGTGCGGGCTCCGGCCGCGCCCCGGCCGGCGCGGACGGCGGCGCGGGCGAGGGCGCGGCCTCGATCTCCAGCAGCCGGCGGCCCTCCAGGGCGGTGGCGCGCTCGGTCTCCGCCGTGGCGTAGCGCCGCAGCAGCGCGGCGTGCTCGTTGCGCAGCCCGGCCAGTTCGGCTCGCTTGGCGCGCAGCCGCTGCTCCAGCTTGACGCGCAGTTCGCGCGACTCCTCCAGGTCGCTCTCCAGTTCCGCGACCCGCTCCTCGTGGCGCCACTCGTCACCGGCACGCGCGCGCGTGAGGTCGGCGACCTGCTTGCCCGCCTGCGCGTCCCAGCGGCGCATCACGGCCGCGCCCACGAACGCGGTCGCCGCGGCGCCCGCGGCGACCAGGCGGAGCACCATCGGATCAGAGGACACCCAGGGGCCCAGCGCGCAGACGAGGGAGACGCCGGCGATCGCCGAGGGCGGCAACAGCCTGTGCAAAGGGGGGGAATGGCGGTGACGTCCACGTGGCATGGCCAGAAACTTACCGCGCGTAGGCGAATGGTGGTGGCCCGCCCCGTAAAAACACAGCCATACCGAAGCCTTCTCGCAACATAGGGAACGTCATCGGCGCACCGCGCCACCGAATTCAGCAAGATCGTTTTCAGTGGTCGGTCAATCTACGGCTCAGCCACTGCAGCGTTCCCGGGATCTCGCGCCGCCAGGTGTTGAAGTTGTGTCCGCCGCTGTCGAGGATGATCGACGAGATCCGGGTCAGGCGCGTGGCCACCACCCGCTTGATGAATTCCCGCGTGGCCTTGTAGTTGGACTCGCCGACCTTGCTGCTGCTGACGAGCAGTGAGGTGTCCGGCGCGGCCTCGTGATCGAGGAACCAGCGCAGATCGGCGCGATTGCGCAGCTCCTTGTCGCCGTGGAAGAGATCACCGGTGGTGGGATCGGTAGGCGCCTTGTAGTACGGGGACAGGCCCGCGCCCGCCGCGTACACATCCGGATGGTGCATTGCGAGCTTCAGGGCGCAGTAACCGCCGGTGGAATCACCGACGATTCCCCAGCTGCCCGGCCTTTTGCCCACCCGGTAGCGGGCGAGCACGGCATCGGGCAGGTCCCGGGCGAAGAACGTCTCGGCGCGCGGGCCGCCCGGGACGTCCACGCACTCCGTGTCGCGCGGCGGCGCCACCGTCGGCCGCAGCATCACCAGGATCATCGGCCGCGCGCGCCCGTCCTTGGCGAGTTGCTGTGCCGTACGCGGGTAGTGCAGCTTGTCCACCAGGGAGCGCGCCGTACCGGGGTAGCCGGTGAGGACGACGACCGCCGGGAACGTACGCGTGCGGTAGCGCGGCTGGAAGTACTCGGGCGGCAGATACACATACGCGGGTGTGGCGATGCGAGTCGTGCGTCCCATGACGTAGACCCGCTGCACCTCCCCGGCCATCTGCGGCAGCGAGCCGCCGACGCCCGGCACGCGCGCGGTGCCGACCACCCGGACCGGGCCCTGGGCGCCGGCGTGGTCGACGACGACGCCCTGGTCGGTCTCCTGGCCGAACAGGTCCGCCCAACTGGCGTAGAAGCCGAACGCCTGGTTGGCGGCGATGCCCAGGGAGGCGAACAGCGCCACCTGGGTGGCCAGCAGGAGGCCGATCCGGCCGCTGACGGCCCGCCAGGTCGTGCGGGCCAGCCGCGGCCACGCCCATACCGTGCCGGCGAACAGGAGGACGGCGAACGCGATCGCCAGCGCCAGCACTTTGTCGCTCGTCAGACCCATGGGTTGTTTCCTGCCTGCGCTTTCCGCCCGCGGCCCGCCGACGCGTTCGTCGCGTGGGCTTGCCCCGGACTTTCCGTGGCCTTTGAACCGGCTTTCCGGTGAGCAATGAACCTCTCCCCCCGAGACACCGTCCTAGAGGGCGCAATGTCGCCGGATGCCCGAATCGGCACCGGGTCGAAGGTCTCTCGCAGAACTACGGGATGCGGTGTGTCTGTCAGGATAGATGGGGATATGTCAGGCAAGGTTCCGAGTCGAGCAAGCGTGGCGCGCCGCATACTCCGCGGCCCGCGCCCCGAGACCGTCCCCGCCCTGACCGGCCGGGCGAGCGCCCTCGTGGGCGTCCTGGACATCGCCGCGGGCGTGTTCCCGCGCTTCCGGCACAGCCGTATGCACGCGCTCGCCGAGGTGCTGCCCGGCGCGCTCGGCCCGTTCGCCGCCGCCCTCTCACTCAGCACCGGGGTGCTGTTGCTGCTCCTCGCGCACGGCCTCAAACGGCGCAAGCGACGGGCGTGGCGGGCCGCGGTAGCCCTGCTGCCGGCCGGTGCGGTCGCCCAGTTCGCGTACCGGCACTCCGTCATCGGGGCGCTCATCTCGCTGGCCCTGCTCGTACCGCTGCTGCGCCACCGCGGCGAGTTCGCGGCCCTGCCCGATCCGCGCAGCAGGTGGCGGGCGCTCGCCAACTTCGTCCTCATGGGCGCCGGTTCGCTCGCCCTCGGACTGGTCATCGTCAGCGTCCACCCGAAGCGCACCATCGGCGACCCGAGCGTGGCCGACCGTCTCACCCACGTCCTGTACGGCCTGTTCGGCATCGAGGGGCCGGTGGACTACCGGGGCAGCACCTCCTGGACGGTCGCCTTCTCGCTCGGCGCCCTCGGCCTGCTCACCGCGGTCACCACCATCTACCTCGCCTTCCGCCCCGAGCACCCGGCCGCGCGGCTGACCGAGGAGGACGAGGCCCGGCTGCGCGCCCTCCTCGCCCAGCACGGCGGGCGCGACTCCCTCGGGCACTTCGCGCTGCGCCGCGACAAGGCGGTCGTGTTCTCTCCCAGCGGCAAGGCGGCCGTCACCTACCGCGTCGTCTCCGGCGTGATGCTCGCCAGCGGCGACCCGATCGGCGACGTCGAGGCATGGCCGGGCGCCATCGAGCGCTTCATGGACGAGGCCAGGGCGCACTCCTGGACGCCCGCCGTGATGGGCTGCTCGGAGACCGGCGGCGAGGTCTGGACCCGGGAGACCGGCCTGGACGCGCTCGAACTCGGCGACGAGGCGGTGGTGGACGTCGCGGATTTCTCGCTCGCCGGACGCGCGATGCGCAACGTCCGGCAGATGGTCAAGCGCATCGAACGAGCCGGTTACGAAACCCGGGTACGGCGCATCCGTGACCTCGGCGAAGGGGAACTCGAACGGATCCGGCGGGCCGCGGAGGACTGGCGCGGCACCGACACCGAGCGCGGCTTCTCCATGGCGCTCGGCCGCATCGGCGACCCCGCCGACGGCGACTGCCTGATCGCCACCGCCCACCGGGTCGACGGGGCGGCGGCCGGCGCCCCGGTCCGTGCCGCCGCGGGCGACGGCCGGGCCGAGGACCAGCCCGGCCCGTACGGCGACCTGAAGGCCGTCCTGCACTTCGTGCCCTGGGGCGACGACGGCGTGTCCCTGGACCTGATGCGCCGCGACCGCTCGGCCGACCCCGGCATGAACGAACTGCTGATCGTCGCCGCGCTCCAGGCGGCGCCGAAGTTCGGCATCACGCGGATCTCGCTCAACTTCGCGATGTTCCGCTCGGCCCTGGCCCGCGGCGAGAAGATCGGCGCGGGCCCGGTGCTGCGCGCCTGGCGCGGGCTGCTGGTCTTCCTCTCGCGCTGGTTCCAGATCGAGTCGCTGTACAAGTTCAACGCCAAGTTCCGGCCCCGCTGGGAGCCGCGGTTCGTCGTCTACCGCGCCTCCGGGGACCTGCCCCGCATCGGCTTCGCCGCCATGCAGGCGGAGGGCTTCGTCACCCTCGCCCTGCCGCTGCCCCGCTTCCTGCGACGCCGCTCGCCCGCCGCCCGCCCGTGCGCCCACGGCCACGCGGAACGCGACATACGAGCCGCCTGACCCGCACCGGCCCCGGCCTCCATGGCCCGGCGACCCGGCGCGTGGTGGGGCCCGCCGGCCCCGGCCGCGTCGCCCGGGCCGACGGGCCGGACCGTCCCGCCCGGGGCCTACGCTGAACGTATGAGCAACCAGAGCGGGCGCGGCCGAGTGGCGGGCCTTCCGGCATGGGACCGCTGCGCGGTCATGGGCGTCGTGAACGTGACCCCGGACTCCTTCTCCGACGGCGGCCGCTACTTCGACACGACCGCCGCCGTCAAACACGGCCTCGACCTGGTCGCGGAGGGCGCCGACCTGATCGACGTCGGCGGCGAGTCCACCCGCCCGGGCGCCACCCGCGTCGACGAGGCCGAGGAGCTGAGGCGCGTCGTCCCGGTCGTGCGCGGCCTCACCGCCGAGGGCGTCACCGTCTCCGTCGACACCATGCGCGCCTCGGTCGCCGAACAGTCCCTCGCGGTCGGCGCCACGCTCGTCAACGACGTCAGCGGCGGGCTCGCCGACCCCGCGATGATCCCGGTGGTGGCCGCGGCGGGCGCGCCCTTCGTCGTCATGCACTGGCGCGGCTTCCTGCACGGCGGCAACGTCCCCGGCGTGTACGGCGACGTCGTCACCGAAGTCGTCGACGAACTGCACGCGCGCGTGGAGGCCGTCCTGGCGGGCGGCATCGCCGCCGACCGCGTCGTCGTCGACCCGGGCCTCGGCTTCTCCAAGGAGGCCGAGCACGACCTCACCCTCCTCGCCCACCTCGACCGCCTGCACACCCTCGGCCACCCGCTGCTCGTCGCGGCCTCCCGCAAGCGGTTCCTCGGCCGGGTGCTGGCCGGCCCGGACGGGGCCCCGCCGCCCGCCCGGGAGCGCGACGCGGCCACGGCCGCCGTCTCCGCACTCGCCGCGCAGGCCGGCGCCTGGGCCGTACGCGTCCACGAAGTGCGCGCCACGGCGGACGCCGTACGGGTGGCGCGCGCCGTGGAACAAGCGCGCACGCCGGCGAACTCGACGCAAAGCGCGCCGGGCGCGCACGGCACGCACGGCGCCGGTGACGCCCGGTGAGCGCCGCCCACACGGACGTCGAACACGTCGAACAGGCCAACGCCGCCTTCTACGAGGCGCTGGAGCGAGGCGACTTCGAAGAGCTGTCCTCGCTCTGGCTCGCCCCGTCCGACCTGGGCGTCGACGAGGAGTACCACGACCCGGCGGACATGGGCGTGGTCTCCTGCGTGCACCCGGGCTGGCCGGTGCTCACCGGCCGCGGCGAGGTCCTGAGGTCGTACGCGCTGATCATGGCGAACACCGACTACATCCAGTTCTTCCTCACGGACGTGCATGTCTCCGTCACCGGCGACACCGCCCTGGTCACCTGCACCGAGAACATCCTCAGCGGCGGTCCCGCCCCCGAGGCCGGCGCGGAGCTCGGCCCCCTGGTCGGGCAGCTCGTCGTCGCCACGAATGTGTTCCGGCGCACATCCGACGGCTGGAAGCTCTGGTCACACCACGCCTCACCGGTTCTGGCCGAAAACGACGAGGACGAGGACGACGCCTCACCGGCCTGAGCGGGTAGGGGCCTGCCAGGGACCGGGAAGTGGCCGGAATCACGAACCGGCTCACGGGGTCGGGCCACCGCCCCGTGAGCCGCCGGGTTCCCCAGGGGAAACGCGCGGTGAAACCTCCCGGTCCCCGGCCGGGTGCACACCCCCGTGGCCCGGTGCTGTCAGTGCCCGCAGGTAGATTCGTGTGAGGCCGGAGTGCCGCCCGCACTCGGTACGGACCGGCCGTCACCGACGATCGCAGGAGTGATTCGCGTGGATTGTGTCGCGTTGCGCGGCCTGAAGGCCCGCGGGCACCACGGTGTGTTCCCCAGGGAACGCGAGGAGGGCCAGACCTTCATCGTGGACCTGGTCCTCGGTTTGGACACCCGGCCGGCCGCCGCCGACGACGACCTGGCGAAGACCGTGCACTACGGCATCGTGGCCGAGGAGGTCGTGGCCGTGGTCGAAGGCGAACCGGTGAACCTGATCGAGACCCTGGCCGAGCGCATCGCCCAGACCTGCCTGAAGCACGAAGGGGTCGAGGAGGTCGAGGTCTGCGTCCACAAACCGGACGCGCCGATCACGGTTCCCTTCGACGACGTGACCGTCACCATCACCCGGAGCCGAGTATGACCGCATTCTTCACGCACGGTCCGAGCGACCCGACCGTACAGCCGGTGCCCGCCTCCGTCGTCGAACAGGTCGACGCCGCCGACACCACCCTGCAGAACCCCAAACGCGCGGTGATCTCCCTCGGCTCCAACCTCGGCAACCGCCTGGAGACCCTTCAGGGCGCCGTCGACGCCCTGGAGGACACCCCGGGCGTCCGCATCAAGGCGGTCTCTCCGGTGTACGAGACCGAGCCATGGGGCGTGCAGCCCGGCAGCCAGCCCTCGTACTTCAACGCGGTCGTGGTGCTGAAGACCACCCTCCCGCCGTCCTCCCTGCTGGAGCGGGCGCACGCGGTCGAGGAGGCGTTCCACCGGGTGCGGGACGAGCACTGGGGCCCGCGCACCCTCGACGTGGACATCGTGGCGTACGCCGACATCGTCTCCGACGACCCGCAGCTCACCCTGCCCCATCCGCGCGCCCACGAACGCGCCTTCGTGCTGGCGCCCTGGCACGATCTGGACCCCGACGCCAAGCTGCCCGGCCGCGGCGCCGTCGCCGACCTCCTCGGCGCCGTCACCCGCAGCGGCGTCGCAGCACGCCCGGACCTGGAACTCCGACTGCCCGAGTAGTCGTTAAGGTCGAGACGACCACGGGACGGACACACCGAGGTGGGCCGCCCACGACCACGTCCGGGGGAGCTGAACAAACACCGTGAGAGAGCTGCGGATCAGGGTGCTGGTCGGTGTGTTCGTCGTCGCCGGAGTGCTGTCCTGGGCGGGCGCCCGCCTGTGGAACTCGGTGGGGACGCTGCCCAGCGTGCCGCTGGCCGCCCCCATCGTCCTCGCCCTGATCGCGGCGGTCCTGCTGTCCACGGCGCTGTCGCTGCGCGCCCGGCTCAAGGCCCAGCGGGAACGGCGTCCCGGCGCCAAGGGCGTCGACCCGCTGATGGCCGCCCGCGCGGTCGTCTTCGCCCAGGCCAGCGCCCTGGTCGCCGCCCTCGTCGCCGGGATGTACGGCGGCACGGGCGTCTTCCTCCTGGAGATCCTTGACATCCCCGCCCGCCGCGACCAGGCGTTCTACGCGGGCTTCTGCGTCCTGGCCGGCATCGCCGTCATAGCGGCGGCCCTGTTCCTGGAGCGCGTCTGCAAACTCCCCGAAGACGACGACCACGACAACTCGGGCGCGGAACCGGTGGCCTGACGCGCCCCTCCCCCGTCGGGGAGGGCGGTTCAGCGGGCCAGTATCAGACTCATGGCCTCGGCGCGGGTCGTGGCGTCCCTGAGCTGGCCGCGTACGGCAGACGTCGTCGTCTTGGCGCCGGGCTTGCGGATACCGCGCACGGACATGCACATGTGCTCCGCCTCGATGACGACGATCACGCCCCGGGCCTCAAGGATCCGCACGAGGGAGTCGGCGATCTGCGTGGTGAGTCGTTCCTGCACCTGTAGTCGACGGGCGAACACCTCCACGAGGCGGGCCAGCTTCGACAGACCGGTGATCTTGCCGCTCTCGGCCGGAATGTACCCGACGTGCGCCACGCCGTGGAACGGCAGCAGATGATGCTCGCACAGCGACACGATCTCGATGTCCTTCACCAGGACCATCTCGTCATGGCCCAGGTCGAACGTCGTCGTCAGCACGTCCTCGGGCTCCTGCAACAGCCCCGCCAGCAGTTCGCGGTACGCCCGTGCCACCCGTGCCGGTGTCTCCCTCAGGCCCTCGCGGTCCGGGTCCTCGCCGACCGCGATGAGGAGTTCGCGTACGGCGTTCTCGGCGCGCTTCTCGTCGAACTCGCCGACGGTGCCCTCGCCGTCCAAGGTCACGGGGTCGGTCATGGGGTGCCTCGTTCCTGTCGCTCACATGCGGACATGCGCACATGCCGCGTCCCCCAGGCTAGAACCCTGGGGGACGCGGCATTCATTCCGGGGTCGGTGTGGCCACCGGGACCGGGGACCACACCGCCGGCGGCCATACCGCCGGCGGAGGATCAGCTCTCCGGGCGGTCCTCCGGGGTCGGCTCGGCCACCGGGGCGGACTCCGCCGCCGTCGACTTGGCCGTGCTGATCGCCGGCGTCGCGCCGTTGGCCCCGTTGGTCAGTGCCAGCTCCTTGGGGGAGAGCACCGGCGGCCGGGTGGACGGCGTACGCCGGGAGGAGCCGGTCCAGGCGGGCCGCGGCGGCCGCTTGACGATCGGCGCGAAGATCTCGGCGATCTCCTCCTTGCCCAGCGTCTCCTTCTCCAGGAGGGCCAGCACCAGGTTGTCGAGGACGTCGCGGTTCTCGACCAGGATCTCCCATGCCTCGTTGTGCGCGTTCTCGATGAGCTTCTTGACTTCCTCGTCCACCAGGGCGGCGACCTCTTCCGAGTAGTCGCGCTGGTGGGCCATCTCACGTCCGAGGAACGGCTCGGTGTTGTCGCCGCCGAACTTGATCGCGCCCAGCCGCTCGGTCATGCCGTACTGGGTGACCATCGCGCGGGCGGTGGCGGTGGCCTTCTCGATGTCGTTCGCGGCGCCCGTGGTCGGGTCGTGGAAGACCAGTTCCTCGGCCGCGCGACCGCCCAGCATGTAGGCGAGCTGGTCCAGCATCTCGTTGCGGGTCGTGGAGTACTTGTCCTCGTCCGGGAGCACCATCGTGTAGCCGAGCGCCCGGCCGCGGGACAGGATGGTGATCTTGTGGACCGGGTCGGAGTTCGGGGAGGCCGCCGCGACCAGGGCGTGTCCGCCCTCGTGGTACGCGGTGATCTTCTTCTCCTTGTCCGACATGATCCGGGTCCGCTTCTGCGGGCCCGCGACCACACGGTCGATCGCCTCGTCCAGCATCTGGTTGTCGATCAGCTTCTTGTCGCTGCGGGCCGTGAGCAGCGCCGCCTCGTTCAGCACGTTCGACAGGTCGGCGCCGGTGAAGCCGGGGGTGCGACGGGCGACGGCCGAGAGGTCGACGTCCGGGGCGACCGGCTTGCCCTTCTGGTGGACCTTGAGGATCTCCAGGCGGCCCTGCATGTCCGGGCGGTCGACCGCGATCTGGCGGTCGAAGCGGCCGGGGCGCAGCAGGGCGGGGTCGAGGATGTCCGGACGGTTCGTCGCGGCGATCAGGATCACACCGCCCTTGACGTCGAAGCCGTCCATCTCGACCAGCAGCTGGTTCAGCGTCTGCTCGCGCTCGTCGTGACCGCCGCCGAGTCCGGCGCCGCGGTGCCGGCCGACCGCGTCGATCTCGTCGACGAAGACGATCGCGGGCGCGTTGGCCTTGGCCTGTTCGAACAGGTCACGGACCCGGGAGGCACCGACACCGACGAACATCTCGACGAAGTCGGAACCGGAGATCGAGTAGAAGGGGACCCCGGCCTCGCCGGCCACGGCACGCGCGAGCAGCGTCTTGCCGGTGCCGGGCGGGCCGTAGAGCAGCACGCCCTTGGGGATCTTGGCGCCGACGGCCTGGAACTTGGCCGGCTCCTGAAGGAACTCCTTGATCTCGTGCAGTTCCTCGACCGCCTCGTCCGAGCCCGCCACGTCGGCGAAGGTCGTCTTCGGGGTGTCCTTGGTGATGAGCTTGGCCTTGGACTTCCCGAAGTTCATGACCCGGGAGCCGCCGCCCTGCATCTGGTTCATCAGGAACAGGAAGACGACCACGATCAGGACGAAGGGCAGCAGCGAGAGCAGCACGCCCACGAACGGGTTCTGCTTGGACGGCGACACGGTGTAGCCGTCCGGGATCTGCTTGTCCTGGTACTTGGTCTGCAGCGTGCCGGCGATGGCCACGCCCTGGTCGCCGATGTAGCTCGCCTGGATCTTCGAGCTGCCGTCGACCTTCTGGCCGTCCTTCAGCGTGACCTTGACGCTCTGCTCGTCACCGGTGGTGAGCTTGGCCGACTGCACCCGGTTGTCGTTGATCGCTGCCACGACCTGGCCGGTGTCCACCGTCTTGTAGCCGCCGGACGAGCCGACGACCTGCATCAACACGACCACGGCAAGGACGGCCAGCACGATCCACATGACCGGCCCACGGAAGTATCGCTTCACGTCCATCCATACGGAGCGGTGCCGCCCCGTCCCTCCTGCCATAGTGAGTTTGATAAGACAGTTCTTCTGACGGTACCCCAGCATTGTTGCCCGAAGTGGCACGGACGGCTGGCATTCCCGTCTCTGCATGCTCCAACGGCGCGAAACCCGCTGGGGTTCCCGATCGTCTTACGAGACTGGCCGCGGTGGGTCTCAGCCGCCGTAGACGTGAGGCGCGAGCGTACCGACGAACGGGAGATTGCGGTACTTCTCGGCGTAGTCGAGTCCGTAGCCGACGACGAACTCGTTGGGAATGTCAAAGCCGACCCACTCCACGTCGATGGCGACCTTGGCGGCCTCGGGCTTGCGCAGCAGCGTGCACACCTTGAGGGTGGCCGGCTCCCGGGAGCCGAGGTTGGAGATCAGCCAGGACAGGGTCAGACCGGAGTCGATGATGTCCTCGACGACCAGGACGTGCTTGCCCTTGATGTCGGTGTCGAGGTCCTTGAGGATCCGCACGACGCCGGAGGACTGGGTGCCCGCGCCGTAGGAGGACACGGCCATCCAGTCCATGGTGACGGGGGTGGACAGTGCCCGGGCGAGGTCCGCCATGACCATCACGGCGCCCTTGAGGACACCGACGATCAACAGGTCCTTGCCCGCGTACTCCGCGTCGATCTTCGCGGCCAGCTCGGCCAGCTTCGCGTCGATCTCTTCCTTCGTGATGAGCACCTGCTGGAGGTCGGCACCCATGTCTTTCGCGTCCACCCGCATCACTTTCGGTCGTCCCGCAGTTACGGCACCGGCCCGTCCGGTCCCCCCGCGCGGAGGAGTGGGAGTCAGCCTTGCCGGATCACCAGTCTGCCACCCTGGCGCTGGGCGACGACTTTGCCCGGGAGGTTGATGGCTCCCTGGCCGCGCCAGCCCGTGATCAGGCGGTCGACTTCCTCGATGTGGCGGGCGAACAGCGAACCGGCCGGTGCGCCGGCCTCAATGGCGGCATGGCGCAGCACTCGGCGGCGCACGGCGGGCGGCAGGGCGTAGAGCTTGGCGCACTCCAGGACGCCGGTGGCGTCGCGCACGGCGGTCGCGGCCTGGACGGCCCAGGCGTCGAGGGCGTCGGCGTCGTCGCGGGACAGCCGCGCGGTGCGGGCGAGGGCTTCGACGACGCCCTTGCCGAGGGCCTTCTCCAGGGCGGGCAGGCCCTCGTGGCGGAGCCGGGAGCGGGTGTACGCCGGGTCCGCGTTGTGCGGGTCGTCCCAGACCGGCAGTGACTGGACCATGCAGGCCTTGCGGGCGGTCTGCCGGTCGAGCCGGAGGAAGGGACGCCGGTAACGGCCGCCGGCCCCCGAGACCGCGGCCATTCCGGACAGGGAGCGGATGCCGGACCCACGGGCGAGCCCCAGCAGGACGGTTTCTGCCTGGTCGTCACGCGTGTGGCCGAGCAGGATCGCGCAGGCGCCGTGGCGGTCGGCGGCGGCGTCGAGGGCGGCGTAGCGGGCGTCTCGGGCGGCCGCCTCGGGTCCGCCCGCACGGCCGACGCGCACCGCGACGCACTCCACGGGGTCCAGGCCCAGCTCACGCAGCCGCAGCACGACCTCCTCGGCACGGGCGCCGGAGCCGGGCTGGAGGCCGTGGTCGACGGTGACGCCGCCGGCGCGGATGCCGAGTTTGGGTGCTTCGAAGGCGAGGGCGGAGGCGAGTGCCATGGAGTCGGCGCCGCCGGAGCACGCCACGAGTACGAGCGGGGAGGGGGAACGCTCGTGCCCGGCGCCGTGACCGCCGGTGCGCGGACCCGCGCGCCGGGGGGCGGCCTGCGGGGTCGCGGATGTGTGGTCGGTGAGGATGTCGTGGAGGACGCGGCGGACCGCCAGGCGTATCGCCGCGACCGCAGGATGGGGACCCATGTCCGGTTCCCTTCATGAAGTCTTCGGGGGTTGAACCCGAGGTTCGGTCACTCAGAGTGTGTAGATGGTGACAGAAACGGGCCGTTCCCCGAGCATTGCACGCCTACCCCTGGCACACGGTCCCTCGGACGAGTGATTGAAGGGGCGTTCGCCTGCCGTAGGCCGGATTCCATTCACGACGACCGCGTACCGTTCACGACTCCGGCTTGCGATGCACCCGCGCGATCCAGTCCGCCGGTTTGGCGATCTCCGCCTTGGTCGGCAGCGTGTTCGGAGAGGTCCACACCCGGTTGAAGCCGTCCATGCCGACCTGCTCGACGACGGCGCGCACGAAGCGTTCGCCGTCCCGGTACTGCCTGAGTTTGGCATCCAGACCGAGCAGCTTGCGCAGGGCCATGTCCAGCCGGGACGCGCCCTTGGCGCGGCGCTGCTGGAACTTCTCGCGGATCTCGGCGACGGTCGGCACGACGTCCGGGCCGACCCCGTCCATCACGAAGTCGGCGTGCCCCTCCAGCAGGGACATCACGGCGGTGAGCCGGCCCAGGATCTCCCGCTGCGCCGGGGTCTGCACGAGTTCCACGAAGGACCGGCCGCCGTCGTCCTCCTCGGCCTCGGGCCGCCCGCCGGCCAGCGACTGGGCGGCCTCGCGGATGCGCTCCAGGACGGTCATGGGGTCGACGTCGGTCTCCGCGAGGAACGACTGGATCTCGCCCTCCAGGTGGTCGCGCAGCCAGGGCACCGCGGAGAACTGCGTGCGATGGGTCTCCTCGTGCAGGCACACCCACAGCCGGAAGTCGTGCGGCCTGACGTCGAGCTCCCGCTCCACGTGGACGATGTTCGGAGCGACCAGCAGCAGCCGGCCGCCGCCGTTCTCGCCCGCCGGGAGGTCCCGGGTGGCGGGGGCGAACGTCTCGTACTGGCCGAGGACGCGGGAGGCCAGGAAGGACAGCAGCATGCCGAGCTCCACGCCGGTGACCTTGCCGCCGACCGCGCCGAGCACCGCGCCGCCCGGGGTGCCGCCGCGCCGCTCCTGCATCTTGTCGAGCAGCGGTTTGAGTACTTCCCGGAACCCGGCGACGTTCGCACGGACCCAGCCGGGGCGGTCGACGACGAGGACCGGGGTGTCGTGGATGCCGTCGGTGCCCAACCGGGTGAAGCCCCGGACATGCGCCTCCGAGGACTTCGCGTGCCGGCGCAGCTCCGCGACGACGGCCCGGGCCTCGTCGCGGCTCACCTCGGGGCCCGGCCGCACGAGCCGGGTCGCGGTCGCGACCGCGAGATTCCAGTCGACCAACCCAGAAGAAGCGGCACCGCCGATGCTCGTCATGCATCAACGGTACGTGAGCCCCCCGCCTTCAGGCAGTCCAAGCACCCCGAGCCCCAAAGGGCCGCAGGGAACGACGCGACCAGCGCCCCGCAAGGGGCGCGGGGAACTGCGCGAGCAACCACAACGCACCCGCACCCGAAAAACGACCCCAAAGGGGCGCGGGGAACGGCGCGACCAACCACAACGCACCCGACCAACAACGCAGCCGCCCCGAACACCCCACACAAAACACCGCACCCAGACCAGCGCCCCGCAAGGGGCGCGGGGAACGGCGCGACCAACCACAACGCACCCGCACCCAAAAAACGACCCTCCCCGGCCCCACCCAGCGGAGCGACGGTCAGCGGTCCGCCAGCGCCGTGGCGGTGGCGTCCAGCGCCGCCTGGGCCTCGACGGCGTTCGTCGTGCCGGACGCCAGGAAGGCGAAGGCCAGCAGCCGCCCGCCCCGGTCGGCCACGGTGCCGGCCAGCGAGTTGACCCCCGTAAGGGTGCCGGTCTTGGCCCGTACGACACCCGCCGCTCCGTTCGCGTAGCGGTCGCTGAGGGTGCCGGTGAAGCCGGCCACCGGCAGGCCGGTGAGGACCGGACGCAGATCGGGCCGGCCGGGCGCGGCGGCCTTGGCCAGGAGGGCGGTGAGCAGGTTCGCCGTCAGCCGGTCGTCGCGGTTCAGGCCGCTGCCGTCGTGGAAGACCGACCCGGCGGTCGGCAGACCCAGCTTGGTCAGCTGGGCGGCGATGGCCCGGGCGCCGCCGTCGAAGTCGGCCCGCCCGCCGGTGGCGACGGCGGTCTGCCGGGCCAGCGCCTCGGCGATGTCGTTGTCGCTGTCGGTCAGCATGCGTTCGACCAGGGCGGACAGCGGGGGCGAGGCGACGGAGGCGAGCGCGGTGGCGCGGCCGGTGGCCTTGCCGGGGCCGGGGGCCGTCGTCTTGATGCCGGCTTTGCCGAGGAGATCGGCGAAGGTGCGGGCCGCGCCCGCCGCCGGATCGGGCACCCGGGGCGCCGGGCCGCTCGTGGTGGCGTCGGCGCGGCCCTCGTCGGCCATCAGGGCGCTGACCCGGGCGAGATTGTCGTTCACGCCGATGGGGTGCAGGTCGGGGCCCGCGTACAGGCTGGTGTCGTAGGAGAGGGCGACCTCGTGGACGCCGCGGGCGCGCAGCGCCTTCGCCGTGTCGGTGGCGAGGGTGCGCAGACCGGCCCAGCCGCCGGGGTTCTTCCGGGCGGTGAGGGTGGGGTCGCCGCCGCCGACGAGGACGAGTTTCCCGGCGCCGGGTTCCAGGACGGCGCGGGTGGTGAGGCGGTGGTCGGGACCGAGGGCGGAGAGCGCGGCGACCGCGGTGGCGATCTTCGTGGTGGATGCGGGGGTCAGCGCCTTGTCGGCTCCGGTGGCGTACAGCCGTTCGCCGGTCACCGCGTCCACCACCACGGCCGCGTGGGAGCCGCCCAGTGCCGGGGCGTCCAGGAGCGGCCCGAGGACGTCCGCGAGGGGCTTTCCGGTGCCCGCGACTCCCGTGGTGTCGCCGGTGCCCCTGCCGGTGTCCTTGGTGCCCTCGGTGTCCGCGGCGCTCGCGGTGCCGCCGAGAGCGGTCAGCACGGGCGGCGCGCTCGGGGCCGGCCGGGGGCCGCCGGAGGCCGTCCCGGAGCCGTCGCCGTGATCTGCGCCACCTGCCCGCTCCAGGGCGGCGGCCCGGTCCCGCTCGGCCGTACGCTGACCGTTGGCGTCCCAGGGACCGGCGGCGGTCACCACCCCGGCGGCCAGCGCCAGCCCGGCGGTTGCGGCACCCGCGGTGAACTGCCAGGTCCGCGCTGTCCGGGGCCCAGGGATCCGCGTGAGCTGCGGTTTCACGGCCCGTACGAGCCGCGCGACCCGTGGCCGGGCGGTCGCCGCGCCCCCTGCCAGACGTGGTAGTACGGCGTTCACGATCCGCACCACGTGCGGTCTCGCGGCGCGCCACGGCCTCAGCTCTGGCATGACCACCAGCCCCTTTCGCGATCACACACCTGCGTGAGGGACACTTAACCACCAGAACTATGTGCTGATCATGGAGGAGCCACCGGTGGAGTTCGACGTCACGATCGAGATCCCGAAGGGTTCGCGGAACAAGTACGAGGTGGACCACGAGACCGGTCGTATCCGCCTGGACCGTCGTCTCTTCACCTCGACCGCCTACCCGACCGACTACGGCTTCGTCGAGAACACCCTCGGCGAGGACGGCGACCCGTTGGACGCGCTGGTCATCCTGGACGAGCCGACGTTCCCGGGCTGCCTGATCCGCTGCCGGGCGATCGGCATGTTCCGCATGACGGACGAGGCGGGCGGCGACGACAAGCTGCTGTGCGTCCCGGCCACCGACCCGCGGGTGGAGCATCTGCGCGACATCCACCACGTGTCCGAGTTCGACCGCCTGGAGATCCAGCACTTCTTCGAGGTCTACAAGGACCTGGAGCCCGGCAAGTCGGTCGAGGGCGCCAACTGGGTGGGGCGTACGGACGCCGAGGCGGAGATCGAGCGGTCCTACAAGCGCTTCGAGGAGCAGGGCGGTCACTGAGCCCGCTGCCGCACGGACGGGCCGCACGCGCACGCGTGCGGCCCGTCCGTGCGTGTCTGCGCATACTGAGGCTGAGGGAAGGTGTCGTTCAGGGAGCGTTGAGGAGTGACGGAGGCGGAGGACCGCAAGCCTCGCTCGGACGAGGCGAGGACCACGTACGACCCCGAGATCACATCCGAGTTCGCCGTCCCCCAGGGTCTCGTGGTCCCGAGGACCGGTGGCGAGTCGGAGACGACGTCCGAGTTCGCGGTGCCCGAGGGCCTGGACGCGCCGCAGCCCGCGGGTGCCGAGCCGGAGGGGTCGGCGTTCAGCCTGCCCAGCACCTACAGCGTCCAGCACGCCCCGGCGCTGTTCACGCCCCCGACCGGGACCCCTGCGGTCAGCCTGACCAAGGACGCGCCCTGGCAGGACCGGATGCGCGCGATGCTGCGGATGCCGGTGGCCGAGCGGCCGGCGCCGGAGCCGGTGCCGAAGGCGGAGGAGGGCGGCCCGGCCGTCCCGCGCGTCCTCGACCTGACCCTGCGCATCGGCGAGCTGCTGCTTGCGGGCGGGGAGAACGCCGAGGACGTGGAGGCCGCGATGTTCGCGGTCTGCCGTTCCTACGGGCTCGACCGGTGCGAGCCCAACGTCACCTTCACCCTGCTGTCGATCTCCCACCAGCCGTCGCTGGTGGACGACCCGGTGACGGCCTCGCGGACGGTGCGCAGACGGGGCACCGACTACACGCGGCTGTCGGCGGTCTTCCAGCTCGTGGACGACCTCTCCGACCCGGAGACGCATGTCTCCCTGGAGGAGGCATACCGGCGGCTCGCTGAGATCCGCCGCAACCGGCACCCCTACCCGGGCTGGGCGCTGACCGCGGCGAGCGGGCTGCTGGCCGGTGCCGCCTCGATCCTGGTCGGCGGCGACCTGATCGTGTTCTTCGCCGCCGCGCTCGGCGCGATGCTCGGCGACCGGCTCGCCTGGCTGTGCGCGGGCCGCGGACTGCCGGAGTTCTACCAGTTCACGGCGGCCGCGATGCCGCCGGCCGCGATCGGGGTGGCGCTCACCCTGGCGCATGTCGACGTGCGGGCGGCGGCCGTGATCACCGGTGGGCTGTTCGCGCTGCTGCCGGGGCGGGCGCTGGTGGCGGGCGTGCAGGACGGCCTGACGGGCTTCTACATCACCGCGGCCGCGCGACTGCTGGAGGTCATGTACTTCTACGTCGGCATCGTCATCGGCGTGCTGATCGTCCTGTACTTCGGGGTCAAGGTGGGCGGCCAGCTCAACCCGGAGGCCGCGGTGAACATCGAGAAGCGGCCGCTGCTGCAGACCGCGGCGGCGATGCTGCTGTCGCTGACCTTCGCCGTGCTGCTCCAGCAGGAGCGCTCCACGGTGCTGGCCGTCACCCTCAACGGGGGCGTCGCCTGGTCGGTGTACGGCGCGATGCGCTACGCCGGCGACATCTCGCCGGTGGCGTCCACGGCGGTGGCGGCGGGTCTGGTGGGCCTGTTCGGGCAGTTGCTGTCGCGCTACCGGTTCGCGTCCGCGCTGCCGTACACGACGGCGGCGATCGGGCCGCTGCTGCCGGGTTCGGCCACCTACTTCGGTCTGCTGTCCATCGCGCAGAACGAGGTGGACAAGGGGCTGGTGTCGCTGGCGAAGGCCGCGTCCCTGGCCATGGCCATCGCGATCGGGGTCAACCTCGGCGCGGAGATCTCGCGGCTGTTCCTGCGGGTGGGCTCCGCCGGGAAGCGGCGGGCGGCCAAGCGGACCAGGGGCTTTTGAGCGGCCCATCGAGCGGGCGGCGGCCCCGGGCCCCTGGTCGTCGCGCCGGTCAGGGACGGTAGTTGCCCTGGCGGGAGTCGTACGGGTACTGCTGCCGGCCGTAGCCACCGCCGTCGCCGTAGTTCTGGTCGCCGTAGCCCTGGTTCCCGTGACCCTGGTCGCCGTAACCCTGGTCGCCATAGCCCTGAGTGCCGTAGCCCCGGTTGTCGTAGCCCCGGCCGTCCTGGCCCTGGTTCCAGTTGCCGTACGGGTCCTGGGGCTGCTGCGTCTGCTGGGGCTGGTGGGGCTGCTGCTGAGCCTGGGCCTGCGGCTCGTAGCCCGGGCCCGGCTCGATGCGGCGCAGCCGGGTCGTGGCGTCGTCCATGGCCGGGGGCTGCTGCTGGAAGGGCTGCTGCGCGGCGGGGTCGGCGGGCGGGTTGTTCTTGTTCTTGGAGCGGGCCCGCAGGAACTCGATGATGATCGGCACGACCGAGATCAGGACGATCAGGATGAGGATCATCTCGATGTGCTGGTTCACGAAGTCGATGTTGCCCAGCCAGGAACCGAGCAGCGTGACGCCCGCGCCCCACAGGACGCCGCCGACGACGTTGAAGACGAGGAACGAGCGGTACTTCATGCCGCTGACGCCGGCGATGATCGGCGTGAACGTGCGCACGATGGGCACGAAGCGGGCCAGGACCAGGGACTTCGGGCCGTACTTCTCGAAGAACTCGTGTGCCTTGGTGACGTTCTCCTGTTTGAAGAGGCGGGAGTCCGGGCGGCTGAAGAGGCTCGGGCCGACCTTCTTGCCGAACATGTAGCCCGCCTGGTCGCCGAGGATCGCGGCGAGGCAGATCAGGGCGATGGCCCCCCACAGCGGGAAGTCCAGCTGACCGGAGGTGATCAGCAGTCCGGCCGTGAACAGCAGCGAGTCACCCGGCAGGAAGAACCCGATGAGCAGGCCGGACTCGGCGAAGACGATGAGGAGCAGGCCCCAGATGCTGTACGTGTCCAGCAGGTAATTGGGGTCCAGCCAGCTCGGTCCGAGGGCAATCGTCGTCACGGTTCCGGGCTCCTGAGGGGTGAGGGCGGCGAGGGGGCGTCCTGGTGCGGCCGCACAAAGCTATCAACGCCGGGTGACCGCCCCAGGTTCCACCGGTGGCTCCGCACCACGCCGCGGGTACGAAGGGACGACCCGGCGGGCCTCGCCGCCCCCGGCGGATCGGCCCGGGCGCCCTGTGCGCCTACCGCGTCTGCGCGGTGTGACGGGCGGCGTTGGCCCAGATCGCCTCCTTCAGGTGCTCGGCCAGGCCCGGCCGCATCGCGTCGTAGAAGGCTTTGAAGCGCTCGTCGGCGACGTACATCTCACCGAGGCAGCGGTGCGTGTCGTACGGGCACTCGTAGTACCAGCGGGAGATGTGCCGCCGGTGCTCCTCGGCCATGTCCATGGCCGGCTCGCCCGCCGGGGGCGCGCCCGCGTCCACCAGCGCCCCGTACCGCTCGCTCCAGTCGTCGACCTCGGTCTGGAGCCGCTTCCAGTCCTCCTTGGTGTAGCGGGCGGCACGGCGCTGCGACTCGGCGTACGCGTCCGTGCCGCCCCAGCGTGCCTCCGCCTCCTCGGCGTACTGCTCGGGGTCCTTGTCCCCGAAGACCTCGAACCGTTCCTCCGGCGTGAGGTTGATGCCCATTCTGCGTGCCTCCATGGCGTGCTCCACGGCCTCGGCCATCCGCTGCAGCTGCTCGATCCGGGCGGTCAGCAGTTCGTGCCGGCGGCGCAGGTGCGCGCGCGGATCCGCGTCCGGGTCGTCGAGCAGGACCGCGACCTCGTCGAGCGGAAAGCCGAGCTCCCGGTAGAACAGGATCCGCTGCAGCCGGTCCAGGTCGGCCTCGCTGTAACGCCGGTGGCCCGCCCTGCTGCGCCCGCCCGGGACGAGCAGGCCGATCTCGTCGTAGTGGTGCAGGGTGCGCACCGTGACCCCGGCGAACCCGGCGACCTGTCCCACGGAGTAGCTCACTTCCGCTCCTTCACTCGGTACGCGCTCCACGGTCGCCCCTCACGTGACGTGAGGTGCAAGCCCATTTCCCTCGGGATGTTCGCCCGCTTATGTCCGTTATCGTGAGCCCGTGGCCCAGGACACGGCGCGGCAGGCGCCCACCGCTCCGGCGACCCCGGCGCGCGCCCTGCTGCCCTTGGTCCTGCCCGCCCTCGTGGTGGGCGTGCTGGCCAGTGTGCTCTTCGTCGGGGTGAGCGTGGCGGCCGAGAAGCTTCAGGGCGTGCTCTGGGCCGACCTCCCCGACGCGCTCGGGATCGGCCGCTACTCCGTGGCATGGGTCCTCATCATGCTCACCGCGACCGGGATCGCCGTCGGCCTCGTGGTGTGGAAGGTGCCGGGACACGCCGGGCCCGACCCGGCCGGACTGGGCCTGGACGCGCCCACGCTGCCGCCCGCGGTGCTGCCGGGCCTGCTGCTGGCGACCGCACTGATGCTCGCGGGCGGGCCGAGCCTCGGCCCGGAGAACCCGATCATCGCCGCGAACGTGGGCCTGGCGCTGTGGCTGGGCACCCGGCTGGCGCCGGGGCTGCCCGGCGGCCTGTGGCCGACGCTCGCGGAGTCGGCGACGATCGGCGCGCTGTTCGGCACTCCGGTGGCGGCGGCCCTGGTGATCTCGGAGGCACTGGCCGGGCGGCCGATCAGGGGGCGCCTTTGGGACAACGTCTTCGCGCCGCTCACGGCGGGCGCGGCGGGCGCCCTGACGACCACCCTGGTCGCCCACCCGAGCTTCGACCTGCGATTGCCGCCGATCGGCCGGCCGGCCTGGGCCGACGTGCTCGCGGCGCTCGTCGTCGCGGCGGCGGGCGCGCTGCTCGGCCTGTGCGCCGTGTGCGGCTTCCCGTACGTCCACGGGGCCTTCCGGCGGCTGCGGCACCCGATGCTGATGCTGCCGGCGGGCGGGGTCGTACTGGGCGCACTCGGCGCCCTGGGCGGCCATCTGACGCTGTTCAAGGGGCTGGACGAGGTCGGTGAACTGGCGCGCGATCCCGAGGGCTGGACGGCCGGGCAGTTCGCCGGGATGGCGGTGGTGAAGCTGGCCGCGCTGCTCGTCGCCGCGTCCTGCGGGTTCCGGGGCGGCCGGATCTTCCCGGCCGTCTTCGTGGGCGCCGCCCTCGGCCTGTGCGCCCACGCCCTGGTGCCCGCCGTGCAGCCGGCGGTGGGCGTGGCCGCCGGGGTGCTGGGCATGCTCCTGGCGATCACCCGGCAGGCTTGGGTGAGCCTGTTCACCGCCGCGGTACTCGTGGCGTCGCCCGCGGCCCTCGCGCTGCTGTGCATCGCCTCACTGCCGGCCTGGCTGCTGGTGACCGGGCGACCGCAGATGCAGTTGCGCGCGGACGGTACGGCGATGCGCTGACCGGCCGGACACCCCCGACCCTCCAGGAAGGCACCTCCATGGCACTGCACAAAGGCCCGCAGAAGCACGAACACCGGCGGCTGTCCGTCAACCCGTTCTTCGGGGAGGCCAATCCGGTCGGCGGCATGACCGAGGCACCGCCCACCCACCGGCTGCCGAGCGCGCCGCTCGCGCCGTCGACCGCGTACCAGCTGGTGCACGACGAGCTGATGCTGGACGGCAACTCCCGGCTCAACCTGGCCACCTTCGTCACCACCTGGATGGAGCCGCAGGCCGGTGTCCTGATGGCCGAGTGCCAGGACAAGAACATGATCGACAAGGACGAGTACCCGCGCACGGCCGAACTGGAGCGGCGCTGTGTGGCGATGCTCGCCGACCTGTGGAACGCGCCGGACCCGTCGGCCGCCGTGGGCTGTTCGACGACCGGGTCCAGCGAGGCGTGCATGCTGGCCGGGATGGCGCTCAAGCGGCGGTGGATGCACCGCAACGCCGACCGCTACCCGTCCAGCACGGCCCGCCCCAACCTCGTCATGGGCGTGAACGTCCAGGTCTGCTGGGAGAAGTTCTGCACCTTCTGGGAGGTCGAGGCCCGCCAGGTGCCGATGGAGGGCGACCGCTACCACCTCGACCCGCGGGCGGCGGCCGAGCTGTGCGACGAGAACACCATCGGGGTGGTCGGCATCCTCGGCTCCACCTTCGACGGTTCCTACGAGCCGATCGCCGACCTGTGCGCGGCCCTGGACGACCTCCAGGAACGCACCGGCCTGGATGTGCCGGTGCACGTGGACGGCGCGTCCGGCGGCATGGTCGCGCCGTTCCTCGACGAGGACCTGGCCTGGGACTTCCGCCTGCCGCGGGTGGCCTCGATCAACGCCTCCGGGCACAAGTACGGCCTGGTCTACCCCGGCGTCGGCTGGGCGCTGTGGCGGGACAAGGAGGCGCTGCCCGAGGAACTGGTCTTCCGGGTCAACTACTTGGGCGGCGACATGCCGACCTTCGCGCTGAACTTCTCCCGGCCCGGCGCACAGGTGGTCGCGCAGTACTACACGTTCCTGCGGCTCGGCCGCGAGGGCTACCGGGCCGTGCAGCAGTCCACCCGGGACGTGGCGCGCTCCCTCGCCGAACGGATCGAGGCGCTGGGCGACTTCCGGCTGCTGACCCGGGGCGACGAGCTGCCGGTGTTCGCCTTCACCACCGCGCCGGACGTGACGTCGTACGACGTCTTCGACGTCTCCCGGCGGCTGCGCGAGGGCGGCTGGCTGGTCCCCGCGTACACCTTCCCGCCGCACCGCGAGGACTTGTCCGTCCTGCGGATCGTGTGCCGCAACGGCTTCTCCACCGATCTCGCCGACCTGTTCGTCGAAGACCTGACCCGCCTCCTGCCGGAGCTGCGCCGCCAACCGCACCCCCTGACCCAGGACAAACAGGCGGCCACCGGCTTCCACCACTGAGCGCTCCGCTGGAAGCGCCCCGACAGGCCGTCGGCCGTAGACATCGGCCTGCGACTCCATCACGCGGGCGGGACCGTGTGCGGTGCCCAACGGGCCGGATTCGGCCATTACTTCGCTGTCGCACATTCTTCCGGTCGCCCTTCTCTGAGCGCCCGGAGACTGTCGGGCGATAGGATGCCGCGCGCTGCTCGCGATGGCGGTCGGTGAGGTCGGGGGTGGGGGTGGGGGCACAAGTCGTGGCCGTGAATGCGCGTTTGCTCTTTCTGGCCCGCGGAGCTCACCACTCACCGACAATGTCCTCATGCGATCACCGAAGTGATCCGCGCAACAGCGGTGGGCCCCTTTCCCCTTCCGTGAGGCAAGCGGACATGCGGCACGAAGCGGGTGCTTCGTTTTCACGACAAGACACGACAAGAGACGACAAGAGAAGTGTGGAGTGTGATGCCATGAACCGACTCGGCAGAGACTCGCGCCGGTTAACCAGGAAGGTTGTCGAGCCGTCGGCGCGCATCGCGATATCTGTTCTCTTGCTGGCGGGCGGTGCCGTGGGAGCGACGGCCGGACCGGCCGCCGCTTCGGCCGACGACGGCACGCTGACGGTCGAGGTGCTGCGCGACTTCTTCGGCACCGGCGTGATCAACGCGACGATGGACGTGCCGCAGCGGGGCATGAAGGTGGAGGTCTCCGACCCCGCCGGGCACATCGTCACCGGCGTCACGGATGCCACCGGAAAGGTCGTGGTGCCGCAGTCGACCGCGCTGAGCGGCGGCCGGTACCGCGTCGACGTCAGCGTCCCGGCGCCGTACAGCGACTATCTGCGCGCGGCGCCCGCGTCGACGGCGGAGAACCACTTCGACAGCTTCA
The DNA here is from genome assembly GCF_057537855.1 of Streptomyces diversicolor. NCBI lineage: Bacteria > Bacillati > Actinomycetota > Actinomycetes > Kitasatosporales > Streptomycetaceae > Streptomyces > Streptomyces diversicolor. The sequence goes on from NZ_BAAJXA010000034.1 coordinate 80,004, forward strand.
CGTCGTTCGTCGACGTGTCGGGTGGCAGAAACGTTTCTGTGGTCACGGGGGTGTGGGATCCGGCCGACTACGCGCTGCCGGACTCGCGGTACTTCGTGCCGGTCCACAACGGCCCGGGCGGGAACGACAACCGGGCGTTGGTGGCGTTCGGGACGAAGGTCCGGGGCACGTGTCCCACCGACGTGGCCTGCCCGACCACGCTGGCCACGCAGGACCAGGTGGGCACGACGTTCGGGTTGGCGTACGACAAGGACCGGACCCGGCTGTTCCAGAGCGCGTTCGCCCGCCGGTACGCCGCTTACGGGCCGCAGGGCGGGGGCGCCATCTACACCGTGCCGGTCAACGGCTCGGGTGCGCCGGAGCTGTTCGCGCGGGTGCCGGACGCCGCGGTGACGCAGCACGACACCGCCAACATGATCAAGGATGCCGGGTTCACCGAGGCGCCCGGCAAGGAGAGCATCGGTGGCCTGGCCCTGTCGGCGGACGGCTCCACGCTGTACGCGGTGAACCTGCGGACCCGCAGCCTGGTGAGCTTCGACGCGACAGGGGCCACCGCCGCGGCGCCCAAGTCGACGGTCCCGATCCCGGACCCGGGGTGCGCGAGCCCCGATGACTGGCGGCCGTTCGGCCTCCAGGTCCACAACAACACGCTGTACGTCGGCGGCGTGTGCAGCGCGGAGAGCACACAGCAGCGCGCGGACCTGAAAGCCGTCGTCTCCACCTATGACGGCAGGCGGTTCACCACGGTGCTGAGCCATCCGCTCACGGCCCAACGCGGCAACGTCTTCGGCGGCGACGTCAAGGGCAGTCACTGGAATCCGTGGAACACCAGCCTGGACACGTGGGACGACCGGAAGTCGGGCGGCGCCTTCATCGACCCGCAGCCGGAGTTGGCCTCCCTCGCCTTCGCCCGCGACGGCTCGATGATCCTGGGTTTCCGCGACCGGTTCATGGATGTGCTCGGTTGGGGAGGGCTGGATCCCCGCCCGGGCAACGACACGGCGGAAAGCGGCATGTCCGGTGGTGACATCACCATGGTCTGCGCCACTCCCACCGGTGAATACCAGTGGGAAGGCACCGGGAGTTGCCCCAACCACGCCACCACCGCCAACAGCGGCGGCCAGGCCGCCGATGTCGTCGAATACTTCCCGGGCGACTTCTATGCCAACTCGCACCAGGAGACCGCGCTGGGGTCGGTGGCCTATATCCCGCAGCAGCAGTGGGTCGTCAGCACGGAGTTCGACCCGGTCGTCAACGTCGCGACCTCAGGGACCGGTTACCACGACATCACGACCGGCGAGGGCCCGGGCAACAACCCGACCGCCAACGGGTTCCAGTTCGTCAGCCGGGAGCAAGGCGGGTTCGGCAAGGCCGGCGGGCTCGGTGACATCGCGTACGCGGCGGCGAACGCGCCGATCCAGATCGGCAACGTCGTGTGGTTCGACGGCGACCACAACGGGATCCAGGACCCGGGGCATGTGCTGCTGCCCGGGGCGACGATCAACCTGCTGGACGAGGACGGCAAACAGGTCGCCACGACCACGACCGATGCCGCAGGCGAGTACTACTTCGGCGGTGTCGGCGCCGCGTACGAGCTCACGCCCGGCGCGAAGTACACGGTGCAGTTCGACGTGTGCACCGCGGACACCAGCCAGGTGCCCGAGCAGCCCCCGGCGAGCGAGCTGAGGTTCACGCTCCCGCGGGCCGGTGCCGACCGTGCGCACGACTCCAATGTGACCCCGCCGACCACCGGACGGCTGTGCAACGGCTACGCGCCTGTCACGGCGCCCGACAAGCCGGGCGGGGTCGATCACACGATCGACGCCGGGGTGTACATCCCGAAGGAGACGCCGGAGCCGACCCCGACGCCGACTCCCACACCGACGCCGACTCCCACACCGACACCGACACCGACGCCGACGCCGCCCGCGGCCTCCGCGCCGCCGTCGCCCGCGCCGCCCGCCAACCACCCGGCCCCGGCCGGTGGCGGCGGGGGTTCGCTGGCGAGCACCGGTACGCCCGGGGTGGCGGAGATGATCGGCATCGTCGGTCTGCTGGTGGGTGCGGGCCTGGTCATCGCGTACGTGACCCGGAATCGTCGCGCCCGGCACCACTGAACGAACCGCACAACGGTGATCCGCCCGTCCGCGATCCGGACGGCGCGGACGGGCACATCACGTCTCGGCCGGTCCACCAGGGCCGGCCTTGGCGTGGTCTGCCACCGGACTGCCGAGTGCCGCCGCGAGCCCGCGGCGGCCTCACGGTGTGCTGATCGAAAGGATGCATCGGAGAGTGTCAGCGTCGAACCGCGTGCGGAGCGTGAAACCCCGGCAAGCCCCATCGGGTCGTCCGGCTGACCGGCGGCGATGGCCGTGGTCGCGCCGGACCGCGGCCGTCATCGGCATCGCGGCCGTCGCGGTGGCCGCGATGGCCACGGTGGCCGCGTTCCTGGTCGCCGACGGCGGCTCCGGCGGGCCGCGCCCGCTGACGCCGGACGAGGCGAGCCGGCTGGCGATCACACGATTCCGCAACTACCAGGCGCAGGGCCGCGCGGTGACCATCACCGTGCCGGGCACTGCCGGCAAGCTGACCGTCACCGGGTCCGTCGACTACCGGCGCAAGGTCGGTTACGGCGTGGTGCACGGCACCGGGCGCGCCAGGTCCAGCGACGGGCTGATCCAGTGGACGCCCACCTCGGTGCATGTCCGTCCGATCACGGACGCCCCGGCCGACGCCCCCGCGTCGCCGCCCCGTTCCGGCTGGTCCGACCGTCCGCTGCTGGCCTCCGGCAGCGCGCTGGACACCTCCCTGTCCATCGCGCTCGGTCTCGGCGGCGACCGGCCGGACAACGCCGAACTGCTGCCGCAGAACGGCGCCGCCTGGTGGGGGCGGGAGCAGGTGGACGGGCGCCGGGTGGACGTCATGACCGGGCCGTCCTCCCCCGACCGCTCCGGTACGGCGGGCAACGTGCGCTACTGGATCGGCTCCGACGGCACCATGTACCGGGTCCGCGTCAGCGTGGGTTCGCAGCCGGAGCCGGTGGTCATCGACTTCGACACCCACCCGTACGTCCCGGTCGAGCCGGTACCCGGAGCCACCCCGGCACGGTAGCCGCCGTTCAGGACGTCCGCACCCGCGCGTTCGCGGCGAGCAGGGACGCCGGCGGCAGCGGGATGTCCTCCGTCTTCGGCAGGGCCGGGACGGGCGGGACGACGGTGGCACCGGCGGTGGCGGCGTCGGGGAACTGCGGCTGCGGAGCAGGCGCCGCGACCTCGGTGAACGGGATGCCACCGGGCGCGGTCGGCGCCGTCCACTTCCCGGCCGGCGAGGTGGACCCGGCCGGCAGCGGGCAGGCCGCAGTCGTCGCGAGCCGGGCGGGCACGGTGGTGCGCAGATCGTTGCCCCGCAGGCAGTTGCCCCGTCCTCGTGTGGCGGTGGGGAACGTCCAGCCGACGTCGACGCGGTTGCCGGTGAACGTGTTGTCCACGATCTGGTTGCCGACCGGAGGTATGTCGGCGGTCGCGGTGATCAGCAGCCCGGCGTTGCGGTGGCCGGCGATGCGATTGCGGACGAACCGGTTGTCGCTGCCGCCGTCGATGCCTGCGCCGATGCCCCACCCGCCGTCGGCCTGCTCCGGGGTCGCCGTCTGCTGGTTGGCGGCGATCAGATTGCCCGCGATGAGGGAGCCCTTCTGCGGGAGCAGTTTCTCCTGGTGGTCGGAGTTGGTGGTGAGTCCGACCCGGTTGCCGACCAGGCGGTTGCCGACCACGTACATGTCCTCGCTGGCGTTGGTGCCTTCGTAACCGACCGCGTTGAGTTCGGCGACGTTGTCCCGCACCACGATGTTGCAGGGCTTGCACTGGCCGACATAGATCCCCGAGTCGGCGCCGCCCGAGGCGTACGAGTGCTCGATGACACCGTTCTGGGCGGAGAACGCGTAGATGCCGTACAGACCGTTGCGGGTCGCGGTCACATGGGAGACCAGGAACGACTTCAGGAAGGTGACGGGCTCGTCGCCGGTGTCGTAGCCGCCGCTTCCCCCCGGCAGGCCGGCGGCCGCCTTCGCCGAACCGGTGACCAGGACCCCGTTCTGCGTGTTGTTCTTCACCGTCAGGTTCTCCACGGCCACCCCGGGCGCCGAGACGACGACGCCGTTCGGCTGCTGCAACCGCCCGTCGATGACGACCTTGTCCCGGGACACACCGCGCAGAGTGATGCGCGCCGTGTCGATCTTCACCGACTCGCGGTACACGCCCGGCGCGACCAGCACCAAGTCACCGGGCCTGGCCAAGGACACCGCGTCCGAGATGGTCGGGGCATCGGCAGGCACTCGGATCGTCGCGTGCGCACCGGCCGGACGCCGGCCTTTGTCCGATCCGCCGTCGCCGCCGCCGCAGCCGGCCACCAGTGTGAGCGTGCCCGCTACGGCCGCCACCACGCGAAGAGCTGATCGAGGCATGATCCCAGTCTGTCATGGTGCGCCCAATTGCACGCCGGAATCATGGGGTTGACCGGTCCACGCGATACGGCTGTGGCATTCTGCACCCCATGCGCCGAGCCGACCACCCCCCGTCACGCCGCAGGTTCCTCGATGTCACCGGCGCCATGATGGCCGCCGGGCTGACCGCCGGGTGCACATCGGACGCCGCCCAGCCGGGCCGGCCCGCGCCTGCCCCAGAGGCCACGCCGAAGCCGGTTCCGGCGACGGGCCGCCATCAGGCAGGCATCACGCTTCCGCAGCCGGCCCAGCCCAACCTGCTCGCCGTGGTGGCCGACCTCGATGCCACCGCGGCTCCCGGCCCGTTACTGGCCGAACTCGGCGAGGCCATCCGCACCCTCACGGCGGGGACCGACGCGCGGCTGCTGGGGCTGCCGCCTGGCGACCTCACCGTGACCGTCGGCGTGGGCCCCCGGCTGGTGCGCACGGCCGGCGCCTCGCTGCCCGGAGCGGCCGACCTCCCGCGCTTCTCCCGCGAGCGGATCGCCCCGCAGGCACGCGGCGGTGACCTGCTGATACAGATCTGCGCCAGCGACGCGCTGCTGCTGCCTGTCGTCGCCGCCGCGCTTGTGGACCAGGCCGGTGACCGCATCCGCGAACGCTGGCGGCAGTCCGCACGCCGCGGTGCGAACGTGCCCGTCGGCGACGGCCTTACCGCGCCCCGCAACCCGCTCGGTTTCATCGACGGCATCGTGGGCCCGCACACGACCGCCGAACAACAACGCGACCTGTGGCTTGCGGGCCCACCCGCGGTCGCCGGCGGCACCCTTGCCGTACTGCGGCGTATGGAACTCGACCTGCCGCGGTTCGCCGCCCTGTCCGTGGCCGAACAGGAGGCGGTCTTCGGCCGGCGCCGGGCCAGCGGCGTCCCCCTGTCCGGGGGCAGCGCCGCCTCGGGCCCGCAACTCGGAGCCAAGACACCGGACGGGCGCTATCTCGTCCCCGCGGACGCCCACGTACGCAGAGCGCACGCCACCGTGGTCGGGGTCGGGCTCATGCTCCGCCGCTCCTACAGCACCGACGATCCCGCCCCCGGCCTGCTCTTCATCAGCTTCCAGAACGACCTGCGGACCTTCACGGCCACCCTCACCCACATGGAGACGTCCGACGCGCTGCTGTCCTTCACCACCACAACCGCCGGCGCGACCTTCCTGATCCTCCCCGGCTTCGACCGCCAACGCCCCCTGGGCTCCCCGCTGTTCACCTGACCACGCCCCGAGAATTCGACCGCGTCCCGAAGGGGACCGAAGCCGGTCCCTCCGGCCTGATCGGTCGGACGTTGATCAGTGGTCGTCCTCGGGGTGGGGCTCGCCCGTCGTGTACGGGTTCGGCTCGTCGGCCGCGAGTACCCCGACGAACTGGGGGCCCTCCCCTGCGAACGTGTACGCGCCCGCCTCGATGCGCTCGATCAGGCCCCGTGTCCACTCGGCCTCACCGTCGGCCGTGTGGAGCCAGAGGTTCATGATCTCGCCGATGTGCCCGTACTGCCCCGGGCCCTCCTCGGGCACATAGTGCTCGATGACGGTGGAGCGCCACTCCTCGATCCGCCGGATCCGCTCCTCCAGCAGCGCCACCGCCTCGGACCGCGGCAGGTCGACGATGAAGCCGATGGCGGCCGACTTGACGTCCATCCGCTGGTCGTACGAGGTCAGCGCCTCGCGCAGCAGCCGGAAGTACTCCTCGGTGCCCGCCTCGGTGATCTCGTACTCCGTGCGCGGCGGGCCTCCCGCGGTGGACGGCGCGATCTCGTGGGCGCGCAGCAGGCCCTGCTTGGCCATCTGTTTCAGGGCGTGGTAGATCGAGCCGGGCTTGGCGTTGGACCACTCGTGCGCGCCCCAGTACTCCAGGTCGTTGCGCACCTGGTACCCATGGGCCCGCCCGTGCTGACGGACGGCGCCCAGCACGAGAAGACGGATCGCTGACATGCCCTCCAGGTTAGGACCCCCGGATCATCCGCCCCAGCCGGGCCGAACCACCGGCCACCGAAGCCGCACCCGCCCCGCCGGAGCGGCCCTCGCTCCTCCAAGGGCCCCGGTCGCCGGAACCGTCAGAACGGGAACGACGTCCGGCCGTGCTGTACCGAGATCCACTTCAGGGTCGTGAAAGCGGCCAGTGTCGTCTCGCCGTTGAGGCGGCCGATCCCGGAGTGCTTCTCGCCGCCGAAGGGCACCAGCGGCTCGTCGTGGACCGTGCCGTCGTTGACGTGGAACATCCCCGTGTCGACCCGCTTGGCGAACGCCACGCCCCGCTCGATGTCGGCCGTGTGCACCGCGCCGCTCAGCCCGTACGGGGTGTCGTTGACGATGCGGACCGCCTCCTCCTCGCCGTCGAACGGCACGAGCAGGGCGACCGGGCCGAAAATCTCCTTGCGCAGCAGCGAGGAGCGGGTGGGTACGTCCGTCAGGACGGACGGCTCGACCAGGTTGTCGGTCGTCGTGCCGCGCACCAGGACGGTGGCGCCCTCGGCCTCGGCCTGTTCTATGGCGGCCGAGATGGCGTTCGCCTGGAGGGAGTTGATGACCGGCCCGATCACCGTCCGCGGGTCGCTCGGGTCGCCCGTCTTCAGCGTCCTGACCTTGGCCACGAACTTCTCGGTGAACTCGTCCGCGACCGAACGGTCCACCAGGACCCGGTTGGCGGCCATGCAGACCTGGCCCTGGTCGACGTACCGGCTGAAGACGGCCGCGTCGACCGCGTAGTCGAGGTCGGCGTCGTCCAGCACCACCAGGGCGCTGTTGCCCGCGAGTTCCAGCACCGTCCGCTTGAGCTGGCCCGCGCACACGGTGGCGATGTGCCGGCCCACCTTGTCGGAGCCGGTGAAGGAGATCACCTTGGGCACCGGGTGCTCGATGAAGGCGTCACCGATCTCGGCGATGTCGGTGAGCACCACGTTCAGCAGCCCCGCCGGCAGTCCCGCGTCCTCGAAGAGCCGGGCGAGCAGCGTGCCGCCGCAGACCGGGGTGTCCTGGTGGGGTTTGAGGACGACGGCGTTGCCCAGGGCGAGCGCCGAGGCGACCGGCTTGATCGACAGCAGGAAGGGGAAGTTGAAGGAGCTGATGACGCCGATCACGCCGACCGGGACGCGGTAGACCCGGTTCTCCTTGCTGTCGCTCGGGGACGGCAGGAGCCTGCCCTCGCAGCGCAGCGCCAGCTGGGCCGCCTCGCGCAGGAACTCCTTGGCGAGGTGGATCTCGAACCGGGCCTTCACGAGCGTGCCGCCCAGTTCGGCGACGATCATGTCGGTGATCTGCTGTTCCCGCTCCTCGACCAGGCGCAGGACCCGCTCGAACAGGACACGGCGGGCGTAGGGGTTGGTCTCGGCCCACTCGTGCTGGGCGCGAGCCGCGGCCCGGTAGGCCAGATCGACCTCGTCGACGGTGGCTATGGTGATCGAGGCCAGCTTCTCGCCGTCGTACGGGTTGAAGTCGATGATGTCCCAGGAACCGGTGCCCGGGCGCCACTCACCGTCGATGTACTGCTGGGCCAGGTCGGTGAAGCAGGACGACATGTGATCCCTCGATCCCCCTTGCTGCCGCAGCAGCCAGCCAGACACCCGATCAACTCCACGGCTGATCACGCTCACGGTCCCATCACGCTGATCAGGCGTCATCGTACTTGTGTTGGGCGTGAGTTGGGATGTCACGTGAGGGTACGAATTGCGGGTGGGATCGGATCGTCACCGCCGGGCAGGGGCGCGATCAGGACAGTTGGAGCAGCCCGCGCAGCAGATCGCGGCTCTCGTCCGGGCCGGGGCTGTCCTGCTGCAACTCCTTCAGCGCGTGCTCGTACTGGGCGACGTCCTCGCGTTTGTCCAGATACAGCGCGCTGGTCAGCTGCTCCAGGTAGACCACATCGGACAGATCGGACTCGGGGAAGCTGAGGATGGTGAAGGCGCCGCTCTCTCCGGAGTGCCCGCCGAAGCCGAACGGCATGATCTGCAACCGTACGTTGGGCCGCTCGGAGATCTCGATCAGGTGCTGGAGCTGACCGCGCATCACCTCCCGGTCGCCGTAGGGGCGGCGCAGGGCCGCCTCGTCCAGGACGATGTGGAACTCGGGCGCGTTCTCGGCGACGAGGTGCTTCTGCCGTTCCAGGCGCAGTGTGACGCGCCGCTCCACATCGGCGACGCTCGCACCCTTCATGCCGCGCCGCACGACCGCCCGGGCGTACTCCTCGGTCTGCAGCAGACCGTGCACGAACTGCACCTCGTACACCCTGATGAGGGAGGCGGCGCCCTCCAGGCCCACATAGGTGGGGAACCAACTCGGCAGTACATCGGAGTAGCTGTGCCACCAGCCGGCCACGTTCGCCTCCCGGGCGAGCGAGAGCAGCGACTCGCGCTCCACCTCGTCCGTGATGCCGTACAGCGTCAACAGGTCTTCCACGTCCCGTGTCTTGAAGCTCACCCGGCCCAGCTCCATCCGGCTGATCTTCGACTCCGAGGCACGGATCGAGTATCCCGCGGCCTCGCGCGTGATGCCGCGAGACTCACGCAGTCGCCTGAGTTGCGAGCCGAGCAGCATGCGTCGCACCACCGATCCGGGCTCTCCCGCGCTCACGTTCGCCAGCCTCCCCAACCGTCTTCAAGGGCCGAAGTCTGCCACTAAAACACTTCGAGCAGTACTCGTCTGGTTACGGAAACGGAAAGACGCCAAAGTTTTCCCGCAGGAAGGAGCAGGGAAGCGGCGAGCCACGCACGCGAGGTTGGCGGAAAAAATGACCAAGAAGTGGTACGGGAGGGAGCAATTCGGCCTCGTGCACGTGCATCTGCCCTTGCATCTGCTGTGCGCATCCGAAACCATGGTCCCGCGCCACCGCTGCATCGCAACGACCGCGAATTCCCGGGAGTGCCTCGCATGGGGACGAATGGATCGACCATGCTCAAGCCGTTACGGCAGGGCCTTCCGCCACTGGACCCCGCGGCCGTGTCCAGCGCCGCCTCCTGCGCCCTGCCCGCCCGGTACGAGGCGGTGCGCGAGGCCCGGCGCTTCACCCGCGGCACCCTGGACCAGTGGGACGTCGGCGACCGCTTCGACGACATATGCCTGGTCGTCTCGGAACTTGTCACCAACGCCCTGCGGCACGCGCTGCCGGGCGACGGCGGCGTCGACCCGTCCGCGGCGGTGCGGCTGCACCTGATGCGCTGGACCGAGCGGCTGGTGTGCGCGGTGCGCGACCCCAGCCACGAGACCCCGGTCGCGCACGCCGCCGAGGACCATGTGGCGGAGTCGGGGCGCGGGCTGTTCCTCGTCGAGTCCTTCAGCGACGGCTGGGGCTGGCACCCGCTCGCGGGCACCCTCAGCGGCAAGGTCGTCTGGGCCCTGTTCCGGCTCCCAGGCGTCTGACGCGGCACGGCACCGTCCGACGCCGCCGTTCTACGCGCGTCTCCCCGGCCTCCTGCGGTGAAGCGCCGGCGCCCGCCCGAGGCGCCGGCGTCAGCTCGTTATCAGGTGGTCGAACTCGCCGTCCTTGATCCCGAGCAGCATCGCCTCGATCTCCGCGCGTGTGTAGACGAGCGCGGGTCCGTCGGGGTAGCGGGAGTTGCGGACGGCCACGTCTCCGCCGGGCAGCCGGGCGAACTCCACGCAGGAGCCCTGCGAGTTGCTGTACCGGCTCTTCTGCCAGGCCACGCCGGCCAGCTGCGTGGCAGCCATGCCGTTGTACACGTCGTACCCCCCGTACCCGCCGTCAACGTCGAGGTTCACAGGTTGCTCCCCGCTGGTGCACTGGCTGGTGTGGCCATTGATGCAGTGGTCAACTGATCGGGATCATAACCCTGTTCATGTGCAGATGCATGGGCAGATGCACGTGCACGCCGGGTGTTCCTCCGGTTACAGCTTTGACGACCCTTTTACCGAAGCCCTTCAAGCGTCTGCCCCAGGCTTGGCATGACATGCGTACGCCAACCCCCGTCCATGATCTTCCGCGCCATCATCTGTGCCGGGTCGTCCGGGTCGAATCCCTCGTGCACTAGGAACAGACGCGTGCCGCGCCCTTCCTGTTCCAGTGTCCAGGTGATGGTCCAGTCCGCGGGATTGGCCGGATCGGCGTCCGCCCACCGGACGGACAGCATCCGTTCGACGTCGTAGGCGAGAACCTGCACGTCGACGACGCCGGAGAAGCGGGCGTTGGGACGCGGGACCGAGGTCATCCGGTACCGGTGGCCGACCTTGAGCCGGAACTGCTCCGCGCCGGGCATCTGCCACTGCGCGAGCAGATCGGGCTCGGTGAGGGCACGCCAGACCTTGGCGGGCGGGTGCGGGAGGAACTGGTCGACGCGGACGGTGGTGAGGTCGCCGGCCTCGCCTGCGTCGCCTTCCGGGGGACGGGTGCTCATGGGCGGTCATCGTCGGGCATGCGGTCGAGCAGTTCGCCGAGCCCTTTCAGACGGTCGCGCCAGAACCGCTCGTACGGATGGAGCCAGTCCTGCAACTCGGCGAGCGGGGCCGCCTCCAGGCGGTAGATGCGCTGCCGGCCGGAGCGCTGCTCGGAGACGAGGCCGGCCGCCCGGAGCACCTTGAGGTGCTCCGAGAGGCTGGGGCGCCGCATCGCGAAGTGATCGGCCAGGGCCTGGACGGGCTGCGGCCCGCCGTCGCGCAGGAGCCGCAGCACCTCGCGCCGGGTGGCGTTGGCGAGCGCGGCGAAGACGCGGTCCTCGGCGTCCTCGCGGGCCCCGGTCGTCGTCATGCGTTCCTTTCCGCCTGGTGCCGAGCCTGCGTGAGCAGCATCAGACCGTTGCCGTCCGGGTCCCGGAAGGAGGCCATCCGGCCCCACGGGAACTCGTCCGGGCCGTGCACGGGGGTGCCCGCCTCGGCGAGCCGCGCGCAGTCGGCGTCGACATCGGTCGTCACCAACATGATCCCCCGGCTCGCACCGGGTTCGAAATCGCCCATTCCCGGTCCGGCGAGCGTGAAGACGGTCTGTGCGCCTTCGGGGGCGACCTGGAGCCATCGACCCTGGGGCAGGTCGAGGTCGGCGGTGACCCGGAAGCCGAGCACCTCGGTGTAGAAGCGCAGGGCACGGTCCTGATCGGTGACGGGGAGCGTGACGAACGAGGCATGTGTGATGGTCATGCGCCCGACCATAAGTAGGAGATTCCCTACGCGTCAAACGTAGGAAATCTCCTACCTGTCTATGTGGGGCGTCTCACAACGCCCTGGGCATTCTCAGCGGCCCGAGTAGGGCAGCAGGGCCATCTCCCGGGCGTTCTTGATCGCACGGGCCAGGAGCCGCTGCTGCTGCGCGGTGACGTGCGTGACGCGCCGACTGCGGATCTTGCCGCGGTCCGAGATGAACCTCCGCAGCAGATCGGTGTCCTTGTAGTCGATGTACTTGATCCCGGCCTGTTCCAACGGGTTGGGCCGGTTCTTGGCGGGCTTGCGCTCACTCTTGCGGGGCACGGCGGTTCAGACCTCCAGGAGGGAGTCGAAGGCGGGCGGCAGCCGCTTCCAGGCGTCGCGCCCCGCGGCGTACTCGGCGTCGGTCAGCAGGCAGGACTCCAGCAGCCGCGCCAGTCCGTCGCGGTCGAGTCCGGGGGAGGTGAAGACGAGGTGCTGGCAGCGGTCGCCGTGCTCCGGGTGCCAGTCGAGCGCGGCGGCGGCACGGCGCACCGGCGGGATCATGTCCCAGGCGGCGTCCGGGAGCGCGGCCAGCCACGGGCCCGCGCTCTCCACGCACAGGGCCCCGCCCGCCGCGTCCCAGTGCAGCAGCGTGTCGGGACGGTCGGCGAGCCAGAACCGCCCACGGCTGCGGGCGGCGGCGCAGGTCACGTCCTCCAGCGCCGCGTACAGCCGCTCCGGGTGGAACGGCCGGTGCCGGCGCCAGACGAAGGTGGCGACACCGTGCGCGTCGGCCTCCGCGGGCAGCAGGGCACAGGCCGGGTGCTGGGCCGCCGCGGCGGCCTCCACGTCGAATCCGGCGAGGGCGGCGCGCGCGAGCGCCGACAGCGGACGGCCGCCCGCCGGACCCGCCGCGGTCGCCCCGTCCGTCTCCTGGCCCTCCGGGCCACCCTGGTCCCGCGGTGCGCGGACTGCGCCGGTGTGGACCTGCCCGGCCGGGTGCTCGGCGGCAGCGCCCGACGACCCGCTGTCCGCGATCGGGACCTGGCGGGCCGTCGGGTGGAGCTGGGAGAGCAGTTCGCGGTCCTCGTCGTCGGCCTCGGGGGAATCGACCACGGCGAGCACGGGCGCGTACTCCAACTGCCGGGCGAAGGTGTCGGCGACCGTGCGCTGGTCGGTGGCCGCCGCCGCGAGCCCGCGCTCGGCGAGATCGTCGCCGTTGCCGAGATACGGCAGCACCAGGGCCGGGTCGACGGCGGTGATCACGCCGGTGACGGTGAGCCCGCCCGCGGTGACCACCTCCGCCATCGCCTTGGGCTCGACCGAGTCCCACAGTTCGACGACCGCGAGCCGGGTCCGCCCGTCCCGTGCGAGCCGGCGCAGCTCGGGCACCAGGTCCTCGCGCAGCGCGCAGCACGCGCAGTCGTTGACGAGGGGCGCCTCGCCGACGGCCAGCAGCCCGCCGGCGTCGCGGACCGTGCGCTCCACCGTGCCGGCCGGGGCCGTCTCCAGGTCGTGGTGGAGTACGACGCTGCCGGGCACGTCGGCGAGGAGCCGCGCCACGGCCGTCCTGCGGGCGTCCGCGTGCAGCCCGCCGACGATCACGACCGACAGGCTCACGCTCCGCCCCGCTTCCCGTACCGCCGCTCGAAGCGCTCGACGCGCCCCGCGGTGTCCAGGACGCGCGCGGTGCCGGTGTAGAAGGGGTGGCTGACGTTCGAGATCTCGACGTCCACCACCGGGTAGGTGTTGCCGTCCTCCCACTCGATGGTCTTCTCGCTGGTCATGGTCGACCGGGTGAGGAAGGCGTGGTTCGCGGCCCGGTCCCGGAAGACCACGGGACCGTAGGGCGGGTGGATGTCCTTGCGCATGGCGGGGGTTCAGCGCTCCTCTCGGAAGTCGACGTGCCGGCCGACCACCGGGTCGTACTTACGCAGGGTCATGCGGTCCGGGTCGTTGCGGCGGTTCTTGCGGGTCACGTAGGTGTAGCCGGTCCCGGCGGTGGACCGGAGCTTGATGACCGGACGGAGTTCGTTGCGAGCCATGCCGCTATGTTACTGAAAATGAATTCCATTAACAGCGGTCAGCGAGGAGAGGTACGTCACCCATGTCCGCCCACTGCGTACTGACCGGCGCACAGCCCGGCTTCGGCAACCGCATCTCCCACTCCCACCAGCGCACGTCCCGCCGCTTCGACCCCAACATCCAGACCAAGCGCTACTGGCTGCCCAGCGAGGGCCGCTACGTGCGGCTGCGGCTGAGCACCAAGGCGATCAGGACGGTCGACGCGATCGGTGTCGAGGCGGCCGTGGCACGCATCCGCGCGCGCGGAGTGAAGGTCTGAGGGGGACGGGAGAACGCCATGGCGAAGAAGAGCAAGATCGCGAAGAACGGGGAACGGCAGCGGACCGTCGCCCGGTACGCCGCCCGTCGCGCCGAGCTGAAGGAGATCATCCAGCGGCCGTCCTCCACCGAGGAGCAGCGGCTCGCCGCGCAGCGGGAACTGCGCGGGCAGCCGCGCGACGCCGGCGCCACGCGCGTACGCAACCGCGACCAGGTGGACGGCCGTCCGCGCGGCTGCCTCCGCGCCTTCGGCCTGTCCCGGATCAGCCTGCGCGAACTGGCCCACCGCGGACACCTGCCGGGCGTACGGAAATCCTCCTGGTGAGTACCGGCGACTTGCCGCGGTGGTCCCCCTGGTGAGTACCGGCGACTTGCTGCGGTGGCCCGCCCGGTGAGTGCTGACAACTCGCCGCGGTGGTCCCCTTGGTAAGCCCCGGCAACTCGCCGCGGTGGTCCGCCCGGTGAGTCCCGACAACTTGCCGCGGTGGCCCCCTTGGCAAGCCCCGACAACTCGCCGCGGTGGCCCCTCCGGTGGCTCCTGGCAACTCGCCGCGCTGACAACTCGGCGCCGTGGTCCCCCTGGTGAGTCCTGGTAGCTTGCTGCGGGCGTTCGGCAGGCCGGCTACAGCTTGGGAGCTTCCAGTGACTTCGGCGACTAGGACGGTGCGGATCGCGGCCACGGCCGCGGGGCTGACGGGCGTGCTCGCGCTGACCGCGTGCGGTGGCGGCGACTCCAAGGACGACGCCTCACCGCGTCCGAGCGCGTCCGCCGCCCCCTCGTCCCCCTCATCCTCCTCGGGCACCTCGGACACCGGCGGTGCCACGGCGTCGTCCGGCGCCCTGCAGGGCAGTTGGCTCACCACGTCCGGCGGCAAGGCCGTGGCCCTGGTGATCACCGGCGAGCGGGCCGGGCTCTTCGCGACGGGCGGCGCCGTGTGCAGCGGGACCGCCGGCCAGGAGTCGGGCATGCAGATGATCCATCTGACCTGCACGGACGGCAGCGCCGACCGGAAGTCCGGAATGGTCGACTCCGTGGACGGGGACACCCTGAAGGTGACCTGGTCCGGCAAGCTGGGCCAGGAGACCTACGCCAAGGCCGAGGGCGGCAAGCTGCCGACGGGGCTGCCCACGGCGAACCTCGGTTCCTGACCCGGAGGCGTCTCGGTCCCTGACCCGGAGGAAACTCGGTCCCTCTCCCGGAGGAAACTCGGTTCCTGACCCGGAGGAAGAGGGGGCGCGCGATCCGGTGCGGGCGCCAGGCGTGATGATGCTGGGTACACCGTCACGACCTCGACAGGGACCTCACACATGCGCGCCATTCCGCTCACCGTCACCGTCCTCGCCACCGCCCTCGCCCTGACCGCCTGCGACAACGACGGCGGCACGAACGGCAAGGGCGGCGCGGCCTGCGCCGTCGGCGGCGTCTCCGTGCAGATCGGGTCGGCGAGCGTGGCCCCGGCCGCCGGTGACACGGGTGAGGTGCCCGTCAGCATCACCAACCAGAGCGCGCCGTGCACCCTGGACGACTTCGCCGGCGTCGCGCTGGACGCCGGCGGCACCCGAGTCACCGTCGCCGCCCTGAAGGACGCGAAGGCGCAGAAGCTGAAGCTCGCCAAGGGCGACTCCGCGTCCTTCACGATCAGCTATGTGCGCGGTGCGGCGGGCGACGGGGCCAGTGTGGCGGCGAAGACGGTGGAGATCAGCCTGCCCGGCTCCAAGGACGTCAAGAGCTTCCCATGGACGTACGGCCCCGTCGCGGGCAAGGCCGGCCAGGACACCCCGGACGCCTCCGTGAGCGCCTTCCAGCAGTCGGGCGACTGAGCCCCGCGCACCCCCGCGCCTCGGACCCACGCTCACTCCGCCCCACGGAGAGGCGCGCGCCGAGCCGGGCCCACCGAGCCGGGCCCACCGCACGGGGGCGCCACACGGGGGCGCCGCACGGGAGCGCCGCACAGGGGCGCCGCACGCTGGCGCCTTCCGCCCAACCGACCGCGTCTCCGGCCCCACCCGCACGGAACGAGACGCCCCCAGCAATCCGGCAACCGAACCCCGAACACACCCCGCCCCCGAGCCCACGCTCACTCCACCGCACGACGACGCGCGACCCGAGCCCGGTCCGCCGCACGGGCGCCTTCCGCCCAGCCCGCCGCGTCACCGACCCCACGCAGGCGGGTCGAGGTCGTGTGCGGGAACATGCGCTCCATGTGTTCGCTCACCGCGACCTCCCGGGTGGCCAGGACCGGAAGCAGTTCGGGGCCGGCCTGGGTCTCGGCGGCGGCCGTGAGGCGGTCGCCGACGCGGTGGGCGTAGGCCGCGAGGAACGACTGCCGGAAGGTCTTGGTCCGCTTGCGTCCGCCCGCCCGCTGCGTCGCCTCCGCCTTCGTCATCGCGTGCGTGGCCTGCACCAGCAGCGAGGTGTAGAGCAGTTCGACCGCCTCCAGGTCCGCCGCGAATCCGACGACCGTGGAGAAGCCGAACGGCTCGTGCCACACCGCGCGGCAGTGGTTCGCGGTGGCGACCGCGTCCAGCAGCACCGCCTTGGCCTGCTCGTACGGTGGCTCGACCCCGATCCGCCAGGCGCCGGGCGCGTCCGGAGCGGGCGCCTCGGCGGCCAGCAGCGCCTCATCGATGCTGTGCCGGGCCATCAGCTCCTGCGCCTTGGCGCTCAGCGCCTCCGCCTCCTCCGGAAACCCGGTCGCCTCCGCCTTGGCGAGCAGCGCACGGATCCGGCCGAGCATGCGGGCGGCCGGACGCCCCTGGTCCGGCGCCTGCCCGTCCGGGCCCGGCCGGGCGCTCGGGGGATCCACCGGCGCCTCCAGGGCGGGCAGCCGCAGCAGCAGCCGGTACAGCTCCAGGACGGCGACCGCGTGCGAGAAGCGGTCCGTCCCGCGTGCGGGAGCGGCCGGAAGGCCGGCGAGCTGCGCCGCCCAGCGCGGGCCACGGGGTCCGTCGGCCGCCGCCTGCGCGCGGATCAGCGTCGCAGCCAGCCCGACATGTATCTCCTCCAGCTCGCGCCGCACCATCCGGACGACGTCGGCGGGCTGCCAGCCGCGCCGCCAGGACGCCGCCACGAACTCCTCGCCGCGCCGGGCGAGTTCGGCGTCCGCGGTGAGGTCGGCCGCGAGGAGGGACGCGCCCGTGTCGAGGCCGGAATCGGTGTCGTCGTAGAGAGCGGCCCGGAAGGCCCGCTCGACGGTGCTGGTCGTACTGCTGCTCACCCGTCGATCGTGCCACGCACCACCGACAGCCACCCGCACTGTCCACACCCTGTGGAAAACTCCCGCCCCGGGCGACGGTCCGGCGGGGCTGGATGCCACTCCGGGCGCGGAGCCTGGGCGCGGGTGGGGGCCGTGGGCCCTGAGCCCCGGTGGGGGCAGGGGCCCTGGGCCCGGGTGCGGACCCTGGCGCCGGCGCGGACGGACCCTACGCGCTGGCGCGGAGCGGGCTTTGAGCCCCGGTGCGGACGCACCCTACGCGCTGACGTGGGCGCGGACCCGACCCGCCGGTGCCGGCTGCCCGGTCCGCGATTCTCGCTCCCCTCCGCCGGAGCGCGCGGCCACGCCTCGGGCGCGTCGCATCGTCGGCGGAACGGTGCCGGCGGGGCCGGCGGGGCTGCTCGCGGCGACTCTCATGCGGGACCCCATCAGGGTGTCAACTTCGGGTTGACACCCCGTGGACTGTCAACCTAAGGTTGACACATGACGACCAATCGCGGAGTCGGCGGGACCATCCGTCTCGACGACCTCATCGACGCCATCAAGAAGGTCCACACCGAACCCCTCGACCAGCTCCAGGACGCGGTGATCGCCGCCGATCACCTGGGCGACGTGGCCGACCATCTGATCGGGCACTTCGTGGACCAGGCGCGGCGCTCGGGCGCGTCCTGGACCGAGATCGGCAAGAGCATGGGGGTCACCCGGCAAGCGGCCCAGAAGCGCTTCGTACCGAAGGAGTCGATCGACCTCGACCCCAACCAGGGGTTCAGCCGCTACACCCCGCGCGCCCGGAACGTGGTGATCGCCGCCCACGCCAGGGCCAAGGAGTCCGGCAACGCCGAAGGCGTGCCCGCGCACCTCGTCCTCGGGCTGCTCTCCGAGCCGGAGGCCATCGCCGCCAAGGTGATCACCGCGCAGGGCGTGTCGCTTGAGGCGGCCCGCGAGGCGGCCACCGCGGCGCTGCCGCCGGCCACCGAGGACGCGCCGGACCTGGTCCCGTACGGCTCGGACGCCAAGAAGGTCCTGGAACTCACCTTCCGCGAGGCCCTGCGGCTCGGCCACAACTACATCGGCACCGAGCACATCCTGCTGGCCCTGCTGGAGCACGAGAACGGCGAGGGCGTGCTGAGCGGCCTCGGCATCGACAAGCCGACGACGGAGCGGTACGTCGCCGAGATGCTGGAGGAGATCGTCCAGCGTCACAAGGAGGAGGACCGACAGAGCGACTGAGGCACAAGACACCCGGCTGAGGGACTGAAACCGCAGGTCAGAGCGGATTGTCAGACCCGCCTGCCACACTCGCCGACATGACCGACCGCTGGGCGCTCGCTCCGGCCGAGGACGGTGGCGTGGACGTCGCACCCCTCGGCCCGGACGGGCTGCCCGCCGGTCCGGTGCGGCGGGAACCCGATCTCGCCGGGGCGGTACGGGACCGGCCTGAGGTGACGCGCTGGGTGTGGCGGTCGACCCCCGAGGTCTACCCGCGTCTGCTTGCCACGGGGGTGCGAGTGGACAGGTGCTACGACATCGAGGGCGCCGAGACACTCCTGCTGGGCCACGAGGGGCGGTACGGCGAGCCACGCTCGGCCGCCGCCGCCCTGGCCCGGCTGCGCGGCGGCCCCGTACCGCCCGATCCGCCGCTGCGCCCGGCCGAACCCGGCGCGCAGTCACCGCTGTTCGAGCCGCAGGGCACCCGTCTGCCGCTCGACGACCTGATCGCGGTCTACGCCGAGCAGCAGCGGCGGCACGCCAGGGCGGCCCATCCCGACCGGATGCGGCTGCTGACGGCGGCCGAGTCGGCGGGCATGCTGGTGGCCGCCGAGATGAACCGCGCGGGCCTGCCCTGGAGCGCGGACGTGCACCGCGAGGTGCTGGACGGCCTGCTCGGCGAGCGGTACGCGGGCGGGGGCGAACCGCGCCGGCTGGCCGAGCTGGCCGACGAGGTGTCGGCGGCGTTCGGCCGACGGGTGCGGCCCGATCTGCCGGCGGATGTCATCAAGGCGTTCGCGCAGGCCGGGATCAAGGTGAAGTCCACCCGCCGCTGGGAGATCGAGTCCGTCGACCATCCGGCGGTCGGACCGCTGCTGGAGTACAAGAAGCTGTACCGCGTCTGGGTGGCGCACGGGTGGACGTGGTTGCAGGACTGGGTGCGGGAGGGCCGGTTCCGGCCGGAGTTCCTGGCCGGCGGGACGGTCACCGGGCGCTGGGTGACCAACGGCGGGGGCGCGCTGCAGATCCCCAAGGTGATCCGGCGGGCGGTGGTCGCCGAACCCGGCTGGCGGCTCGTCGTGGCCGACGCCGACCAGATGGAACCGCGCGTGCTCGCGGCGATCTCCCGCGACCCCGGTCTGATGGAGGTGGCCGGCCGCCCGACCGACCTGTACCAGTCGGTCTCCGACCACGCCTTCTCCGGCGACCGCGCCCAGGCCAAGCTCGCTGTGCTCGGCGCGGTCTACGGCCAGACCTCCGGCGACGGCCTGAAGAACCTCGCCGCGCTCAGACGCCGCTTCCCGCAGGCGGTGGCGTACGTGGACGAGGCGGCCCGGGCCGGCGAGGAAGGCCGGCTGGTGCGGACCTGGCTGGGACGGACCTGCCCACCGGCTGCCGGGGCCGGTGCCGCCGAGGAGGCCGGCCTTCCCCAGGAGGAGCCGGTCGAGCCGCCCGCCGAGGGCTGGCAGCCGGGGTACGCCTCGACCAACGCCCGCGCCCGAGGCCGCTTCGCCCGTAACTTCGTCGTCCAGGGCAGCGCGGCCGACTGGGCCCTGCTGCTGCTCGCGGCGCTGCGCAGGACCTGCGCGTCCATGGCGGCCGAACTGGTGTTCTTCCAGCATGACGAGGTGATCGTGCACTGCCCGAAGGAGGAGGCCGACGCCGTCGTCGCGGCGATCGCACAGGCGGCGGACCTGGCGGGGCGGCTGACGTTCGGCGACACACCGGTGCGGTTTCCGTTCACGACGGCCGTGGTGGAGTGCTACGCGGACGCCAAGTGACCACCCCCACCGGGACCGTCGAGCGGCCACCGAACCTCGCCGGGGTGGCCGGCGCGGCTCGACCGGAGCCACGCGGGCGAGGGACGACTGATTCGGTGTCAGACACGGCGCGACCGAGGCCATATGAGGTGAGGCGACGGGTGGGCGGCCGGGACCAGGTCGGCTGACGGGGCCGGCGGTCAGGTCCAGGTCGGCTGGCAGGGCGGGCGGGCCGGGGCCGATGACGTTGCGGACGCGCGGTGACCGGGGGTCGTATCAGATGACGGGCGGGCGGCCGAGGCGGGTCAGGTGCCATACCGTCCGCCACCGCATGGGGCAGCGCTCGCCGGCCGGCTCCCGCAGGCCCTCCACGAAGCCGCCCCACCATGCCCGCAGTCCGCCCGCCGACCGGGTGCGGACGAGCGTGAGGAGCGCCCACACCCCGAGGTGCACCGGGATCAGGGCGAGCGGCAGCCGGCGCCGGACCAGCCAGACCCGGTTGCGGGCGGTCACCCGGTAGTAGATGGCGTGCCGGGCCGGCGAGGTCCTGGGGTGCCGCAGCAGCAGTTCGGGCGCGTAGAGGATCTTCCAGCCCGCGTCCGCGGCCCGCCACGCGAGGTCCGTCTCCTCGTGCGCGAAGAAAAACTCCGCGGGCCAGTCCCCGGTCTCCTCCAGCATGGCCATGCTCAGCGCATGTCCGCCGCCGAGGAAGCCGGTGACGTAACCGCCGCGCAGCGGATCGGAGTTGCCGACCCGGGGCACGTGCCGCTGCTGGGTCTGTCCCGTCTCGTCGGCGATACGGAAGCCGACGATGCCCAGCCGGTGGTCGGCGGCGTACAGATCGCGCACCCGGCGCAGCACGTCGGCGTCGACGAGCAGTCCGTCGTCGTCCAGTTCCACGACCACGTCGACATCGCCGAACTCCCGCAGCCGGGCGAGGGCGACGTTCCGGCCACCGGGACAGCCGAGGTTCTCCTCCACGTCGATGGCGGTGACCTCGCCGGGCAGCGAAAGCCGCCGGGCGAACTCGGGCAGCCGGCAGCCGTTTCCGACGATCACGATCCGGGCGGGGGCGAGGTCCTGCTTGGCCACGGACTCCAGCAGGGCGTCGACCTCGGCGGGCCGGTTGCCCATGGTCACCACGGCGACGGCGATCCTCGGCTGCACCACGTCCCTCACCCCATCCGACCGTCGGCGGCAGCCACGCCCGGCCGCGCGGCGCCCACCGTTCACCAAGATGTTCCCTCAGATCCGCCGTTACCCCAGACTCCACTTCACTTTCCAGCCCTTTTGCTCCGCCTTTGACCCCGATTTCCCCCACGAGTCCACCCGCCCCCGGCCTCCGGGCAGGAAGGGTGCCATTCGGCCTGCCTGACCGGACGGCCCGGCCGGCATCTGTGCCACTGTGGGACCCGTTCATGACCGGTCGGCACAGGGGTACGACGACATGCGCCTGTCGCGGAACATCACAGGATGGGCGTTCCTCGCGGAGGCAAACGGCGTCCGGCAGCCAAGCCAGGCGACACGACAGGTCTCGAATCAACCAAAAGGCCAGGTCACGTATAATGTGACCTGGCCTTTTCCAGAGCCGCTTTCGGGATTCGAACCCGAGACCTACGCATTACGAGTTGTCCGAACTTGATCCGCGTAAATCCGGCCAGGTCTGCCGACCACCTAACGCCGCAGGTCACAGGTAGAGACACACGTCAGCGGATAACCACGGACGTCGCCGGAGGTAGAAGTAACTGAGACCGGGACTGAGACCATGAGTCAGCCAGGTCACGCACCGGCCCGCAGAAGCGGGCGGCGTAACCCATGGTCCCAGGAAAGCGTGGAGGCCATTGTCGGTGCACAAAGGTTGTACATGCCAGGTGAGGAAGTCTGCTGAGATCGTTCACTCAAGAGGATTCCACCAGCGGTGACAGTGACTCGGTCAGCCCTCGCTTCGCTCTTCTGCGGGCTCTCCGGATGCGTGGCCTTCGCTACCGCCCGAGCTGACCGCGCTGATGCCTGGGGCAATGGCGCTCGCTGAGTGGTCTCCAGAGCCGGAGTCGGTACCGCCATTCAATTCCTGCCTTACCTGACGCCAGGCGCGGATGATCTGTGGCAGTCTCGCCAGCACCTCGCTGACCTGTGTTAGCAACAGCGTGACGCAGCCGAACACAGCGAGGATAACCAGTGTCACGTCGTCCCACTTCATAGCGCGCCTTCACCTTCTATCGGGCTGGGTCGCACCGGAGGTCTGGGCGCTCCACGACGACTTTATGCTCCGCCAAGTCCTCGAAAATGGCGTCCGGTCCACAGTCGATGTGCGAGCTGTCATGTCGACCAGAGCAGCCCTCTGGGCACTCGAACTCCTCGCACAACTCCGGTTCGGCAGGCATAGCCTCATTGATCAGGTGATAGGCGAGACGGTCCGCCACTGCCTCCCTCGCCGAGATCATCTCCAGGTAGAGCCGGAACTCGCCATCCCTCAACGTCGTGTCCATGGGATCCGCAGAGGCCGGCGGATCGGGAGTGTCGCCCGTAGCCCAGGTGTACGCCGACTCTAGTGACACGAGGAGCCAGGCGATCCGCAGCGGTTCGAGGATCCCTTCCATAGCGAGGCGAGTGACGGCCTCGGCAGCCCGACGCACGCTGTCGAAACCGGCCAGGTACCGTTCGCATGTTGCAGCCCACACGGCTGCTTCTGCCCGAGTCTGCTCGGCGTCCTGGGCGAGTGCGCTATCGCGCAACCGACGGGCCCATGACACCAGACGGGTCAAACAGGGACGGCACGCAAACAGGCCGGATGTCTCGGTCGGGCTGAGCGGGACGGGCACGCGATCGTCGAAGGGCTCATCGCAGAGGCAGCAGTCCAGGCCACCCACCTGACGCGACGTAGGGACGGTCGGCAGCGCGGCCCGGATCGTGGCACGGGCGTAGGCAGGGATATGCATGTGCGGGCAACTCCTCGGAAGAAAGCGCCGACCCCCATCGGCGCCGTTTCTCATGCTCCTCGCCGCCACGGACCAC
Organism: Streptomyces diversicolor; assembly: GCF_057537855.1. Lineage (NCBI taxonomy): Bacteria > Bacillati > Actinomycetota > Actinomycetes > Kitasatosporales > Streptomycetaceae > Streptomyces > Streptomyces diversicolor. Next base: position 103,102 of record NZ_BAAJXA010000034.1, read on the forward strand.
ATGTCACTGTCTGACGGTCGAGGCCGGAAACTTGGCGAAAGTTGACACGCCCCTGCCCTGCGACTCCTACGATGTTGACGAAATCTGACACCACATTTTGAAGGCAGGTCCGCAGCCGGTGAGCGTTACTTCGTCCCCCCAACCGACGAGTGCGAACCGGGAGTTGGTCCAGGCTCTCCAGGAGCTGCACCGGGCGGCTGGCTGGCTGAGCACACGACGGGTGAGCGCACTCATCGACGGCCAGGAAAACCTCCCGACGCCCGTCAGCCACGAAGGCATTCGGTCCGCTCTCAAGGGGAAGCGCGTGCCACGCTGGGAGACGGTTCACTCGATCGTCGCGGTGTTGGCCGAACAGTGCAGCCCGCCCCGGAACCCGCAGTCCGAGGTGGCCCGGTTCTTGCCACTATGGCGTGCTGCGCGTGACGGCGACTCGGGCGCACTGAAGTCGCCACAGGAATTCGCCCTCAGCGGTTGGGGAGGCGGGGACGGACGGTGGACCCCCGAACAGGTCGTCGGCATCCTGATCAATCCCTTCAACGCAATCGAGATCCATCCCTCGCTCACGGCCCCACATGAGCCCTTGATGGCGGAGGACGACTGGGTCCGCGCGGGCGTGCGGCTCATCGAGGAGCACGGCGCGGAGTTCGCCCTGCGTGCCCTGCTACGCACGCTGAAGGGCGACTACGTAGGAGCCGAGAGCGGCGCGCCCTACGGCTATAAGGACCCTGGTTTCGAGACAGCGGAGGCATACGAGGTATTCCGGTACGGCTGCCAGGAGATCCTCCGACGGCTGCGATCCGAGCCTAACCTTCTCCAAGAATCGATCCGTGCGATGCGCGCCGACGAGGCGATGAGCAGAGAAGACCGGGCGGAGATGCTGCGGGCCGAGTCGGACATCACCCTGATGCGAGAGGTCATGACCGTGACCCCGGACACCTGGGATGACGTCTCGGAGGAGGCGCATCAGATGGTGTTCGGATACCTCATCAAGGAGGTCAGGACCGTCGGCCGCCCTGGCCTGCCGACGGCTGAGCGGTTCCAGATCACCTGGCGCGTCCCCGAGTCCCCTGCGACCTAGTACAGCCTGAGCATCCACGGAGACGACTTTCGACTCTGCCTGCCTGTGGGAGAACCCACCCACCATCGCCGCAGGGTCAGGTGAGGCGGAAAGGCCCAGGTCACGGACACGACCTAGGCCCTTCATTGGATGAGCCACTTAAGGGAGTCGAACCCCTGGCCTACGTATTACGAGTTGTCCGATCTTGGTCCGGGGGTGTCCATCGTCGTTCGCCGTGCTGCTTACATCCCTGGTCAGACGGCCTGCCGGACGTTAACGGACGTGACCCGATCACCTCGGAGTCAACAGCGGACGAGACCACGACTGAGA
>NZ_BAAJXA010000035.1:0-103912 GCF_057537855.1 Streptomyces diversicolor
CGCTTCCTTCGTACTCACCCTCTCGGGCTTTCCTCTGGGCGCTTCCCTTCGGTGTTTCCGACTCTATCAGACCCTTTCGGAGCCTGATTCCCCGTCAGAGGGGGTTGTCTTCCCGGCCGTTGGGCCGTTCCGACGTCCCAAACCTTAGCGGATCCTCTCGGCGATTCCCAATCGGGCCTTCGGTCCGAGCGGTACCGCCGAGTCCCGGGAAACGAGTCGATAAGGAATTCGGGCACGCCGAAATCCACCCGTTCGGGAGATCGTGCTTGTGGTTTGGGTGCCGCTGCTGCGGCGGGAGGTGTCGTCGCAGGACCATGACGTCCCCGCGGCAACCCGAAGAACTTTACGGGGCGGGCAGGGGGCTGTCAACACCCCCCTGTCAAGATCTTTTAGTCCAGATCGCTGAGACGTCCGCCGGCGTCCGGCTGGGCGTGCTCCACCCTGCGCAGGAGCCGGGTCAGCACCTCGCCCAGCACCCCGCGTTCCTCCGTCGTCAGGTCCTGGAGCAGGTCCTCCTCGAAGACCGAGGCGAGGCGCATGGCCTCCAGCCACTTCCCGCGGCCCTCGGGGGTCAGCTCCACGATCACCCGGACGCGGTTCTGCTCGTCCCGCTCCCGGGTGACAAGGCCCTCCGTCACCATGCGGTCGATGCGGTGGGTCATCGCGGCCGGCGTCAGGCCGAGTCGCTTCGCGAGGTCGCTGGGACCCATCCGGTAGGGGGCGCCGGACAGGACGAGGGCCTTGAGGACTTCCCACTCGGCGTTGCTGATGCCGAGGGCGGCGGTCTGGCGGCCGTAGGCGACGTTCATCCGGCGGTTGAGGCGGGACAGGGCCGAGACGACCTTCTCGACCTGGGGGTCGAGGTCCTGGAACTCGCGCTGGTAGGCGGCGATCTGCTCTTCGAGGCTCGGCTCGCTGCCGATGGCCGCGCCGGTGGTGTCGGAGGTGTCGCCCATGGCCGCAGTATCGCACGACGGCGCTTGGGTCTGAAGTCCTTCAAGGTGTAGCCTTTAGCTTCGAAATTTATCTTCGAAGTCTTCAGTTGTAACGGCTGGGTGCTTCGGCTGATCGGCTCCTTACGACTTGAGAGAGGTGAACGTGACCAGGGCGATGGGCGCAGCGATGCGCCGGATCCACGTGGGCAACGCGCTCAGCGCGTTCGGACTCGGCTTCACCGTCCCCTATCTGTACGTCTATGTGGCGCAGGTCCGGGGGCTCGGTGCCGTGACGGCGGGGATGGTCCTCGCCGTCTTCGCCGTGGCCGCGCTGCTGGTGCTGCCGTTCGCCGGCCGGGCGATCGTGCGGCGCGGCCCGCTGCCGGTTCTGCTCGCCGCCCTGGTCACGGCCGCTTCGGGGGCGCTTGGCCTGGGGCTCGCGGCGAACGCGGCGGCCGTGCTGGTCGCGGCCACCGCGCTCGGGGCCGGGCAGGCCGTGATGCAGCCGTCGCTGGCGACGATGATCGTGGACTGCTCGACGTCCGAGACGCGGTCGCGGGCGTTCGCGACACAGTTCTTCCTGCAGAACCTGGGGCTCGGCGTCGGCGGTCTCATCGGAGGTCATCTCGTCGACACCACGCGCGTGTCTTCCTTCACGCTGCTGTTCGCGATCGAGGCGGCGATGTTCCTGCTGCTGGTCGTGGTGCTGTCGACGGTGCGGATGCCGCAGGCGCCTGAAGTCGGCGAGGCGCCTGAGGTGTCGGCGCGGGGCAGCTGGAAGCAGCTGCTGGGGAACCGGGCGATGGTGCAGTTGTGCGTGCTGGGCTTCGTCATGTTCTTCGCCTGCTACGGGCAGTTCGAGTCGGGGCTGAGCGCCTTCGGGGTGGAGGCCGCCGGGATCTCGACGTCCGCGCTGGGCACGGCGCTGGCCGCGAACACGGCGGTGATCGTGGTGGCGCAGTTCGCCGTGCTGCGGTTCGTGGAGCGGCGCAGGCGGTCCCGGGTGATCGCCGCGGTCGGGCTGATCTGGGCCGTGGCGTGGGTCGCGGCGGGGTACGCGGGACTGGGTCACGGCAGCCAGGAGATGGCCACGGCCGCCTTCGTGTCGACGTACGCCCTGTTCGGGCTGGGTGAGGCGATGCTGTCGCCGACCGTCGCGCCGCTGGTGGCCGATCTCGCCCCGGAGGGCATGGCCGGGCAGTACAACTCGGCCTTCGCCCTGGTGAAGCAGCTCGCGCTGGCGGTCGGGCCGGCGGTGGGCGGGCCGATGGGGGCCGCGCTGCACGCGCCGTACGTGGTGACTTTCCTGCTGTTCTCGCTGGGGGTCACGGTGCTCGCGGTGCGGCTCGGGCGGGGGCTCACGCAGGCGCAGGACCGGCCGTGGCTCGCCGCGCGGAGCCGGGTGGTGGCCCGGGGTGCCGGTCCGCGCGAATCGGCGTCCTCCAGCCCGTCCGGCGTCTGAGCACCGTGGCCGCCGCGGGACGGCGGTCACGGCGGTTCAAGGGCGCGGGCGGGTTCAGGGGCGGGGCAGTACGAACTCGCACCAGACCGCTTTTCCGCCGCCCGGGGTTCTGCGCGACCCCCAGGTGGAGGCGATCGTCGCCACGATGGCGATGCCCCGGCCCGACTCGTCCCCGGGTTCCGCGCGGCGGCGCCTGGGGAGGTGGTCGTCGCCGTCCGTGACCTCCACGATGAGGCGGCGGTCGGTGCGGCGCAGCCGCAGCCGCATGGGCGGGGTGCCGTGCTGGAGGGAGTTGGCGACCAGTTCGCTGGCCGCGAGGACGCCCAGGTCGTGCAGGTCGGCCGGGAAACGCCAGCTGGTGAGGACGCCGGAGGCGAAGGCACGCGCGCGTGGTGCCGCTTCCACGCCGCCGAGCAGTTCCAGGGCGGCGTTGCGGAAGAGTTCGCCGTCGGCGCCGGTGCGCGCGGGGTGCTGGAGGACCAGGACGGCGACGTCGTCGTCGTGGTCGGCGGTGAGGCCGGCCGAGCGGACCAGGCGGTCGCAGATCACCTGGGGGGTGCCGGTGGCGCCGGCCAGCGCGTGTTCGAGGGCCGCGATCCCTTCGTCCAGGTCCTCGTCCCGGCGCTCGACCAGCCCGTCCGTGTAGAGGACCGCCGTGGAGCCGGGGCCCAGCGGGACCGAGCCGGAGGCGTGGATCCAGCCGCCGGTGCCGAGCGGGGGGCCGGTCGGTTCGTCGGTGCGCAGGACCGTGCCGCTCTCGTCGCGGACCAGGATGGGCAGGTGTCCGGCCGAGGCGTACACCAGCCGGCCCTCGTTCGGGTCGTGGACGGCGTAGACGCATGTGGCGATCTGGTTGGCGTCGATCTCGGTGGCGAGGCCGTCGAGGAGTTGCAGGACCTCGTGCGGGGGCAGATCGAGGCGGGCGTAGGCGCGGACCGCCGTGCGCAGCTGGCCCATCACCGCCGCGGCCCGTACCCCTCGGCCCATCACGTCGCCGATCACCAGGGCGGTGCGGCCGCCGCCCAGGGTGATCACGTCGTACCAGTCGCCGCCGACGGCGGCCTCCGTGCCGCCGGGCTGGTAGGTGGCCGCGATGCGCAGGTCGTCGGGTTGCTCCAGTTCCTGCGGGAGCAGTGAGCGCTGCAGGGTCACCGCGGTCTCGCGCTGGCGGCGTTCGCTGGCGCGGAGGCGTTCGGCGGCCTCGGCGTGGTCGGTGACGTCGGTGGCGAACACGAGCACGCCCGCGCCGTCGCCGTGCTCGGCGGCGGGGGTGCAGGTGAAGGTGTAGGAGCGGCCGTCGACGGCCTTGCGGGACTTGAGGGTGCGGGGCTTGCCGCTGCGCAGGACCTGGTCGAGCAGGGGCAGCAGGCCCAGTTCGGCCAGTTCCGGGAGGGCTTCGCGGGCCGGTTCGCCCGGGGACCGTACCCCGAAGGCCGCTACGTAGGCGTCGTTGACGTAGGCGATGCGGTGGTCGCTGCCGTGCACCAGGGCGACGAGGGCCGGGACGCGGTCCAGGACCTCGCGTGCGACGAGTTCGTCGACGGCGGGCACGGGGATCGCACCGTCGGTCATCTGTTCGGCGCGGGCCGCGGGCACGGAGCCTTCCCCCCGCCGGTCCGGGGGGACCGCGTGCTCGGTCCGCGCTGCCGCGCGGCGCTGCGTTCCGGGGAGCCGGGCGCTCCAGCGCGTGAAGTTCACTTGGGAAGAAGCCTCGTGGGTGCTGAAGGACGGGCGGGTGCCCGTCCGAGGTCGTGGGGCAGTCTGGCAGTGTCTGCGGACCGCGGCGACATCCGTCAGACGCCGGGGCGGGCCGTGGAGTTCCTCGGTCCGGTCAGTTCGACCCCTTCGGGTCGTCCGCGGGGTCGGAATGAGGCTTTCCACCGGCCGCGAGTTCGAACTCCGCTCGGGGATGTTCGAGCGATCCGAGGGAGACGATCTCCCGTTTGAAGAGCCCGGAGAGGGTCCATTCGGCGAGCACCCGGGCCTTTCGGTTGACGGTGGGCACCCTGCTGAGGTGGTAGACGCGGTGCATGAACCAGGCAGGGTAGCCCTTCAGCCTGCGCCCGTAGATCTGGGCGACGCCCTTGTGCAGGCCGAGGGAGGCGACGGATCCGACGTATGTGTGGGCATACGTCTCCAGGGGTTCGCCGCGCAGGGTGTGGACGATGTTGTCGCCGATGAGCCTGGCCTGGCGGACCGCGTGCTGGGCGTTGGGGGCCGTCTCCGCGCCCGGGGCGGACGCGGTGACGTCGGGCACGGACGCCGCGTCGCCGGCGGCCCACGCGTGGTCGGCGCCGTCGATGCTCAGCTGGGCGGTGCACTTCAGCCGGCCGCGCCCGGTGAGCGGGAGATCGGTGGAGACGAGGAGCGGGTGGGGTTTGACGCCCGCGGTCCACACGACCGTGCGGGTCGTCAGGCGCTGGCCGTCACTCAGTGCGGCGACGCGGCCGGCGCAGGATTCGAGGCGGGTCTCCAGGAGCACCTGGATGTTGCGGCGGCGCAGTTCGGCGACGGTGTAGCGGCCCATCTCGGGGCCGACCTCGGGGAGGATGCGGTCGGATGCCTCCACGAGGATCCACTTCAGGTCCTCGGGCCGGAGGTTGTGGTAGTAACGCGCGGCGTAGCGGGCCATGTCCTCCAGTTCGGCGATGGCCTCCACGCCTGCGTAGCCGCCGCCTACGAAGACGAAGGTGAGGGCGGCGTCGCGGATGGCCGGATCGCGGGTGGAGGAGGCGATGTCCATCTGCTCGATGACGTGGTTGCGCAGGCCGATGGCCTCCTCGACGGTCTTGAAGCCGATGCCGTGCTCGGCGAGACCGGGGATGGGCAGGGTGCGGGAGACCGAGCCGGGGGCGAGGACGAGTTCGTCGTAGTCGAGGTGGCCGGGGCCGCCGCCCTCCTCTTCGGTGGCGAGGGTGGTGAGGGTCGCGGTGCGCTTGGTGTGGTCGATCGCGGTCACCTCGCCGACGATGACGTGGCACCGGTCCAGAACGCGGCGCAGCGGTACGACGACGTGCCGGGGGGAGATCGAACCGGCGGCCGCCTCGGGCAGGAACGGCTGGTACGTCATGTAGGGATCGGGCGTGACCACGGTGATCTCCACGTCACCCTGCCTGAGCTCCCGTTTCAGCTTCCGTTGCAGACGCAGGGCCGTGTACATCCCGACGTAGCCGCCGCCGACAACGAGAATGCGCGCACGTTCCTTCACCATCCCATGACGCACCCGGCGCTGGTGTTTGTCCACAGCCCCGGCAATTTGTGTGACCGGCCATCCTGTGCGCCCGCGCGCGGCCCATGCGCCGGCGCGGGGAACAAGCGGGCAGGTCAGCGGGGGCGGTCGGGAGGGCGCCGGGGTGCGCAATCGGGATGAATGCGCCCCGTACTCCGATCGGGGGGCGCTCCGTGCGGAACCTGCCCCTTCTGAATTGACTCTCGCTCAACTATGTTCGTGTCGACGGGGTGTAGGGGATGTGGTCGAGTTGGGCCGCGACGGGCGGTCGCGGTCGTGGCACGGCGCCCGTTCCGAACACTTCGGATTCAGTGGCGGGGAGTCTCCGGGGGGAGACGTCGTTAACCGGGGGAATGCTTATGCATATTCAGGACACGCATTGGTCGTCAGCGTCCGCCGTCGCGCCCGGTGCCGGGCCGGTCGGCGCCGCGACGGGTGACGGACGCGCCGAGGGGCCGCGGACGACGCCGCTGCGGGTGGACGCGCAGCGCAATCTGGAGCACGTGCTGCGTGCGGCCCGTGAGGTCTTCGGTGAGCTGGGGTACGGCGCGCCGATGGAGGACGTGGCGCGGCGGGCGCGGGTCGGTGTCGGCACGGTGTACCGGCGTTTCCCGAGCAAGGACGTCCTGGTCCGGCGGATAGCCGAGGAGGAAACGTCCCGGCTGACCGATCAGGCGCGGGCGGCGCTCGGGCAGGAGGACGAGCCGTGGTCGGCGCTGTCGCGCTTCCTGCGCACGTCCGTGGCCTCGGGCGCGGGACGGCTGCTGCCGCCGCAGGTGCTGCAGGTGGGGGTGCCGGCCGACACCGGCCTCGGGGCCGACGCCGCGCGGGTGCCGCAGCAGCGGATCCAGCCGGGCGCGGCCGAGCTGCGGCTGGTGCCGGAGGAGCAGACGGTCGCCGATGACGCGGGGGCGGCGGCGCTGCTCGACGTGGTGGGCCAGCTCGTGGAGCGGGCGCGCGCGGCGGGCGAGCTGCGGCCGGACGTGTCGGTGTCGGACGTGCTGCTGGTGATCGCCACGGCGGCGCCCTCGCTGCCGGACGCGGCCCAGCAGGCGGCGGCCTCGTCGCGGCTGCTGGACATCCTGCTGGAGGGGCTGCGGTCGCGACCCGTGTGAGGGCGGCACCCGCTGACGCCAGGGGGCAAGCGGTCCAGCGGGGTGCTTCATGGGTGGTCAAGTGCCGGTCGGAGCGGGCCAGTCGGGTCTTCTCCGGCCGGGCGAACGTCAGTACGGCCGGGCGGCAAGTCCGCTCGGACGAGTGGATGCCGCGCACCGGTGGGCCCGAACATGAACGAGTGTGGCACTCTGACCCGGTGATGGGGTCGGGCTGGGCCAGCTTCGGGGGCTTTCCACGATGAGCGTTGAGGGGCGGGACGAGCCGCGCGGTGCCAGGGGCACGGAGCCGGAGGGGCTGACCGCGCCGCAGGTGCCTAGCCAGGGCGGCCGGGCGGACGGCCCGCCGTCCAGGCCCGTCGGTCCGCCGCCCGGGCCCGCCGGCCCGGTGGACGGTGCTGTGCCGGCACAGCGCGAGGGCGGCGACCTGCCGCCGCGCGAGCTGCCGCCCGCCGACGGCGAACTCATCATGCGGATGCGCTCGGGTGACGACAACGCCTACGAGGAGCTGTACCGCAGGCACGCCGACGCGGTGCGCCGCTACGCCCGCACCTGCTGCCGCGACGCGCACACCGCGGAGGACCTGACCGCGGAGGTCTTCGCCCGCATGCTCCAGGCGGTGCGCGGCGGCTCGGGGCCCGAACACGCCGTACGCGCCTATCTGCTCACCTCCGTCCGGCGGGTCGCCGCGCACTGGACGAACTCCGCCCGGCGCGAGCAACTGGTCGACGACTTCGCGGTGTTCGCGGCCCAGGCGGCGCGGACCCCCGAGGTGACCGGCGACGGCACCGTGGACCTGGGCGCCGATGTGCGGGCTCTGCACGAGGCCGAGCAGTCCATGGCCATGCAGGCGTTCCGCTCGCTGCCGGAGCGATGGCAGGCCGTGCTGTGGCACACGGAGGTGGAGGACGAGTCGCCGAGCGATGTCGCCACCCTGTTCGGGCTGGACGCCAACGGCACGCGCGTGCTCGCCAGCCGCGCCCGTGAAGGACTCAAGCAGGCATACCTCCAGGCCCATGTCAGCGCCGCCCTCGCCGGCGACGAGGAGTGCGCCCGCTACGCCGACCAGCTCGGCACCTACGCCCGGCGCAAGCTGCGCCTGCGCGCCGAGCGGGGGATGCGCAGGCATCTGGAGCAGTGCGCCAAGTGCCGGCTGGCCGCCGCGCAGATCGAGGAGGTGGCGGGCGGCATCCCCGCCGTCGTCCCGATCGCGGTCATCGGCTGGTTCGGCGCAGCCGGGTACGGCAAGGCGCTCGGGCTCATCGCCGGTGGTGCCGGGGTGGGCGCGGCGGGCACGGCCGCGGCGGCGGGCGGCGGCTCGTCGAGCAGTGGCTCCTCAGGCAGTGGCTCCTCGGGCAGCGGCTCCTCAGGCAGTGGCTCCTCGGGCAGCGGCTCCTCAGGCAGTGGCTCCTCGGGCAGCGGCTCCTCAGGCAGTGGCTCCTCGGGCAGTGGCTCGGGCGGTGGCTCGGTGGCCTCGAAGACGGTGGGCGGAGCCATCAAGGCCGGTATCGCGGCGGGTGTGGTGGCGGTCGCCGTCGCCGTGGTGGCGCTCGCCCTGGTGAACGACAGCGAGCCGGCCAAGGACGTGGCCACGCCGCCGGCGTCGCCGTCCCCGTCCGTGGTGCGGCCGGACCCGCGGACGACGGCACCGGCACCACCCGTGGACAAGCCCGCGCCGAGTGACCCGGTCTCCGGTCTCGGGCGGACCCCGGCCCGGACGCCGACGCCGGCGCCGCCCGGTGCGCCCGCCCCGGGGTCCACCTCGTCGCCGACGCCCGATCCGAACCCCGCACCGGCTCAGCCCCCGCGGCCCACTCGCACCGCCGGACCGACGCCGACCTCCGCCCCGACGCCGACCCGCGCCCCGACGCCGACACCGACACCGACGCCCACTCCGACACCCCCGCCCCCTGCGCCGCCCGCGCCGACGGTCTACCAGTGGAGCGACCTGCGCTACGACATCACCGGCGACGGCACCGAACCGGAGATGCGGCTGGCCGGCAGCAGCTGGGTGTGGCAGCGGTCCGGACTGTCCATCGACCACCACTGGTACACGCACGGCGTCACCGTGCACGGCAGGTCCTCCGTGACCATCGACCTCAACCGCCCGTGCTCGGCCTACGACGCGATGGCCGGCGTGGACGACCTGACCCTGGGCCTTGGCAAGGTCTACTTCTCCGTGTACGCGGACGGGGTGCGGCTGTGGAAGTCCGGGCTGGTCAAGGGCGGTGACCCGGCCGTCCCCGTGCATGTGAACCTGACCGGGTACGAGACCGTGCGGCTGGTGGTCGAACCGCACAACGGCGCCCTGGACGGCCTGGCGCTGGCGGACTGGGCGGATTCCAAGTTCACCTGCCGGTAGGGGCGGGCGGCCCCGTGACGGGGGTCCCCGCCCGCAGCTGCTCCAGGACGTCGTCCACGGTCAGGGACGCGCCTCGGGCGCGCTCGGCCGCGCAGCGGCCCGGAGGCAGACCCGCCAGGGCGGCGGACTCGATCTGCTCGGCGCACCTGCGCTCCGGCACGGGGCGGGGACGGCCCGCCCGCCAGTGGTCGCCTGCGGCGAGCAGCCGGACCGCGCCCGGCAGATCACCGAGGGCGGCCAACAGCTGCGCACCGATGTCCGCGAGGCCCGCGGTGACCGTCTCTGCGCACCCCTGCGCGGCGGCGTCCCGTAGCGCGTCCGCCACGAGCGGCAGCGCGCGCCCAGGACCCCATTCCTGGGCGGTGACCTGGGCGTTGAGCCCGTCCAGCGCCGCGGTGAACTGCGGCGGCGGGGTGCCGCGGACCGCGCGGGCCGCGTCGCACAGCCGGCGGGCGCGGGCGGTGTCCTCGTCGTCCAGCGCGATGTACGCCCGCTGCATCAGAGCGAACGCTCGCGCGTCCGCCACCCCGTACCGTTCGGCGCCCTCCTCGGCCTCGTCCAGGGCGGCCAGGGCGCGCGCCCGGTCACCGGAGCGGTAGGCGACCTCGGCGAGCCGGGACACGAGGAACGGCGACTCGGCCCAGGCGCCCACCTCGTGGGCGAGCCGCAGCGCCTCCTCGTACTCGCTTCTGGCCTCCTCGAACCGGCCCCGGGCCAGGGCCGCCTCCCCGGCCACGCCGCACACCTGGGCGCGTATCCAGCGGTCGCCCACGCGACGGCTGAGGACCCGCAGCTCCGCCAGGTCGTCATCGACGCCGCGCAGGTTTCCCGGCGAGTCGACGACCATGTGGGTGCGCAGCATCAGGGCGACGCCCAGCTCCCAGTCGCCGCCGTACGCACGGCAGTTGGCCACCAGCGTGTCCATCGTGGTCCGCGCGTCTGCCGGGGCGTCCACGTGGGACGCGGTCAGCGGCCATGTGAGGCCCGGCATTCGGGCCGCCCTGGGGCCGCCGTGCCGGAAGGCGTCCTGCACCCGGGCGACATAGGCGGGGGTGCGGTCGTCCGCCGCGAGGTCCGGGGCGCCGGACTCGGCGACCAGGAACAGATACATCATCCGCAGGTCCATGCGCAGGGCGTACCGCGGATGCCGGGCCGCCCCGTCGGGGTCGGCGAGGAAGGCACCCACCGGGTCGGCACGCTCGACCAGCAGGGACAGTTCGGCGGCCGGAGCGCCGTCGGCGACGGCGTCCAGGGCAACCCCCAGCCGCAGCACCAGCAGCACCCAGTCCGCCGCCTCCAGGCGGTGGTTGCGCAGCCACCAGAACCAGCCGACGGCGAGGGCGATCGCCCCGGCGTCCTCCTCGCGGCCGTCGCGCACCGCACGGGCGAGCGCCGCGCGGATGTTGTCGTGCTCGCTCTCCAGGCGGTCGATCCACGGGAGTTGCCCGGCCGAGCGCAGCAGCGGCTCGGCCCGTTCGACCAGGGCGCGCACCCACGCGTGATGCCGCCGCTCGACCGCAGCGCGCCGCTCGGGGGACTCGGCGGCGCGCTCGGCGGCGTACTCGTGGATGGTCTCCAGCATGCGGTACCGCATGGGGCCGGTGCCGTCCGGGCCGGTGGGGGCCGCCACGATCAGGGACTTGTCGACGAGCGCCCCGACCAGATCGGCGGCGGGGCCCGTGCACACGGCCTCGGCCGCCGCGAGGTCCCAGCCGCCGGCGAACACCGACACCTCGCGCAGCGTGGTCCGCTCCCGCTCGTCCAGCAGATCCCAGGACCAGTCCACGACGGCCCGCAGGGTCTGCTGGCGGGGCAGGGCCGTGCGGCTTCCGGAGGTGAGCAGGCGGAAGCGGTCGTCGAGGCGGTCGGCGATCTGGCGGGGCGTCAGCAGCCGCAGCCGGGCGGCGGCCAGCTCGATGGCGAGGGGCAGGCCGTCGAGGCGCCGGCAGATCTCGGCGACCGCCGCCTCGTCCCGGAGCGCGTCGGCCGCGTCGGGACGGACGGCGGTCGCGCGCTCCGCGAAGAGCCGGCGCGCCTGGTCGGGGGCGAGGGGCTCGACCGGGCGCACCGACTCACCGGGGACGCCCAGGGGTTCACGGCTGGTGGCGAGGATCGTGAGCCCCGGGCAGCGGGTGAGCAGCGTCTCGGCGAGGGCGGCGGCCGCGCCGATGACGTGTTCGCAGTTGTCAAGGATCAGGAGTTCGCTGCGCGGGGCGCAGTACTCGACGAGCAGGGCTACAGGGTCGCCCTGCGGGGCCGCCAGCTCGTTGGTCATGAGCACGGTCTCGCGCAGACCGAGCGCGCTGACCACCGCGCCTGGCACCGCCTCCGGCCGGTCGAGCGGGGCCAGCTCGACCAGCCATGCCTGCGGGAGCCCGGCGGCGGCTTCCTCGGCGAGACGGGTCTTTCCCGAGCCGCCCGGTCCGGTGAGGGTGACGAGGCGGGCCCTGTGCAATTCGGAACGAACGGCATCCAGTTCGGGTTCCCGGCCGACGAAGGAATTCAGACGGGGGCGGATGTTGCCGACGCGCTCGGGTGGTCGGGGCAGGGCGGTGGACGCGGGCCGGGCCGGGGAGTTTGTGGGGGTGTTCTGGGTCAGCAACGTCCGGTGCAGCTCGCGGAGTTCCCGGCCGGGGTCGGTGCCGAGGCCGTCGGCGAGGGTGCGGCGGGCCGTCTCGTACGCGGCGAGGGCGTCGGCGCCGCGGCCGGTGTCGCGCAGGGCGCGGATCACAAGGGCGTGCAGGGACTCGTCGTACGGGTGGGCCGCGGTCAGTTCGCGCAGTTCGGGTAGCACGTCGTGGGCGCGGCCGAGCCGCAGCGCCGCATCGGCCCGGGTCCGGACCGCCTCCAGGTGGCGGGCCTCGGCACGGGTCGCGGCGGTGCGGTCGGGAAGGTCGGCGAGGGCGGGGCCGCGCCAGAGGGCGAGGGCCTTGGTGAGGGTGCGCTCCGCGGCGGCCGGGTCACCCGATTCCAGGGCGGTGGTGCCGTCGCGCACCAGTCGTTCGAAGACGAAGAGGTCGATGTCGTCGCGGGTCGCTTCGAGGCGGTAGCCGCCCGGGACCGCGGCGACGGTGTCCCTGCCGAGGGCGCGGCGGAGGCGGCCGACGAGGGCCTGGAGCGCGGCCGGGGCGTCCTGCGGCGGGTCGTCCGCCCAGACGTCGGCGATCAGGGTCTCGGAGGTGGCGGCACGGCCGGGGCGCAGGGCGAGCGCGGTGAGAAGCGCGCGGAGGCGGGGGCCGCCGACGGGTACGGTGCCGCCCGCCTCGTCCGTCGCTTGGGCCACGCCCAGAATTCCGTACCGCACCGGGCCATTGTCCCCGGGCCCCACGACGGCGGCACGCGAGTTTCACCGACGCCGGCGGGGCGGTCCCGGCCGGCACCGGGATTCCGGAACGGTACGCCGACCGGTACACCGGCCCGGACGAACACGCGCCGCTCCGTCCCCGGAGCCCGCCGGACGCATGAAGCTCAGCCGCGATCGACGTACGGACACGCGCGGCTCCCCAGGCCACACGCCGGTACGCACGCGTGCGGCTCCGCCGCCGCGGGTGGCGGCGGCCCATCTGGCAAGGGCGGGGCACCCGGCAGGGCAGCCCGCACGCGCGTATGGCCCGCCAGGCACGTACGGTGCGGCCGGGCCGCGGGAGGCGGGGGCGGACCGCGGCGCGGTCCCGACGGCGTCCACGCATCCGACTCCGCACAGCGCCGCTCGCCCATGCGTCGAAGTCAGCTCAGTGCCGCGCGACCGACGCCGCACGGGGTGCGCGTACGCGCCCACGGGCCCGGAGGGAACCGGAGTCAGCCCCACGCACCCGGCAGCAACAGGTGCCGGCGCCCGCCGCCCGGGGCAACCAACGCGCGCACCCCACACCCGGCGGGAACCTGTGCCCGTGTCACCCACCCGGCGGGAACCTGTGCTCGTGTCACCCACCCGGCGGGAACCGGTGTCGGTGTCACCTGGCGGAAGCGGGAGCGTGCGTACCCGGCGTAGGGGGCCGGGGTCAGGTGCCGGGGGTCAGGGCTCCTCGTCTGGGGGCTATGCCTGAGGGGACGGCGCGGGCGCGGGCGGGGGTGCCGGTCCAGCATGTGCCGCGGCGGGCCAGCAGGCGGCGCAGCCACAGTTCCAGGGAGACCAGGTCGGCGAGGCCGTCCAGGGGCAGTGGTTCGCCCGCCGCCGCGCCCCGCAGCGCCTTGCGGACCACGCGGGCCTCGATCAGGCCGGCCTCCGCGAGCAGCGGCGTCGTGAACAGGGAGATCAGCGAGTCGGCGGCGACGCGCAGGCCGGTGCGGGCCGCGGCGGCGGAGGCGTGGGTGGGGGCGCCCCAGCCGGGCGGGAGTCCGGTGACGCCAGCGCCTTCCAGGACCGTACGAAGGATCTCGGCGCGGGCGCCGGGCTGGACGCGCAGGGCCTCGGGGAGGGCGCGGCAGGCGCGGACGACCTGGTTGTCGAGGAAGGGGGCGTGCAGGCGCTGGGAGCGGACCTCGGCGGCCTGTTCCAGGACGCGCAGGTCGGCGGCGTGCCGGGCCAGGGCGGCACGCGCGCGGTAGTCGCCGGGACGCTGCCCGGGGCCGACTCCGGAGCGGTTCGCCGCCCCCTGGAGCAGAACCGATACTTCAGCCAGTGCCTCCCCGGTGAGCCAGCGCGCCGCCGGCCCCGGTCTGGCCCAGGTGAGCGCGGCCAGGGACGCGCCGACCGCACCTCCGGGGTCCTCGAAACGGCGGCGCAGCAGCCGGTCGGCAAGCGTCTCCAGGCCGGCTCGGTACGGCGTCCGCGCCAGCCGCCGTGCCGCGCCGTACACGCGCGCGGGGACCAGCACCGAGCCGTCCGCCTTGGCCAGCGCGGCGACCGGGCGCACCAGGTGGCGCCGCTTGCGGTCCATGAGCAGGTCCGCGAGGCGCGCCGGGTGCGCGTCGAGGACCTGGCGGGCGCCGTACCCGGTGAAGTGGTCGGCGCTGCCCGCGGCCAGCCGCACGCGGTGGCGGGCCGCCGACACCAGGGACGGCCCCGGTTCGTCGGTGAGCGGGCCGTCCAGGTCGGCGTACGGGAGCAGTTCCTCCCCGCCGGTCACCACCACGTGGTGCAGGCGCGGGTTGGCCGCGAGCGTACCGGCCCGTTCCAGTTCGGCCTCCCGGCCGCCGACGGCGAGGTCGTTGAAGGTGACGGCCAGCAGGCGCTCGCCCGCGCCCGTGCCGTGGCCGAGGAGCGTGCCGGGCCTGCCCGGGAGGCCGGCCGCCAGCAGCGCGAGGGTGCCCGAGGCGGGGCCGCCCGACAGGTCGGCGCCGATGCCCGGTACGGGCATCCCGCGCGCGGCGCGCCGTTCGGCGGGCCCCATGCCGGGCACCGGGCCGGGATCGAGGTCGATGCCGGGTACGTGTCGGGGCGCGGCGAGACGGGTGCGTACGGCCTCCACGAGCGCGTCGCGCACGGCGCCCACGGCGCTGTCCGGGTCGGCGGGGGGCGCCGCCACCGCGAGGGAGGCGACCGGCTCGTATCCGGCGATCTCGCGCGCACCGGCGCGCAGGATCAGCGCATGCCCCGGCGGAACGCGTCGCACGCCCTCGTACGGGGTCGAGTCGTGCAGCGCCGCGGGTACGTCGGGGGCGGCGAGCAGGGCCGCGAGGTGGCCGAAGTCGAGGTTGGCCTCGATGAGATCGGCGAGGGGCAGGGCGGCGGTGGCGTAGGCGGTGCCGCCCGCCCACGGGGTGTGGAAGACCGGGCGGGCGCCCGCCAGATCGCCGCAGACGGTGATGCGCCGGCCGACCTGGACGACGGCCGTGTAGCTGCCCGGCCACGCGGTCAGATGGCGCAGTGCGCCCCCGCGCGCGGTGAACAGGCCGAGCCGCAGCTCTTCGTCGGAGGCTCCGCAGGTGCCCAGGACGGCGATGCGGTTCTGCGCGTCGGCCCTCACCACGCGCACCTCGTCGGGCCGCCAGTCGCCGACCGCCCACAGCGGATCGGGGTCGCCCCACAGGAGTTGGGAGCCGATCGGGTGCACGGTCTCGCCGTCGTATCCGGTGGCGCCTGCGGAGCCGGGACCGACGGCACCCGCGGTGGTGCTGCTCCATCCCACCAACCACCGCATCGCCGCCTCCACAGGCTGTGGACAAACAGTGCACCGTACGAACCGGTTCACCATGCTGCCATGAACAACGCGGCCCGGAGGGCGGGTGGCACCGCCTTCGATCGGGGGAACGCGATCACGCGCGTGTGCCTATGAAGAGGTGAACCCCTGGAGGGCGCACGGAGGTTGCGACGCGAATGCGCCCCCAAACGCTCCCCAAAAAACGCCCTTCGCGCCCTCAACTCCCATGGTGGGAGGGGTAATCACCCGCGGGAGGCAGGGTCGATTTCCGGCCAATTCACCGGAGCGGGGACAGGCGCGCACACGCTCCGTACAGGCCCTGCGCAACGCAACGGGCGACACGGTGAAGCGTACGGTCCGGGAGGCGGGCATCGCCCCCCGGACCGGTCCGCCACCCGCGGGGATGTAGGTGGCGGTATCCCCCAGCCCACTGGATCCAGTACAGCGGGCCGACCCACGCACCGCCCATGGAACCGCTCTCCGGGTGGCCGGAGAAGAGCGCACGGACGGGCGCACGGCCACACGGCGGGGGCACGACGCGGCACACCGTGCACGGTGCGTACAGGGCCCGCACTCCCGTACGGACCACAATCCCGCCATCCGGAACAATGCCCCTTAACGCTTGGGATGCGGCGAACTACGCTGGGTTTACGAATGCCGCGTGGTTATGCCAGCGCGGCAGCCGTCTGTGTCGAGGGGTGGCGCATGTCCAGGGAGCAACGCGGGCCGAACGAAAAGCTCGGCGCCGTTCTCGCCCTCGCGGGAATCAGCAACGCAGGACTCGCGCGACGCGTCAACGACCTTGGCGCCCAACGCGGGTTGACTCTTCGCTACGACAAGACGTCGGTGGCGCGCTGGGTGTCGAAGGGGATGGTGCCGCAAGGAGCCGCCCCGCACCTGATCGCGGCCGCCATCGGCCAGAAGCTCGGCCGCCCCGTGCCGCTCCACGAGATCGGCCTGGCGGACGCGGATCCCGCCCCCGAAGTGGGCCTCGCCTTCCCCAGGGACGTCGCCCAGGCGGTGAAGTCGGCGACGGAACTGTACCGTCTCGACCTCGCCGGGCGCCGGGCCGGCTCCGGCGGCATCTGGCAGTCGCTGGCCGGGTCCTTCGCGGTGAGCGCCTACGCGACGCCCGCCTCACGCTGGCTGATAACCCCCGCCGACAGTTCGGTGGCGCGTGAGGCGAACCCGTCCGAGGGCTCCGGGGCACCGATCAAAGTCGGCCATAGTGATGTGCAGAAGCTGCGGGAGGCCGCGGAGGACGCCAGGCGCTGGGACTCCAAGTACGGAGGCGGCGACTGGCGTTCGTCCATGGTGCCGGAATGCTTGCGGGTGGAGGCGGCTCCGCTGCTGCTCGGCTCGTACTCCGACGAGGTCGGCCGCGCCCTGTTCGGCGCCTCCGCCGAACTGACCCGGCTCGCGGGCTGGATGGCGTTCGACACCGGGCAACAGGAGGCCGCGCAGCGCTACTACATCCAGGCGCTGCGGCTCGCGCGCGCGGCGGCCGACGTCCCCCTCGGGGGGTACGTGCTGGCCTCCATGTCCCTCCAGGCGACCTACCGGGGCTTCGGCGACGAGGGCGTCGACCTCGCGCAGGCCGCCCTGGAGCGCAACCGGGGCCTGGCCACCGCCCGCACCATGAGCTTCTTCCGTCTGGTCGAGGCACGCGCGCACGCGCGCGCCGGTGACGCGCAGGCCGCCGGCGCGGCCCTGAAGGCGGCCGAGGGCTGGCTGGAGCGGTCCCGGGAGGGCGACAACGACCCGTCCTGGCTCGGCTTCTACTCCTACGACCGGTTCGCCGCCGACGCCGCCGAGTGCTACCGCGACCTGAAGGCACCGCGCCAGGTCCGCCGCTTCACCGAGCAGGCGCTGTCGAGGCCGACGGAGGAGTTCGTGCGCTCGCACGGCCTCAGGCTCGTGGTCTCCGCGGTCGCCGAACTGGAATCGGGCAATCTGGACGCGGCGTGCGAGCAGGGGGTGCGGGCGGTCGAGGTCGCCGGGCGGATCTCCTCCGCGCGCACGACGGAGTACGTGAAGGACCTGTTGCACCGCCTGGAGCCGTACGGGGACGAGCCACGGGTCGTCGAGCTGCGGGAGAGGGCGCGGCCGTTGCTGATGGCTCCCGCGTAGGGACCGCCGAATGCGCCGGCCGGGGCTGGGGCGCCGCCCGTGAGCGGTTCTCGCGCGGGTCTCCGGGGCCGTCGGGTCTCCTGTCCGACCCGCGTTTGAAGTCACTGACAGTGGCGCAGTGCACTATCGGAAGCGGGAGGTGGTGCGGGTGCGGGCGGCAAGCGCGTACGACTGCGACGTGCTGGTGATCGGCGGCGGCATCGTCGGTCTGTCGACGGCGTATGCGATCACGCGTGCCGCGCCCGGCACCCGGGTGACGGTGCTGGAGAAGGAGCCGGGACCGGCCCGGCACCAGACGGGCCGCAACAGCGGGGTCATCCACAGCGGGATCTACTACCGCCCCGGCTCGCTCAAGGCGCGGTACGCGGTGCGGGGCGCGGCCGAGCTGGTGAAGTTCTGCGCGGAGTACGGCATCGCCCACGCCGTCACCGGCAAGCTGATCGTCGCCACGGAGCGGGCCGAGCTGCCCCGGCTGCACGCGCTGGTGCAGCGCGGCCGGGAGAACGGCATCCCGGTGCGGGAGCTGGGCCCCGCGCAGATCGCGGAGTACGAGCCGGAGGTGCGGGGGCTCGCGGCCATACACGTCGGGACCACGGGGGTGTGCGACTTCGTCGGGGTCGCCCGGCAGCTGGCCCGGGCGTCGGGGGCGGAGATCCGGTACGGGGCGCGGGTCGTGCGGGTGGACCGCCGCCCGGAGCGCGGTGTCGCGGTGCTGACAGCCGCCGGGAGCGTCGTACGGGGGCGGGTGCTGGTGAACTGCGCCGGGCTGCACTGCGACGAGGTGGCGCGGCTGACCGGGGACGAGCCCGGGATGCGGATCGTACCGTTCCGGGGGGAGTACTACGAGCTGGCGCGGCCCGAGCTGGTGCGTGGTCTGGTGTATCCGGTGCCGAACCCGGCGTTCCCGTTCCTCGGGGTGCATCTCACCCGCGGGATCGACTCCGGCGTCCACATCGGCCCCAACGCGGTCCCGGCGCTGGCCCGGGAGGGGTACGGCTGGGGGACCGTACGGCCGCGCGAGGTGGCCGGGACGCTGGCCTGGCCCGGCACCTGGCACATGGCCCGCAGACACTGGCGGTACGGGGCCGGGGAGTTCCGCCGCTCCCTGTCGAAGCGGGCGTTCGCCACGGAGGTGCGCAGACTGCTGCCGGCCGTGACGCGGGACGACCTGGTGCGGGCCGCCGCGGGGGTGCGGGCGCAGGCGCTGCTGCGGGACGGGACGCTGGCGGACGACTTCCTGCTCCGCGAGGGGCCGCGGGCGATCCATGTGCTGAACGCGCCCTCGCCCGCCGCCACGGCCTGCCTGCCGATCGGAAGAGAGGTGGCCCGCAGAGCGCTGACCGCGCTCGACGCCCTGTGAAACCCCGGGCCACCCCTCCACCGCGACACCGGACGACCGAGGAAACCCCGAACCCCCCAGCCCGCCCGGGAAGGCCCCGGCGACCGAGAAGGCCCGGGGCAGCCAGGACGGACGGAGAGCGGTCGAGGAAGCCCCGGAGCAACCAGGGAAGCGGTTTTGTGAGGGGCTGTGTGGGGCGGTGTCGGGGTCGGGGGGCCGTTTGGTTTGTTGGGGAGCGCTTAAAATCTAGTCACTGTGGCTGACTCCGTGAACACACCCGAGACCCCCGGCGTCCACCCGGCCACCCCGGGTGAGCTGCCGCACCCGCATGCCCCAGGCGTCTCCATCCGGCACACCCGGGCCAAGGGTGAGCCGCGGTTCCCGGACGGCCCCCGGGCCGACCCCGCCGGCTCGCACTTCGAGCGGCGGATCCGGAGCTTCCAGCCGCGCCGCAGCCGGGTGACCACGGGGCAGGCGGACGCGTTGCAGCGGCTGTGGCCCAAGTGGGGCCTGGACATCGACGGACAGCGGACCGTCGACCTTCAGGAGCTGTTCGGCAACGAACGGCCCGTCGTGCTGGAGATCGGCTTCGGCATGGGCGAGGCCACCGCGCAGATGGCCGCCGCGGACCCCGAGGTCAACATCCTCGCCGTCGACGTGCACACCCCGGGACAGGGCAACCTGCTCAATCTCGCCGACCGCATGGGGCTGTCCAACCTCCGGGTGGCGAACGGGGACGCCATCATCCTGCTCCGCGAGATGCTGCGCCCCGACTCGCTCGACGGGCTGCGCGTCTATTTCCCCGACCCCTGGCCCAAGAAGCGGCACCACAAGCGCCGGCTGATCCAGCCGGAGTTCCTCACGCTGGCCGCCTCCCGGCTCAGGCCCGGTGCGCTCGTGCACTGCGCGACGGACTGGGAGCCGTACGCCGGGCAGATGCTGGACGTGCTGACCGCGCACCCCGACTTCGAGAACACCCGGCCGGACGGCGGTTTCGCGCCGCGTCCCGGGTTCCGGCCGCTGACCCGTTTCGAGGCCCAGGGACTGGACAAGGGTCATGTCGTGAACGATCTGCTCTTTCGCCGCGTACCGCACCGGGGGCAGCAGCGAGAACGGCGATGACAGCGGTTCCCCCACCGGATCCATCGTCAGGTGATCGTTAGGGTCGATGCCGTGGCCACCTCCTCCCCGTACCCGACGTACCCCGCCGACGCGGGTGACCGCCCGTTTCGGGCCGTGCGCTGGTGGCAGCGCGGATGGGTGCGCTACGGAGCGCTGATCATCCTGCTCGCGGTCTCCGGGCTGGTCATCCTGGCGCTGGTGCGCGAGCAGACCGGCACGGAGGGGTTCCTGGTCGGCCTGGGGCTCGCCGTGCTGCCGGTGCCGCTGCTCCTGGCCGCCTTCCGGTGGCTCGACCGGGTCGAGCCCGGACCATGGCGCAATCTGCTGTTCGCGTTCGCCTGGGGTGCGTGCGCGGCCGCGCTGATAGCCATCGTCGCCAACAGCTTCGCCACGCGCTGGATAGCCACGGCGACGGCGGATCCGACCAGCGCGGACACCCTCGGCGCGACGGTGATAGCGCCCGTCGTGGAGGAGACCGCCAAGGCCGCGGCGGTCCTCCTGGTCTTCCTCTTCCGCCGGCGGGACTTCACCGGGATCGTCGACGGGGTGGTGATAGCGGGGGTCACCGCCACCGGGTTCGCCTTCACCGAGAACATCCTCTACCTCGGTACGGCCTTCGGCACGGACCAGCTCACCGGCGACCGCGGCATCGCCTCCGTCACCGCCGCCACCTTCTTCGTGCGCGTCATCATGTCCCCGTTCGCGCACCCCCTCTTCACCGTTCTGACCGGCATCGGCTTCGGTATCGCCGCGCGCGCCGCGGACCGCGGGCCCGCGCGGCGGGTCCTGCTGCCGCTGTGCGGGCTGCTGCTGGCGATGGGCATGCACGCGTTCTGGAACGGCTCGTCCACCTTCGGCGAGTACGGGTTCTTCGCGGTGTACGGGGCGTTCATGGTGCCCGCGTTCGGGCTGCTGACCTGGCTGGCGATCTGGACGCGGCAGCGTGAGCTGCGGATGGTGCGCGAGGAGTTGCCGGCGTATGTGTTCGCGGGCTGGCTGGGGCCCGCGGAGCCGTTCGCGCTGGGCTCGATGGGGGCACGGCGGCTGGCCCGGGACTACGCCGGTCACCACCTCGGCAAGCGGGCGGCGCGGGCGGTGGCCCAGTACGAGGCGTACGCGACGTCGCTTGCGTTCCTGCGGCAGCGCGGCCGGCGGGGGCGGGCGGGCGCGGACTTCGTCGTACGGGAGCGGGAGTTGCTGGCCGAATTGTGGCAGCGGCGGGAGGTGGCCCGGCCGGCCCTGGAGTACGCGGCCCGGTCGAACGCGCCGACATGGCCGGGTCCCGGCGCACCGACGCCGTACGGCTACTCGGTGCCGCACCCTGCCCATCCGACGGTGCCGTACCCGACGTACAACCCTTACCGGTCATGACCCTGGACGCGGACCTGAGCCACCCCACCGCGAAGCCCCCGGAACGCCGCCAGGGGGCGCACACGGGGCCCCCGAGCACCCCCCTGCGCATCCCAGGGGCCCAGGGTCCGAGCCCGGTGCGGGGAACTGCGCGAACAACCACGACGCTCCCGCACACCACCACCGGCCTGCCACCCGCACAGACAAACCGCGGGCGCCGCATGCCGCTCCGCGGGAGCGGCAGGTTGTCGGTCGGGTGCGGGAGCGTGGTGGCCGGTCGCGCAGTTCCCCGCGCCCCTGGCGGGTGCCGTCCCGGGGGTCGATGAGGCGCCGCAATGACGGCAGGCCCGGGTAGCGTCGGACCAGAGATCCGGCGGGGGGCGTGGAGTCAGGTCGATGCCTGGGTGAGGCGGTCGGTTTCCTCTTGCGTCAGGGTGAGGTCGGCCGCGGCGAGCAGGGCCGGGAGTTGGTCCACCGTGCGCGCCGAGGCGATGGGGGCGACCACCGTCGGCTGGGCCGCGAGCCACGCCAGCGCCACGCTGGGCACGGCGGCACCGTGGGCGGCGGCGATCTCGTCCAGGGCCGTGAGGACCTTCTGGCCGCGCTCGCTCCGCAGGTGCTTGGCCGCGCCCCCGGCCCGCACGCTGTCCACGGTCGTACCGGGGCGGTACTTGCCGGTGAGGAAGCCGGCGGCCAGAGAGTAGTACGGGAGGGCGGCGAGGCCGGCGCGGGCGGCGACGTCCTGGAGCGGGCCCTCGTAGGTGTCGCGCGAGACCAGGTTGTAGTGCGGCTGGAGCGCCACGTACCGGGCCAGGCCCTCGCGGTCGGAGAAGTCCAGGGACGCCTGAAGCCGCTCCGCGCTGATGTTGGACGCGGCGATGTGCCGCACCTTGCCGGCCCGTACCAGTGCGTCGAGCGCGCCGATGATCTCCTCGACCGGCACGTCCGGCTTGTCGAAGTGCGTGTAGTAGAGGTCGATGTGGTCGGTGTCGAGCCGGCGCAGCGAGGCGTCCGCCGCGGCCCTGATGTTGGCGGCGGACAGTCCCGGGTAGTCGGGGTGCTGGCTGACCTTGGTGGCGATCAGGACGTCCGAGCGGTTGCCGCGCGCCTTGACCCACTTGCCGATGATCGTCTCGGACTCGCCGCCCTTGTTGCCCTCGACCCACGCCGAGTAGGAGTCGGCGGTGTCGATGAGGTTGCCGCCGGCGGCCGTGTAGGCGTCGAGGACGGCGAAGGACGTCGGCTGGTCGGCGCTCCAGCCGAAGACGTTGCCGCCGAGGGCGAGCGGGAAGACCTCAAGATCGGAGGGACCGAGTTTTCGAAGGGAAGTCATACTCGGGTTCAACGCGCCCGCCTGAATCCTCGATTCCGCCGCCGTGCGCAAAGACCGTGCAAACACCGGACCGGCAGCCCTGACGTCGGGGGGATGGGCGCCAGGACCGCCGGGGAACGGGGGGTGCGGGGATGTGCCGGGTGGGTCAGGGTCGAGGCCCTTGCCGCAGGGTCAGGGGGTGAGGCCCTTGCCGCGCAGCCAGGCCATCGGGTCGATGCCGCCGGCCTCGCCGCCGGGGTGGACCTCCAGGTGGAGGTGGGGTCCGGTGACGTTGCCCGTGGCGCCCACGCGGCCGATGACGTCCCCGGTGTTGACCTTCTGCCCGACGCTGACGCTGATCGACGACTGGTGGCAGAACCACAGCTCGGTGCCGTCGTCCAGGGTGAGGATCGTGCGGTAACCGTAGGAGCCGGCCCAGCCCGCCTCGGTGATCGTGCCGGTGTGGACGGCCTTGATCAGCGTGCCCGTGGGGGCGGCGAAGTCGAGGCCGGTGTGGTAGCCGGAGGACCACATGGAGCCGGCCTGGCCGAAGGTGCCGGTGATCGTGTACGAGGAGGTCGGCAGGGTGTACTGCTTGGCCAGCGCGGCCAGCCGCGCCTCCTCGGCCTTCTTCTTGGCGGCGGCCTCCGCCTTCTCCTTGGCGGCGGCGGCCCGGGCCGCGGCCTCCTTCTCCGCCTTGGCCGCCGCGTCGGCGACCTCCTGGTCGGCGGCGGACACGGCCGCGGCGACGGCCCTGGTCTCGGCCTGGCCCTGCTGCTGCTCGGCCTGGGCCATGATGCGGTTGCGCAGCGCCTCACCGGCGTCGGTGGTGCCCTCGGCGCTGTCGGCCTCGGTCACGCCGACGCTGCTCAGGGCGGTCGCGGAGCCCTTGGTGGCCTGGGCGCCGGCGCCGTCGCCGAGCAGGGAGCCGACGGAGGGCAGGTCGGGCATGGAGATGGACACCGGCGGCTTGCCGGTGTTGGCGCTGGCCATGCCGCCCGCGCCGACGGCGGCTATCACGCCGACGCCGAGGACCGTGGAGCTGCGGGCGAGTCCGCCGCCGCCCCGCTGCTTGGCGACGCGGTGCCGGCCGCGTAGCGGGCGGATGGACTCCTCGGTGGGGTTCCACTCCTCCCAGGGGCCCTCGTCGGTGCGGTAGGTGCCGTAGCCGAAGGTCTCGGTGCCGTACTGGCTCGGCGCGAACGGGGCTTGTGGGGCGGGCCGGTTGGACGCCACTCGGGCGTACTCCTTTCCTTCCTCCGCCTACCGGGTTAGCTGACGGGTTCGGAGCAGGAAGGTCTCCTACGCGCGTATACCGGCCGTGTCTCCACGGCGGTGTCCGCGTGATTCACCCCAAGGTGGTGGTTCCCCGGTTCCCTTGCGGGATTCGGCGCGTGAGCACGGAGCCGCCTCTTGTGACGGCTGGGACGACCGCGCTGCGTTATCGAACGTTAATAGACCCGGCGGGCAGATTCCAAGCCGTTCCGCTTGATCGTTAACGCTTTCGGGCGGGAATTTACCGCCCATGACCGGCGAAAACCGGGCGAGTTGGCCCCTGGCGCACGGAAACTCGGACAACCCATAGTGTTTGACGGTGTGTCAGTTGTTATGCGGAGGGCGGTCGTCCGATCACCGCTCGTGACGGCGGGCTCGTGACCGTGGGCGAGCCGCGCCATCGTGAGCGAGTCGCGTTGCCGTGAGCGGGCCGCGCCGCCATAGCCGGGCCGCGCCGCGGTGGGTGGAAAAACACTCAGGGCCGGAATCCATGCCTTGGATTCCGGCCCTGAGCCTTCAGTAGCGGGGACAGGATTTGAACCTGCGACCTCTGGGTTATGAGCCCAGCGAGCTACCGAGCTGCTCCACCCCGCGTCGGTTCCACCAGTGTACGCCATGCGCAGGACGGCGAGCACACGGATAACCCCGGCTGATCCACGGCGTATCGCGATCAACCGTTGCCCGGCGCTGATCGGCTTCCTGCTCCCCGAGGAGGTCGAGGATCCGCGGGACCCGCAGGAGCCGCCGGCCCCCAAGGCGATCACCGCGCTGGAAACGGCACCCGCTGTCCACGCTGACGCCTGGGAGACGGATCACTGGACCACGGTGTCGAGGGGGAGGCGGCCTTGGCCGTGGAAGGACGCCCGGGAGCGGTGGATCACGGCAGAACGCCTACGGCGTCACGGCCTTCGGTTCGGCCTCGGAAGCGTGTCGAGCCAGCCTCCGATCAGCTCGCGGACCGCCGGTGCGCTCTCGACCTGCGGGTTGTGACCGGCACCGTCGAGGACCACAGCGGTCATGCGGGGGTAGTGGTCGAGCAGGGCGAGCTGGTCACGCCAGCCCACGAGGGCGTCCTGACGTGTGGTGAGCAGAAGATGCCGGCCGTGGTGGACCTCGCCGGGGCGCTCCGGCCACTGCGGCAGCAGGAAGTCAGCGTCGAGTTCGGCGGCGGCATGGCGGTCGTGCACCCGCCAGCCGGGGAGGATGTGCTCCTCGAAGAGAGCCCAGCTCTCCTCGGTGTGGCGGGTCATCACGGCGCGGAACAGCGGAAGGTCCTCTTCGGCGGCGAGGCGGGCAAGGAGTGCGTCGTCGCGCTCCACCACGGTGCTGTCGGGCAGGGTACGTTCGGCGCCCCAGCGGACGACGGGAACGAGCAGCGCGGAACCGAGGACCTGCTCGCCGAAGCGCGCCGTCACGGCGCGGGCGATCTGCCCGCCGAAGGACTGCCCGACAACGGCGAAGGGTCGGTCGCCGACGGTGGCGCGGATCCAGTCGATGACGGCGTCGGCCATCGTCGTCGCCGAAGTCGGGCCGGACAGCCGCGGACTGTTGCCGTGCCCGGGCAGGTCGGGGTACAGCCTGCGCCAGCCGGGCCGACCGGTGAAGGCGGGCTCCAGCGGCAGGAGCAGCCGGTGATCGATGGTGTAGCCGTGGATCAGGACGATCGGTGTGCCGTCGCCGCATTCGGTGTGCCAGAGGGCGGAGTCGTTCATGGCGCAAGGCTGCAACCTTGACGTACGTGTCAAGGTCAAGCCGAGCCGCACGGCACGCTTCCGTCCGGTGTCGAGTGAGAGGTCAGGCGAGGCTCTTGACCACCGCGAGGTACTCGTGGATGGCATCGCGGTTGCGGGTCAGGCAGTCGATGCGGCGGGTCATCCTCTCGCCCTCGCATTCGAGCGTGGCGATCATCTCCGGTGTGGCGTCCGTGAAGTGGATCCTCCGCGGGGCATCGAGGCACGGAAGTATCTGCTTGATGATCCGTGTGGGCAGTCCGGCGTCGAGCAGACCGCGGATCTGGAGCACGCGGTCGACGAGGTAGTCGTCGTAGTCGCGGTACCCGTTGTCCTGGCGGCGCGGGGTGATCAGCCCCTCACGCTCGTAGTACCGCAGTGATCTGGCGGAGGTCTCCGTCAGCCGGGCAAGTTCACCGATGCGCATGTGAGCAGCCTCACGTCCGGTCGGGGCAGGGTCGGATGGACCTTGACGTTGATGTCAACCCTAGACGATGAGGCCCATGGATCAACTGAACATCCGCCCCGGCCTCCACCCCCGCACGCCGGCGGACCGGCTGCCGCTCTCGGGCCTGCTCGCGCTCGGCACGGCGGGTTTCGTCACCGTCATGACCGAAGCCCTCCCGGCGGGCATCCTCCCGGCCATGAGCGCGGACCTCGGCGTGAGCCAGTCACGTGCCGGACAGACGGTGACGCTCTACGCGCTCGGTTCCGTCCTGGCGGCGGTCCCCCTCACCACCGCCACCGGCTCATGGCCGCGCAGACGCCTGCTGCTCACGGCGATCTGCGGCTTCGCTGTGGCCAACGCGGTCACGGCGTTCTCGACCAGTTATCCGCTCACCATGGCCGCCCGTTTTCTCGCCGGTCTGGTCGCGGGGCTGCTCTGGACCCTGCTCGCCGGGTACGCACGCGGCATCGTCGCCCCGGAGCGACGCGGCCGAGCGATGGCCGTCGCCATGGCGGGCACACCCGTCGCGCTGTCCGCCGGGGTACCGGCGGGGACGTTCCTGGCCCAACTGATCGGCTGGCGTTCCACGTTCGGGCTGATGAGTGTGCTCGCCCTGGTGCTGGTCGGCTGGATTCTGCGGGAGCTTCCGGACCTGCCGGGGCAGCGTGGGCACGCCCGGGCCACGCCGGTCGGCAGGGTGCTGAGAATCCCGGGCGTGGCTCCCGTTCTGCTGGTGACGGGCGCGTTCGTTCTCGCGCACAACATCCTCTACACCTACATCGCGGCTCTCGCGGCGGCGGCGCGGATCGAGGACCGCGTGGATGCGGTGCTGCTGGTCTTCGGAGCATGCTCGCTCGCCAGTATCTGGATCACGGGAATGCTGATCGATCGGCATCTGCGACCGTTGATGATCACGGCGGTCGCGCTGTTCGGCACCGCGGCGCTCGGTTTCGGCGTGTTCCTCCCCATACCCTGGCTGCTCATCGCCTGCTCAGCCTTGTGGGGTCTGTCCTTCGGCGGCGCGGCGACTCTCCTGCAGACGGCTGTCGCCGACGCGGCGGCCCACGCCTCGGACATCGCTCAGTCGCTCCTCGTGACCTGCTGGAACGCCGGTATCGCCGGCGCGGGCGTGGCCGGCGGAATGCTGCTGGACCGTGAGGGGCCCGAGGCGCTGCCCTGGACGGCACTGGCCCTGCTCGCAGTCGGCCTGACCGTGACCGTTGCCGCGAACCGGCACGGGTTTCCCGGCCGCTCCCCGCAGGGCACGAGGCCGATGGCCGGCCGGTGAACTCTGGGATGCGCACCCGGCCCAGTCGGACATGCCGACCGAGATCACCATCGACTCGGCACGCGCCCAGGGGCGCGGTGACCGACCGCAGTACGCTGACTCGGTGAGAATAGGGGACTTCACGGTTGACGCTGTTCACGACGGCACGGGGGTGGAGACGGCAGGAGAGATCCTGTCGCGGCCCGGCCATCCGGACGCTCTGAGCTGTCACCGCCACCACTTCGGCGAGAACGGCCGCTGGGAGTTCCCCGTCGGCGGGTTCCTCATCCGCGGCGCGGACAAGACCATTCTCGTGGATGCGGGGGTCGGCCCGCAGGACGACGGGGCTTACGCCGGAGGCGGTCTTCTGTCCGGCCTGCGCAACCTGGGCGTAGAGCCCGGTGACATCACCGACGTGGTATTCACCCACCTGCACTTCGACCACATAGGCTGGGCGTCCGTCGACGGTTCGGTTCCCTTCGCCAACGCGCGCTACCACCTGCACCAAGACGACTGGAAGCACTTCGCCGAAGGGCCGCACCGACTCGATGTGGCCGTGGAGAAGTTCGCTCCGGCGCACGATCGCATCGAAACCTTCACGAGTGACTTCTCGCTGACACCCGGTGTCGAAGTGCAGCATGTGCCAGGGCACACACCCGGTTCCAGCATCGTCGACATCACGTCAAACGGTCGGCGGGCGCTCCTCATCGGCGACGTGGCCCACTCCACCCTCCAGTTCGAAGAGCGCGACTGGACCGTCGTCTGGGACGTCGACCCCGTCTCCGCCTCCGCCGTGCGCAACCGGATCGCCGATGCCGCGGCGAACACCGACGACCTCGTCGTCGCCGCACACTTCCCGGGAATGCGTTTCGGCCATGTGGTCGTGCGGGACGGCGCTCGGCGGTTCGTCGCGGTCTGACATCCGACACCAGAGCACACACGCGCTCGCCCCGGGCGCTGACACCTTGTCGGACCCGGCGTTCGCGTTGGTTCATGCCCCCGGCCCCCTTGGCGCGTCCGCGCGACCCGGCGGGCGTGTTCCCCGGTCCGCCGCGGGTTGTGTTCCCCGGGCCGGTGGGGCGCGACCCGGCGGGCGTGTTTCCCCGGCCCGGCGGGACGTCCACGCGACCCTGCCGTCGCGGCCCCCAGGCCGAGCGGACGCGGAGAACCCGGCCGAGCGGACACGGAGCCCCGGTCCGGCGGAGCGTCCACGCGACCCGGCCGTCACGGCCCCCAGGCCGAGCGGACGCGGAGAACCCGGCCGAGCGGACACGGAGCCCCGGGCCGGCGGAGCGTCCACGCGACCCGGCCGTCACGGCCCCCAGGCCGAGCGGACGCGGAGAACCCGGCCGAGCGGACACGGAGCCCCGGGCCGGGCGGGCGCGGCGGTCAGTCGAGCAGGTGGCGGTTCGGCTTCCTGGCCGCGGCCTCGTACTCGGGCAGGACGACGACGTCGACGCCCGCGGCCGTCAGCAGCCCGCTCCCGTCGGCGCCCGCGACGAACGTGTCCGGCTCCCGCCAGGCCGTCACCACCCGTCGCACCCCCGCGTCCAGGATCAGCCGCGCGCAGGGCGCGGGCCGCGAGGCCCGCCGGGCGCACGGCTCAAGGCTGCTGTAGACCGTGGCACCGGCCAGCCGCGGATCCGCCGGGTCGGTCTTGGCGAGCGCGGCCTCCTCCGCGTGGACCACGGGGTCGCCCGCCTCCCGGGAGAAGCCGCGGGCCAGCTCCGTGCCGTCCGCGGCCACCACGACCGCGCCCACGCTGAACGCCGTCCGCGAGGGCGGGCACCGCTCCGCCAGCTCGCAGGCGATCCGCAGCCAGTGCCGGTCCGCGGCGACGGCCGCCGTACCGCTTCCGGGGGCGGTCGGCTCGTACCGCATCAGGACCACGTCCTCGATCCGCCGGGTCTCCAGGAGCCGCAGCCGCCCGCGCTGGTACTCCCCCGGCCCGAACAGCCGGGGCGCCGCCGGATCGCCGACGAGCAACGGGGCGACGACCAGCTGGAGTTCGTCGGCGAGGCCCTGCCGGAGCAGCTGGGTGTGGACGGTCCCGCCGCCCTCCACCATCAGGCGCCGCACCCCGCGCGCCGCGTACAGGTGGGAGAGCAGGGCCGGCCAGTCGAGGCGGGGGCCCAGCGGGACGACGTCGGCCGCGATGCCGGCCCGTCGCGCCCGCTCCGCGCCCTCGTCCGTGGCGTACAGGACCTTCTCGCCGCCCGTGTGCCAGAACCGCGCGTCCGGGTCCAGGTCGCCCGAGCCGCTGACGGCGACCTTGAGCGGGTACTCCGGCCGGCCGGCGGCGAGCCGGGCCGCGCGCCGCCCGGGCGCGTTGACCAGCAGCCTCGGGTTGTCGGCGCGGATCGTGCCCGCGCCGATCAGGATCGCGTCGACGGACGCCCGCACCGCGTCGACCCGGTCGAAGTCGGCCGGGCCGGACAGGAGCAGCCGCTCGGGGCCGGTGTCGTCCAGGAAGCCGTCGAGGGAGACGGCGGCGGACAGCAGGACGTACGGGAAGGGCATCGGCGTGCTCCAGCGTGGAGACGGACGGGCTGGCATCGGGCGGGCCGGGTTCGGCGGCTCTGGATCGGGCGGCGCCGGTTCTGGCGGCCGCGGATCGGGCGGGGCCGGGTTCGGCTGCGGGTCGGGTTCGGCTGCGGATCGGGCGGGCTTGGTTCAAGTTTGAAACAAACTTACACTGGCGGCATGACGACCCGCTGGCTCACCCCCGAGGAGCAGCGCGCCTGGCGCGCGTACATCGCGGCCTCCCTGCTGCTGGAAGACGCGATCGACCGGCAGCTCCAGCAGGACGCCGGCATGCCTCACCTGTACTACTCCATCCTGGCCAACCTCTCCGATGCGCCGGAGCACCGGCTGCGGATGACCGATCTGGCCGAGCGGTCGAAGATCACCCGCAGCCGGCTGACGTACGCGGTGAGCCGGCTGGAGAAGGACGGCCTGGTCCGGCGCGAGGGGTGCCCGTCGGACCGGCGCGGCAGCATCGCCGCGCTGACGGAGGCGGGGGTGGCGGCCCTTGAGCGCACGGCGCCCGGGCATGTCGAGACGGTGCGCGCCGCCGTCTTCGACCACCTCAGCGCGGAGCAGGTGGGGCAGTTGGAGGAGATCTGTACGGCGATCGCGCGGGGGCTGCACGGGGAGGGCGCGCGCCCCACGCCCGAGGACCTGCCCTGGCGCCGCCGTTCGACGCCCTCCTGTTCCTGAACCCTGCTCCTGAGCCCTGTTCGAGCCCTGTTCGAGCCCTGTTCCTGAGCGCGCCCGGCCGCTGTCGCGGGCCCGAATTCGGTTGCTTCAAATTTAAAACATGGAGTAGGCTCCCGCCGTAGCTCTGCTTCAAAACTGAAGCAGATTCAGCCTTCGGACCCGGAGAACCCGCATGCCCGACACCCCTGTCGCCACACCGCGCGCCCGCGTCCGGGTACCGCTGCGCTTCCAGGACGGATACGCCGTCGACGCCGACCTCGTCACCTTCCACGGCCTCGCGGACGGGAGGGAACACCTTGCCGTCGTCCTCGGCGACCCCGGCCCCGTCCCCCTGGTCCGGCTGCACTCCGAGTGCCTGACCGGCGACGTCTTCGGCTCGGCTCGCTGCGACTGCGGGCCCCAGCTGCGCGAGGCGGTCGAGCGCATCGCCGACCGCGGTGGCGTCCTGCTCTACCTCCGCCAGGAGGGCCGCGGCATCGGCCTCTACAACAAGCTCGACGCGTACGCCCTCCAGGACCAGGGCCTGGACACGTACGAGGCCAACGCCGCGCTCGGCCTGCCCGAGGACGCCCGCGACTACACGCCCGCCGCCCAGATGCTGCGCGCCCTCGGCATCGAGGAGCTGGACCTGCTGTCCAACAACCCTGACAAGGCGGAGCAGTTGAGGACGCTGGGCGTCGGCGTCCGCGAGCGGGTGCCGACCGGGGTGTTCCGCACCGCCCACAACGTCCGCTATCTGCGGGCGAAGGTGCTGCAGACCCAGCACACGCTGCCGCTGGGCGAACTGACGGACCGCAACGCCGGCTGACCCGACCCCGCCGCCCCGACCGCGGCGGCCGACCCCGCGAACACCGCCGGGACAGCGGACCCGGCCCCACGGTCATCACCGGGACAGCGGGCCCGAACCCGCGGACACCGCCAGGACGGCCGACTCGACCCCACGGACACCACCCGGAGGGCGCACCCAGCCCCAGGGTCACCATCGGGACAGCCCATCCGGCGCCGCCGTCACCGCCCCGCCGTCACCGCCGTCACCGCCGTCACCGCCGGGACGGACGGGTCGGGAGGAGTGATGCGGGCAGCAGGGACAGGGCGAGCAGGCCCGCTGCGACGGCGTACGCGACGCGGAAGCCCGCCGGGTCCGGTTCCGGGCCCGTGGCCCCCAGCACCACCGTGAGCAGCGCCGTCCCCACGGACGCCCACAGCTGCCCGTTGATGCTCAGCGCCGTACTCGCCGAGGCCACCCGGTGCTTCGGCAGATCACGGGTCGCCGTCGTCATCGTCGGCATCAGCACCATGCCGGCCCCGACGCCCATCACCGTGGCCGCGCCGACCATCCGCCAGGGCGCCACGCCGTCCTCGCCGACCTGGAGTGCCGTCAGCGCCATGCCGAGCGCGCCCACCGCCGTCCCCGCGCCGACCAGGCCCCGGGGCGACACCCGGTCGACGAGCCGGGACGCCACCTGCATCGTCGTACCGACCGCGAGCCCGACCGGCGCGCCCAGCAGTCCGGCGGCCGTCGCGGTGGCGCCGCGCTGCTGCTGCCAGTAGAGCGGCCCGAGCAGCATGGAGCCGAAGTAGCCGCAGGTGAACAGGGCGAGCGTGACGATGCCCGCGGCGAAGGTGCGCTCGCGCAGCAGCCGCAGGTCGAGCAGCGGCTCCCGGGCGGTCAGCGCCCGGCGCGCGAAGGCGGCGGCCAGCAGCACGCCGGCGAGGGCGGGGACGAGCGTCCCGGGCGCACCGAAGTCGCCGCGCTCACCGCCCCGCGCGAGCCCGAACAGCAGCAGGGCCAGGCCCGGGGCGAGCATCAGCAGGCCGGGCACGTCCAGGGCGGGCACCACCGCCCGGCGGGGAACGTCGGCCGGCAGCAGCTTGGCGGCGAGCGCCAGGGCGAGCGCCCCGACGGGCAGATTGACGAGGAAGATCCAGTGCCAGGACGCGAGGTCGATCAGCCGGCCGCCGAGCACCGGACCGGCCACCGGGCCGACCAGGACCGGCAGCCCGAGCAGGCCCATCGCCCGCCCCAGCCGGCCGCGGTCCGCGACCCGCATCACCATCGCCATGCCGACCGGCATCAGCAGCCCGCCGCCCAGCCCCTGCACCGCGCGGAAGGCGATCAGGCTGCCCGCGTCCCAGGCGCAGGCCGCGAGCAGCGAGCCGAGCGTGAACAGCACGAGCGCGGTCAGATAGGTGCGCCGGGCGCCGATGCGGTCCATGGCCCAGGCGGCGGTCGGGATGACCGCGGCGAGTGCCAGGGTGTACGCGGTGGCCGTCCACTGGATCGTCTCCCGCGGGGCGCCGAACGACTTCGAGAGGCTGCGCATCGCGACGTTGACGATGGTCATGTCGAGCACCGACATCACGGACCCGGTGATCACGACGGCGAGGACGCGGTACAGCCCGGTGGCGTCGAACGCGTCGGCCCGTGCCGCCCGGCCTGCCGCGGCACCGGCCTTCGGGGCGGTCATGCCGGGCCGCCCTCAGCCCGCGTACGGCCGGTCCGCGCGGGCCGCCCGCAACGCCCGCCCCCACCAGGCGAGTTGGCCGAGCATGCCCTTGGCGGCGCCCGCGCACACGGCGGCGTCGCGCGGCGCGCCGTCCTCGCCGAGGCCCGACCACGGCCCGTGCAGGCTGACCGAGTCGCGCACCGTCACGGCGTGCAGCTCGGCGAAGACCAGCCGCAGTTGCTCGACCGCGCGCAGGCCGCCGCCGAGACCGCCGTACGACACGAAGCCGACCGGCTTGGCCTGCCACTGCGCGTGGTGCCAGTCGATGAAGTTCTTCAGGGCGGCCGGGAAGCTGTGGTTGTACTCGGGGGTGACGACGACGAAGGCGTCGGCGTCGGCGAGGCGCGGTGAGACGTCCGCCAGCGCGGCGACGGCCGCCTCGCTCGGCGTTCCGCCCCAACCGGGCATGACCAGCGGCAGCCGTACGTCGGCGAGGTCGATGACGTCGAGGTCGAACCCGGCGTCCGCGGCGGCGGCACCGGTGAACCAGTCGGCGACGGCCCGGCCCTGACGTCCCTCGCGGACGCTGCCGACGAGCACGGCGAGGCGGAGCGGCGGGTCGTCGGCGGCGGACCCGCGGGCGGCGGGCGCGGCTTCGGTGACGGATGTGGGCATGGGGGTCCCCCTCTGCATGACCGGCCGGTGGCCCGCATGGCCCACCGGTGGCCCGGTACGGGCCTCGTTCCGGTAAAGTACAACGAGCGTTGTAAAACTACAACGCTCGTTGTACTTCGGTGGCCGCACCCCCGTCCGCCGTACCGCACATCCACCCCGAGGAGGCGCGCGTGGGCAGCAGCAACGAGGCCCGGATGGCACAGGCGCGGCGCGAGGTCCCGCCGCGACGGCTGGCGAAGCAGATCGCCATCGCGAGCGCGTCCTGCACGGTGTTCGGCCGCGAGGGCTACACCCGCGCCTCCATCGACGCGCTCGCGGCGGCGGCCGGGGTCTCCACGCGGACGCTCTACAACCACTTCCCCGGCGGCAAGGCGGCCCTGTTCCGCACCGTCGTCACCTGGACCTCGACCGAGGTACGGGACGCCCAACTCCGCTGTATCGAACCCCTGTTGAACCCCGAGCGGCCACCACGCCCGGCGGACCTGGAACCCGGCCTGGTGGCCCTGGCCCGCGGCTTCGTCGACCTCATGACCGAGTACCCCAACCACTTCGCCCTGGTCCGCCACATCCACGCCGAGGCCGACCACGTACCCCCCGAGGTCCTGGCGGCCTGGCAGGAGGCGGGCCCGGTACCGGTCGGCCGCGCCCTGGCCGACGCGATGACGGCACTCGCCGAGGCGGGCCTGATCGACGTACACGGAGACGCGGATCTGGCGGGCGCCCACTTCATGGCCCTGATCTCCCACACCATCGTCCAGCTCTCCCACTACGGCGTACGCCCCCTGCCGCCAGAGCAGAAGGAGCGGCTGATCAGGGGCGGGGTGGGGGCGTTCCTGCGGGCGTACGCGGTGGGTTGAGGGTGGAGTGGTGCCGGCGTACGCGGTGCGCCGACCGGTGGGTTCATGCCGACGTACGCCGTGAGGCGACGGTGGGGATCATGCGACGTGCACGGTTGCACTGGCCGGGTGGTTCACGCCGGCGTACGCGGTGTGCTGACGGGGTGGTGGGGGGCGGGCCGGCCGGCGTACGCGGTGCTGCCGAACCGAACGCGCGCCCTCACCGGGACGTGTCCGGCCGCAGGTCTCCTCAGCGCGACCGGACCGGCGGGCCCCGCGCCGCGCGTCACGGCTGAGCCCCCGCAGGCCGTCACGGAGGTTCACATACTCCAGGGCGGCGGCCACCCCGGAGCCGAGCCGGCGCAGCACACGGTAGGCGGCGGGTCGGTCGCCCGCGAGGACCCGCACCCGGTCACCGACGCCGACCCCGGCCGCCGCAAGCGCCACACCCGCCGTATCGTGCACGGCTTTTCCCTCCCCGAGGACCGCTGTCCCGGCCGCAGCTACCCAACACCAGACGCACGGCCGTCACCCGGATGTCCCGCCCGGCTCGACGGCCCGGTGCGCCGGCACCAGCATGAGCCTGGGTACCACCGGCGGACCTCTGGCGCCTCTCAGGCCCGCCGCGGCAGGTCCCCCACAGGGTGTGCCCCTCGCAGACGCCGATGCCATGCGGGGGGCACACTCACTCCTTCCCCTTCTCCTTACGGCCCGGCCCGGGAACCCGGCTCCGCAACCGGCCCGCCGTTCACAAGGAGACAAGGGTGCATCATGCGCACGTTCTTCCCGTCGGCATGCGGTCTCATGAACAGCGCCCACTCCCACGGTCGTGCCCCGCTGATGGGCCGCGGACCCGGCCCGCGCGTACGGTGCCGGCCGCGTCCGGCGGCGCGCCAAGCGCACCGCGCGCACCGTTCTCCAGACCACGGTGGGTGTCGCCGTGGCGCTGCCGGGGATCGTCGACGCCTCCGGTATCCCAGCCTCGCTGCCGTGGGCGGCCGGGGCCCCGGCGGTCGCCGACGGTCTCGCCCGGGTGATGGCGCTGCCGTCCGTGCAGCTGCTGCCGTCGTGGCTGCGCACCGACGACGGGGGACGCGAGTGACCCCGCCGGAGTCCACTGCGGTCGCGGTCGAACTGGCCGAGCTGAGAGGGGAGATCCGCACGGGTCTGACCGAGATCAAGGGACCACGCCCCCCGGCATCACCGTCAGCGTCGACCGACCCCGCTACAGTCGCCCCCGCCCTCACAGCGCGCCGAGGGCGGGGCTCCCGCATCCTGACGACCGAAGGAACACGCTGTGCCCGTGCCGCACGACATCGCCGCCGAGATCGAACTGTGGGACGCCTTCGCCGAGTCGGCGTTCAAGGACGACGCCGAGCCGTCGTTCTGCTGGACCCAGTACGCCGGCCACGGCCCCGGCCCGGAACTCCTGGACACCCCGGAGTCCGTGCTGGAGGTCGGCTGCGGCACCGGCCGCGCGCTGGCCCACCTTGCGCAGCAGGGCGTGAAGGCGACCGGTGTGGACCTGTCGCCGCGCATGGCGCAGCGCGCGGGCGAGAAGTGGGCGCCGCTCGGCGTGCGGATCGAGCAGGGGGAGATCCTGGACTGGCTCGCCACCCACGAGGGCCGCTACGACGCGGTCTACTCGATCTTCGGCGCGGCCTGGTTCACCGACCCGTCCCGCCTCTTCCCGCTCGTCCGCGAGCACCTGGCGCCGGGCGGCGTCTTCGTCTTCTCCCAGCCGCCGGCCATCCCCGGCGCCTACGGCCCCCAGGGCATGTACAAGGGCGGCTTCGCCCGGGAAGGCCATGTTCACCTACCGGTACAGCTACCGGCCCACGGTGTGGGAGCGGCTGCTGCTCAGGGCCGGATTCGCCACCGCCGAGGCGACCGAGGTGGATGCCCCGAAGCCCGGGCACATCGGCACCCTCATCGTCCGGGCCCGCGCCTGACCCCTCGACGGCCCCGGCCGGACGCCGATCCGGTCGGGGCCGCTCCATGCCATGATCGCCTGCGCCTCGGGCGAGCAAGGGGCGAGCTAACGATCACCGAGGCCCCGAAAACGCCGTGAGCCCCAGTCCAGACCCACTCCGAACTGGGGCTCATCCGTAGGCCCTGTGGGACTCGAACCCACAACCAATGGATTAAAAGTCCGCGAGTTTCACTCCGGGACACTCTGGGGCGCTCTGGCTGCTCCGTAAATCCCCTGGTCGACCGGCTCAATCCTCTGGCTGACTCCGGGAATTCCGGCCCCCTACGGGACGTCCGTTCACGCACCGCTCACGCAGAGGGGGGTTCCCAGACGCGCCCTGAACTGGGCTTACCCATTGTCCCGCAGACCGCGTGAGCGACGCAACGACCCAAACATGAAGCGGCCCCGGCCGGATCGGCGTCCGGCCGGGGCCTGGTGCCGCGCGCCCCGCGGCTGGACCAGAGCGTCGGTTACTCGCGGGCTCCCCCGGGACGGTGGAAGGGGATTGTCGGCCGGTACGGCTCCGGCATCAGCGGAAGCTTGCCGAACCGGGGGAGAGGCGCCCGCTGGGCACGCTCGGCCGTGCTACCGCCGGCCTCGCCCGCTGCGGTCTCCAGATCCTCCGCCACACCGACGATCACCCACTGGTGCCCGTCCCACTCCTGGACGACCCGAGGAGCGTCCGGATCGATGTGCGCGCCTGCCTCCGGCCGGCCACTGAGCGAGGCGGTACGTCGCTCACCTACCGCTGGGCGTCGCTCATCTCGGCGTGCCGCCCACTCGTGCAACGAGTCGTCGTCCATGCCGTCAGTCTCTCGTCCGGGCGTGGAGTCTGGAACCCCGCATCAGGGTCACAGCTTCGCTGCCCAGCCACCACGCGTGAGCCTGGTCTCGCCGTCGGGACTGATGGTGACCCTCGCTCCGTACACCGGCAGCTCGCCGTGCTCCAGCCACCGCCACCGGATCTCCTCCAGGAGGTCGTACAGGCGGCGCGGGCCGCCCTGGTGGACGGTCGTGGTGCGTTCGCCCGGCTCGGTGCGGGCGCGGGCCCAGGAGCCGTCCGGGTGGAGCATCCACGTCATGCGGCTGCCGTCGTCGCCGGTTCCGGTGCGGTGCTCGATGCCGGGCGCGGTCAGGGAGAGCATGGACCACACCTCCCATGCCTGCATGACGTCGAGGACGGGGAAGGGGGAGACGGTGACCTCGCCCTCGTCCGTACTCGCTGTGGTGAACAGGTCGTGGAGTGCGGGCGGGTAGTCGTCTCCGGTACGGGTGGCCATGAAGGAGGCCCGGTCCCACTCGACGCGCCCGGCCGCGCCTCCGTCGCTGGTCTTGTCCGCGGTGATGATCAGGCCGGTGCCTGCGATGGTCGTGACCAGTCGCCCACCAGGCGCGAGCGCGGCGAGCCACGAGACGGGGACGCGTGGCACGGACACCATGGACACGATGCGGTCGAAGGTGCCAGGCAGATCGCTGCCGCCGTCGGCGGTGATGACAGCGGGATGCCAGCCGATCCGTTCGAGACGGTCGGCGGCGGCCTGGGTCAGGTACGGGTCCACGTCCATCGTGGTCACGAGGTTGTCGCCGAGGCGGTGGCAGGCAAGGGCGGCGCTGTAGCCCGAGCCTGTAGCCAGGTCCAGCAGCCGTACCCCCGGGGTGAGACGACCGAGACGCAGCATCGTCACCACCAGGCTCGGCAGCGTCGAGGATGACGTGGGCAGCCCGGTGACCGGCCGACCGCTTTCGGTGCGGTCGGCGTGCACGGGGCCGACCCGCGTGACCAGTGTGCGGTCCGAGTAGGCGGCCGTCGCCCACAGCTCCTCATCGGAGGGGCCGTCGGTGACCGTCCAGCCCTGGGCACCCGGCGTGAACCAGCGTTCCACCAGGACATGCCGCGGTGTCTCCCGGATCGGTGCCCACCAGTCCGAGCCTGGATGCGCGGTCTCGGCGGCAAGAGCAGCCGCGTGCGGCTTCCAGTCCATCAGCTGACTCCTTGCAGTTCATCGGCGATGGCTTCCATGATCGGAAGGCCGGTCGCGCCTTGGATCCAGTCCCACTGACCGCACGGGTTGACCTCCAGGAAGGTCCACTGCCCGTCCGGGCGCACGATGAAGTCTGCCGCGCCGTAGGACAGTTGCAGCCGCTGCATCAGGCGCCGCATGCCGGCGGCGACCTGCTCGGGGACCGTGGTGATGGTGTAGGTCAGCGCTCCGTAGTCGCTGCGCCAGTCCTCGTGCGCGGCTCGGCTCCCGGCGTGGATGGCGGCTGCGAGCATCCGCTCGCCGACGACGGTCAGGCGCACCTCGTGCTCCTTGCTGACCCAGGCTTGGAAGAGGTGCGCGGTGACCTCGATGCCGTCCAGGTCCTCCAGGTCGGCAGGGCTCAGGCGCCGGGTGTACACCGACTTGAGCTGACCGTCTTCGATCAGCACGGGAGATGCCACCGGTTTGCACACCACCGGCCCGCCGACTTCAGCGGCGAAGGCTCGAACGTCTTCGGGCCGGTTGGTGATCAAGGTGGCTGGGACGGTCAGTCCGCACGCACGTGCAGCGGCCAGTTGCACGGGTTTGTACTCGGCGCGCGCCATGGCGGTGGGGTGGTTCACCCACCGGCACTCCAGCGCGGACAGGACACCGCCGAGCCCTGCGCGCGCCTGGGAAGCAGCGAACCTCTCCTCCGGGCCGGACATCCCCTCGGGGAACTGGAACGCCCCGGGGGCGCGGTAGTAGACCGCGCCGACCCGGGACAGGTCCACCGTCCGGTGCTCGGTGGTGAGATCGCCCGTCCACGCGGACTCCTGGTCGATTCTTCCGGCCAGGGCGAGCCGCTGCGGGAAGTCGGCGGTGTCCATGCGGAACACGTCGACTCCACGTCGCTCCAGTTCGACGACGACCCGATCGGTGGGCCAGTCGTCGGAAGTGGCGATGATCAGGACGGGCGCGGTCATCAGTCCTTCGGCCCCTCGTCCAACGGCGGCGGGTTGGTCGTCGAGCCGTCCGGCACGGTCGGAGTGTGCGTGTTCGCCATGCAGGTCAGCACGCCGCCGTCGTCAGAGAGGTTGACCTGACGGCTGTGGTCGTAGGCGTGGGCGGGGACGCGGGCGGCTCCGGTGGAGTCCGGGACGCGAGCGAATCGCAGCGCCCACGGCCGGGTCTGCGGACCCGAGGGTGCCTCCGCGCTGAACGGGGTGCGGCCTTCGGGCGGGGTGAGGGGGAACGCCTCGCGGTCCAGGGCTGTCGTCATCTCTGTCTCCAATCAGTTCGAATCGGTGGGTGACTTTCTGTGGGACCTGGAGCGGGGCGCGCCTTCGCCGTGGGGGGCACGATCCAGTGCGGTTCTCCGCTCCGGGGGTCTGAGCTGCCCAACGGCCGCATCCGGACGTCATCCGGGCCACCGGGCAGGGAGCGCCCGGCCCGTGTGATCACGGGCCGGGGGGCGGGCGGCGGTCTACGGGGTGCGCTGGACCGGTGCGGTCTGCTGTGGGACCTTCGGGCACCGGCCGCCCGGGTGCGTGTAGACGGCCGTGGTGGCGCCGGTCGGGCGCAGCGGGGACACCTCGTCAGCCGGGCCGTGGATGGGCTTGTCGCAGCGGCGGCAGATCTTCACGGGGTACCTCCGTGGCGGTTGAGTTCCGGGGGTCGACTGGAGCTGCGGGCGGCGCAGTCGGGGCAGGCGTAGACCTCGACGTCGAGGACGTGCACACCCTCCCGGCCGCGCGCGATGCCGGCGGACACGGCGCCGATCACGTTGAGCAGGCTCTTGGCGCACCAGCAGCAGGCCCAGCCCGAGTACTGGGCGTAGGTCAGCGACGCGACGGGCGGCAGTTCGGGCATCACCGGTTCGCTCCCAGCTGTGCCCACAGTCCGCACTCGTCGGTGGTGAGTCCGGCGAGATGAGACAGGCCGGTGATGATGGACCAGCCGGGGCCGTGGCTGTTGATGAGCGGGAGCGGGTCGGGGCCCTGCGCGGTGATGCGGATGCGGGCGCCGGCGGTGGACAGGGTCATTTCCACGACGGGGGCGCCGGATCCGAGGACGGCGATGTACAGCTCGTTCGCTACCTGCGGGGCGTCCGGGTGTTTCACTCGGCCTGCGGTCCAGAAGCGGACGTGGGCTGCCTCGATCGGCTCGGCCTTGAAGGCTTTCTGCCAGGAGCGTCCCGTTTCAGGCATGCCTGTCCCTCGGTAACGGCGGTTATCTGAGTACGGATAGTGCTTATCTGTACTCAGATTGTCGCGGGGATTGGCGCTGGTCAAGGGGATCGGGAGAGTATGTGTACTCAGATTGACTTGATCGCTAGAAGTGGGGGTGCCGTCGTGGCGCAGCCTGAATACCTGCGGATCGCCACCGACCTGCGACGACGCATCTCCTCAGGCGAGTACGGGCCCGGCGACCAGATCCCCACACTCCCAGCCCTCTGCCGCGAGTACGGCGGCGTCTCCGAGACCACGATCCGCAACGCCCTGCGCCTGCTCGCCAACGAGGGTCTGATCGAGACGCGGGCCCGCGCCGGGACACGCGTCCGTCCACGGCCGCCCGTACACCGGATGGCCGCCGACCGGTACCGGTCGACGCCTGGCGCCCGGTCGACGCCGTACACCAGGGATCAGGGCATCGGATGGTCGGAGTATCGCCTGGATAAGCGCTTCGAGAAGGTGCAGGCGGACGCGGAGTTGGCCACCCTGTTCGAGTGCGAGGCAGGCGAGCGCCTGCTGGCCCGGCACTTCGTGTTCCACGACAACGACGTGCCGACCCAGATGTCCACCAGCTACGTGCGGTGGGCGGACGTCGCTGGCACGCCGGTGGCGGACCCGATCAACG
Organism: Streptomyces diversicolor; assembly: GCF_057537855.1. Taxonomy (NCBI): domain Bacteria; kingdom Bacillati; phylum Actinomycetota; class Actinomycetes; order Kitasatosporales; family Streptomycetaceae; genus Streptomyces; species Streptomyces diversicolor. Next base: position 41,126 of record NZ_BAAJXA010000035.1, read on the forward strand.
AGCCGTGGCCGGGCGGGACCCGCGCCCAGCTGGCCAGCCTCGGCATCCGGGTGACCGCGATCACGGAGTCGTTCACCGCTGGCATGCCGACCGAGGTTGAGGCGGCCACGCTGCGGATCGGGTCGGGCGTGCCGGTGCTGCGGTACACGCGCAAGCACATCGCGGACACCGGCCGGATCGTCGAGGTTGCCCACCCGATCGTGCGGCGGGGCGACACGACCATCGTTGACTTCCGCATCGAGCTGGAGGACTGAAGGGTGGGCACTACTGCCCACCCCTGAACGCGCGAAAGCGGCCCCGCCCCTGCCGAAGCAGGAGCGAGGCCGCTCAGGTGTGTACAGGGCCTCAGCGGAGGAACAGCGCAGCGGCAGCTGTCGCAACACCAGCCACCCCGACCAGGGCGCCGATCTGGCCGAGCGGCCAACGCCCTTGCTTCAACGCCTCGATGTCGGCACGCTGAGCCTTGGCGTCCTCGTCCCGCTTCTTCAGCTCGGTCTCGGTCTCTTCGCGGAGCTGCTTGACCGCCTGGTCCGTGTCCGCGCGCAGCTGCTTCACCGCCTCGTCCGTGCGGGCCGTCCGCTCGACCAGCACCGCCAGCGAACCCTTCACCTCCGCGAACCCGGTCGTGACCGTGCCGCGCAGCCGCTCCAGTTCGACCGCCACGTCGGCGGCCGGGACAGTCATCCCTGCCCCTTCGGCAGGGCCGCCGCGGTGGACGACGAACCGACGAGCGACGAGATGGCGCCCTTCACGACGGCCAGGCCGGCCGGTATCGCGGCGACCGCGGCGGCCTTGGCCGTGGACAGGTCGATGACGCTGGACGCGAGGAGCAGGCCGAGGAACGCCTCCAGGTAGGTGGCGATGGTGCGCTCGGCGAGATCGGTGAAGAACTTCATGGGGGGTAACTCGCTTTCAGTTCAGACGTTGGGGACCTGGAGCTTGTTCCAGGTGGTGGGGCCGGGCGGCCACTTCGCCGCCGCGCCCGTGTAGCCGCACTTGCGCTGCCACGCCTCGTAGGAGTCGACGTCGGCCTTCCCGAGGACCGGGCCGGGGCCGACCTTGTACCGGCCGCAGCCGACCGCGACGAGCCGCTTCCCCATCGCGGTGAAGATCGGCGACGTCTTGCCGAGCGCGGGCTTCCCGTTCTTCATGAAGAAGGCTTCGCCCGGGTACGGCTCGTACTTCGGCTTGGCCGGGGTGGACGGAGTCGAGGGCTTGGCCGGGGCGCCGGCCTTGAGCCGGGAGGCGATCCGGGCCCGCATGCTGGTCATGGTGAAGCCGCGCGGGTCCACCTTCCCGGGCTGCCACTCCAGGTGGCCGATGATGCTGCGCTCGTTCCACCCGTGCGCCCGGCAGATCGCCGCGGCCACCCGCTCGATCGCGTCCAGCTGCGCGGCGGGCCACGGGTCCTTGCCGTCGCCCAGGTTCTCGCACTCGAAGCCGTAGAAGTGCCGGTTCCCGTCGGTGTTGGCCTCGTTGTCGGCGGGCAGCGCGCGCTCGGCGACGACCGCGGCCAGGACGTCCGGGTCACCCAGCCCGGCGTGGTTGGCGCGGCCGTAGCCGACCAGGTGCACCCGCCCGTCCTTGGCGATGACGCCGTGGCACAGCGGGCCGGGCAGGTCGCTGTGCCCGTCGCGGCAGAGCGCCACCGTGGCCGCAGTGCCGGAGGTGACAGTGTGGTGAATCATCACGCCGTGCACCGGACCCCATGGGCCCTTGTGGTTGCGGTTGTGGGTGCGCCAGTTGCCGACCTCGACGACGGTGACGTCCTCGGCGCGCAGCGCGGCCAGGAACGCGGCGGCGGACATGGGAGAGGCCATCTCAGGCATCCCCCTGCTCGTCCGCCCACACGAAGCGGGTCGAGCCCTGGTGGCCATGGACGGCGAGCGCGTCGTCGATGGTGTTCCAGAAGACGACCGACGGGCGGTCGCCGCGCCAGCGGATGGATACGGTGCCGTCGGGCCATAGGACGCCGTCAGCGACAGTTCCGGTGCCGGACACGCCAGTGATGTCGGTGTCGCGTTCGAGAGTGAACAGGCGAGGCGGGTTGTCCATGAGGACGACCTCCAGACATGCATAAGGCCCCGGCCGGGCGGCGCGGGGCGTGAGAGAGGGGTGGGTCAGGGGGCGGACTGGTAGCTGCCCCAGATGCGGACGACGTCCCCGGCCGCGAGGGTCCATGGGGTGGAGGCGGTCCAGGCGTCCCAGTCGCCGGCGACGCTGGGCGAGGCGAACCAGATCGTTCCGGTGGTGGTGCCGTTGTTGCTCAGCGGCGCGGCCCCCGCGATGAAGTTCGGGGTGCCCGCCTTGCTCACGCTGCCGTTGAGGACTGCTCCGGTCGCGGCGGACGCTACGGCTGCGGGCAGGCTGAAGTTCAGGTTGCCGCTGCCGAAGACGGTGGTGGAGCCGACGGTGAGCACGAGGGACATGTGGACGGTCCGGCCGATCCGCATGTACTGGCCGTTCAGGGTGGCGTTGCCCAGGACGGGTGCGGTGCCGGCGGATCCGAGGGTCGGTGTGTAGGTGGTCCAGGCGCCGAGGACGCTGTTCCACTGGTCGCGGATCTCCTGGTTCATGATCGCGGCGGAGACGACTTCGCCGACGACCCAGGTACGTGGTGCGAAGGTCACCGGGTCACCTCTCGCTGCTCATGGGCCCGGGGTCCGGCAGGGGGTCCGGCTGCCGGTTCGGGTTGGCCGGGTCGTCGTCGTTCCACCAGTTCCTGAAGCCAGGCTTCAGACCCATCAGGCCGGCCTCGACGGCGGCGACGTCGGCGGGGAAGACGAGCGCGCACCATCCCCACGCGCATTCGGTGCACGCGTACCGCGGATCCGTCGGGGAGACCACCGCGGCGGAGCCGCAGGAGGTGCAGTCGGCGATCCACCGGTTCTGGTTGATCCGTGCGAAGTAGACGTCTGCGACGGTGTCTTCGGGCGGGGTGGCGCGACGGCCCATCCGGTACTCGATCCACTTCCACACCAGTTCGGCGGCGGGCACGTCGGCCCACGCATCGGCGGGCTGCGGGTACGGCGGCTGGTAGAACGTCTCGGCGCACACCACGGCAATGGGCACGGCGTCCCCTTTCAGTAGGCGAGGCGAGTGCTGGTGTCCAGCACCGAGTAGATGAGGTCGTCGAGGACCCACACGGAGTCCGTGAGGGACGCCGAACAGTGGAACTGGATCAGGTGCGATGCCTCTTTGATCGTCTCCGTGTAGCCCTCGACCGTGACGCGCATCGCTGGTGCCGGCGACTGCGGCGGCATGTTGAACACCGTGAAGTAGTTGCTGATCTCGGCGTCGAGGATGTCCGGGTACTGGGGCATCGTGTACGCCTCGATCGGCACCTCGCGCAGTTCCGGCGGCGGGTCGGCGTAGCGGGAGACCCGCCAGTTCGCGGCGTCCAGGACCTTGTTGTCGGAGGTCTTGAGGATGGACAGGACGCCGGGGTCGTAGATGCCGTTGTTCCGGATCGATTCCGGCGAGGTGACCCGTTGTGTGGCGCCGCCGGGGCGGGAGGCGTCGAGGCTGTTGATCAGCTTCTGGTCGTCGTCGGCCAGCTCGACACGCCGGGTTTCCAGGTCGGCGTAGTCGATGGTGAAGATTTCGCTGGTCGGGTCGGGGTTGTAGCGGATGTCCCGGGACTGGAAGGCGAGCCCGTACCAGTCCCGCTCAGCGAACAGCCTGGCGGATTCGGTGGATTCGACCTCCCGCATCCGGGCCACCACTCCGGAGCCGCCGGGGCCCTGGGAGGCGATCGGGTCGAACGTGCTGCCCCAGAGCGTCACCGAGGGGATACCGGTGTAGCTGGCCAGCCGCTGGATCCGCACGTCGGCACTCTCGCCGGCGTGGCCGGTCATGCCCGCGTCGTAGTGGGTGGCGGCCGTCGGTCCGGCCGACGTGGTGTCGGTCTGGTACACCACCGTGTGCGCGATGCTGCCGCTGAACAGGCGGGTGCCCCGGTAGCCGCCCACGTGCAGCACGCGCTGGTTGAAGCCGCGGGGAACGGCCAGCGTGGAGTCGGCCAGTACGCCGTCGATCCACACCTTCCCCTCGCGCTGGTCGTACACGACGTGGTGCCAGTTGCCGTCGGCGAGCGTGGTGGGCCCGCTGACCGTCTCCGTGGTCATCGTCGTGGTCTGGTCGGACGTCCATTCGATCTGCAGGTTTCCGCCCGGCCCGATGGACAGCAGGTGCTGGTAGACCAGGTCGGTGGAGTGGATGCCCAGGATGCAGCGGCCGGTGGTCGTGGTCTGGAACCATGCCTCGTAGCAGCGGTAGAAGGTGCCTTCGTACTGCGGGCCCAGATCGGCGGACAGCCACTTGCCCGCGGTCGCCGTCGACGGCGTGAACACCGGCGCCTGCTCGCCGGTCTCCGGCGGGCCGGCCGCGGTGGCGAGGGTGAGCGTCCCGCCCGCGCCGGCCTGGGCGATGGCGAGCGAGGGGGCGCCGCTGCCGCCGATGTCACCGGCGCTGGCCGATGTGCTGTCCTCGCTGAGCGGGTAGTACACCATCGGCGCCTGGACGAGAATCTCCTCGGCGAGCATGGATCGCAGGGCGGGCAGTTTGTTGAGGCGTTTGAACAGGTCCGTGCACGTGATCTGCACGGTGGACACCAGGCCCTCCCAGCCCACCGGCCACTCGTTGACCATGCCCCAGAACCGGTCATGGACCCTGGGGCCACGGCCGTCGAATGCTGTGGCCGTGCCACCTTCTTCGACCTGCACGGCGTCCAGCCAGACCTGCCTGCCGAACTGCGGATTCCCTGTCGGGATGAGTTGCAGGGTCTGTGAGGTCGATGTCGCGGTGAAGGTGTAGGTGATCCGCTGCCAGGCGTCCACCGTGGTGGAGGCGTTCCCGGCGCTGTCGATGCCGACGACGAACAGGCACACCGGGCGTGAGCCGGTGGGTACCCACACGTAGGCCGACGCGGTGTACTGCCGGCCGATGGTGAGCCCGCGCAGCGTCGTACCGACAGCGGGGAACTCGTTGCCGGGCGAGGCCAGGAACCGCACGTCATCGACGAACATCAGGTCCGTGACCGGTGGGGTGTCGTGCACGGACGGGGCCAGCTGCCCGAACGCGGCCCCGGCCGGCGGGGTGAACGTTCCGCTGTAGAACGTCCACGTGTTCGCGGCGACGGTCTGGATGTTGAAGCTGGTCGACATGAAGGTGCCGCTGGCGTCGTACCAGTTGACGTTCAGTCCGAGCCGCCGGGACGAGACGCACCGCAGCCAGCCCTGCGCCCGGTAGGTGCCGCCGGACGCCACCGGGAACTTCTCGGACTCCGCGCGCGGTGTCGGGCTGGTGCCGTTCGGGGTGACCTGCAGCGACCACGATCCGGAGTGCGCCTGCGTGTTGACCCGGGCAATGGTCCCCGTGTTCCCGGCCCACGACGACGCATCCGCCTCGAAGGTCGGGTTGTTGTTGAAGGTTCCGCCCCAGGTGACCAGCAGGGACTGGGTGCCAAACTGCGCCCGCACCGTCGACAGGGCGAACGAGGTCGACGCGTCACTGCCCAGCTCCCAGCCCGCGGTGTCGGCGAAGTTCGGGTTGGTGACGAAGTTCTTCGCCGTCGTGACCACCTGGATCCGGATCGGCGCGTTGCGCCGCACGAACGGGTAGTAGGGGCTGGAGGCGTTGCCCGCCGTGAACCGCCCGTCCTCGTTGTCGAGAACGAGCGTGGCCGTGCCGGGCTGCGTCTCGGCCAGCTCGTCGGCCGCGCCCCGAGTGATCGTCACCCCCTGCGCCACGTTGACGTAGGGGGTGATGTCCGTCCACGTGATGGTCTCGGGAGCCTGCACCAGACCGCCCCAGCCCATCTCCACCACCAGCGGCATGTCTACCTCCCTGGGTCTACGCGAAGCTGTAGGAGGCGCCGCCGCGGCCACGCCGGTACTTGGCCAGGATCTTCTCCAGCTCGCGGGCTGTGGAGTACGGGTCGACAGCCCCCTGGATCGTGATGTTGATCTGCGCTCCCGCACCGCCCCCGGCCATGACGGCGGGCCGCCCCACCACGGGCCGCGTGGCGGCCACCCGGCCGGTGATCCGGCCGGCCACCGTGTCCATGGCCTTGTCGATGAAGGGCAGCCCGGCAAGGACGCCCTTGGCCACACCGCGGGTGGTGTTGATCCCGTCGGGCACGACCTTGGTCGCCGGCGACCGGATGCCGAGGGCCTTGCGGAGGGACTTCTGCATGGATTTGGCCAGCTTCTCCATGGTCTTCTCCAGCTCCTTCTCCTGGGAGAGAAGACCCGTGAGGAAGCCCTTCGACGCGTTCTTGCCGCTGTCGTAGAGGATGTCGGCGCCCTTGCGGCCGAGGATTCCGGTCTGGTCCGTGATCTGCTTCTGGGTGCTGTTGATGGACGCGAAGGTGGCCTTGTCCGCACCGGCGAGCGCGGACGCGTAGGCGTAACCGTCGACCGGCCCCATGTCGAGGACCTGCCGCAGCAGTCCCTTGTTCAGGCCCCGCTTGGCGAGTGTCGCGATGTACTTCGTGAACTGCTTGATCTGTGAGAGCTTCTGCGCGAGCCCCGCCTTGATGCCGCCGGCCGTGACCTCCTCCGGGGCCATCCCCAGGCTGGACAGGCCCGCCTGCTGGCGAGCGGTCGCCGTCGTCGCCGACGCGTACTTCCGCGCCTCGGCGATCTTCTTCTCCAGAGCGTCGCGCTTCTTCGCCGCCTCCAGCAGCTTGTCCGTCTGCTGGTTGACGTACTTGATCAGTGACGATTCCTTCTTGCCGGAGAACGCGGTCTTGATGTCCTTGACCAGGTCCTTCGCCGTGGCCTTGATCTTGTCCCGGGTGCCCGTGAGCCCGACGATCAGCCCCTTGCCGATGTCCGCGGCGAGCGCCTTCGTCTTCTTCGACGGCGAGCGGATCTCCATCTCGTCCCGGATACCGGCCGTGACCGCGCTGGCCATCACCCGTGCCGCCGCGTACACGCCGCTCGTCGACCCGAGCCCCGCGGCCAGCCCCTGCCCGGCGGCCCGGCCCGCGCCGGCCGTGCCGCTCAGGAGCGACTTCGTGGTCTTGGCGTCGAAGACGCGGGCGGCCTGGCCGAACACGACCAGCTCGGGCCCCTCCTCGCCGACCATGGCCAGCTCGCCCCGTTCGGGCGTGCCGCCGCTGGCGTACTTCGACACACCGCCCTCGCCCTTGCTGGGGCGGCCCACGGTGTTGTAGACGGCGCGGGTCTCCCGGATGGTGAGGATGTGGGTGGTGGCCGTCTTGCCGTCGATGTTGTCCAGCTGCCGCCGGGCCTCGGCGACCTTGGCTTGCAGGTCCTTGATGGTCGCCTTCAGCGCGGCCTGCTTCGACGGCGGGACGGTCTTCAGCTTCGCTTTGGCCGTCTCGATCTGCTGCTGCCAGTTGGCGATGTTCAGCTTCAGCTTGCCCGCCGACAGCTTCGGGACGGTCGCCAGGGCGAAGTCGTTCGCTGCCTTGACGGCGCTGCCCAGGCTCTGGGTGTAGCCCTTCTTGAAGTCCTCGAACGCCTTGTTCGCAGCCTTCAACTTGCCGCCGATGCCGGGCACCCAGCCGAAGAGCTTCGCGCTCCCGTTCACCGCGACACCGATCGCGTTCAGGATGCCGATGGACACGACGGTGAACGCCTTGAGGAGTGGGGGCGCTGCCGCGACGCCGGCACCCACCATGTCGAGCATCGCGGCACTGAACGCGCGGGCGCCCTCCAGGATGCCGATCTTGTTGTCGGCGATCGCCTGGTTCAGGCGTTGCAGCGGCCCGGCCGCATCGTTGACGGACTTCCCCACGGGCAGAAACGCCGTGACGATCGAGCTGCCCAGGTCCGCGAGCGTAGGGCCGACGATCCTCGCGAAGTCGTTGATGCTCTTGAAGCCGTAGGCGATGTCCTGGAACACCGGCCGCAGCAGGATCATGGCGCCGCGGATTGTGTCCATGGCCCCGGCGATCAGGCCACCGGTCGTCTTGAACGCGTCCCCGAAGACCGGCCCGAGGGTGCGGCCGAACTCGCCGGACAGACGGCCGAGCCCGCCGAGCAGGTTGTTGATCAGGGAGAACAGGCCGTCCAGCATCTTGGCCGTTCCGGGGATGCCGGTCTTCAGCCCGTCGAACATGGCGGGCAGGCCCTTGCCGAGCAGCCCGGACAGCCCCGACGACAGGGCCTTGAGGGTCGGGCCCGAGGCGGCGCCGAAGTCGAGCAGGCTCCGGGTGAGCCGGCCGACCCCGGTGACCATGTCGTCCACGAACACGGCACCCAGACGGAGATTGGTCTGCAGGGTGTCCTGGAACCCGGAGTCTTTGAGGAGCCGGCCGACGCCCTCGGCGGCCTTCCCGAACTGGCCGCCCATCTCGGTCATGGCGTTGCCGAGGATCTTCACGACCGGCGCGGCGTCCTTCACCGCTTTGGTGAAGCCCGGGAGCATCGCCTTCTGGATGTCCTTGCCGATCCCGGAGAACTCCTTCTTCACCCCGACCAGGGCTTTCGTGAAGTCCTGGGCAGGCTTGGGGAGTTTCTTCAGGGCCTCGGCGTACTCCTTCTGCCCCTTGGTCTGCGCCTGAAGCGCGTCCCCGATCCCGGAGAAGCCGAGCTTCAGCGTGCCCGCGGCGACGCCGGCACCCAGCAGGGCGGGGACCAGGGCGCCGAGCATGGGCAGCAGCGACAGGCCCGCGGCTGCGGCGACGCCGAGCATGACGCCGCCGAGGCCGCCGCCGGACTGGCCGAGCGACGCGGCGGCGCCGCTGCCAGCCCCGGCCACGTCATCGAGGCGCCGGCGGACGTCGGGCATCCCATTGGCCATCAGCCGGGAGGCGTCGGCCACCGACAGGAACCGGCCGCGCAGGTCACGCAGTCGGCCGTCGGTGGACTGGAAGAAGCCGTTGACGGCGCGGCTGTTGCCGTCCATGTCGTCGTTGAGACGGCGGTGCAGGCGGGCGCTGCTGTCACCGGCGTGGTTGAGGACGCGCGAGAGCCGGTCGTCGCCGTCGAGGATGAACCGCAGACGCTGGGAGCCGGCCATTACTCACCTCCCGAGGACTGGGCCCGCAGCTGGGCCTCGTGGTTGTCGATCCAGGTGGTGAGCAGGTCGAACTCGTCCTCGGTGAGGGCGTCGACGTCCCGCGCGGTGTAGTGCAGGTAGAGGCCGAACAGCGGCAGGTAGGTCAGCCTGCGCTCGGTGAAGGTTCCGCCTCCGGCATCGGCTCCGGCTCCGCGGCGGGCGCCGGGTCTTTTGGGGCCGTCACGTCGGCGATGGCCTGCTCGCACGCCTCACGGTCGGCGGCCACGTCGCGCAGCTCGTCGAACGCCTCGGCCAGGTCCTCCGGACTGGCTCCGTACCTGGCGACGATGCCCTCGGCGTAGCCGCGGACCTCGCGCGCATCGAGCAGCACCCGCAGCTCGTCCTCGAACGGGTCGAAGTCAGCGAACCTCAGAGCAGGTTCGTTGCGCTTCTTGATGGCCCACGCGACCGTGCGCATGGCGTTGATCTCGCCATCCGCGAGCAGAGTCTTGATGTCGCTCCAGCGGCCGTCGGCGGTCCGCTCGATGACCTGGATCTCGGAGGCGCGCAGGCGGCCGGCGTCGAAACGCTGCGGCTCGCCGCCGTCATGGGTGTACTCGATGATCACGGGGGTGCTCCTATTCGAGGCGGCGGCGCACGTCGTCGAGGACCCGGGCGACCTCGGACTCCATGCGCTGGCGGTGCTGGCGGACGGTGGTGTCCCACCACGGCGGGGAGGCGTACTGGTTGACCCAGCGCCGGCGGTTGCCGAACACCGGATGCCGCAGGCGGCCGGTGTTCAGGTGGGCCGGGATGTTCTTCATGTCGGGCGGCATACGGCCCTTGTCGATCCACACCGTGGCGCCCGGGCTGTTTCCGGTGCGGACGCTGATGCGGATGGCGTCGGCGATCGTCTCCCGCAGGGGCCGGCTGTTCGGCGACGGTCCGCCGGGCCGGGCGCCGCGGCCCTGGCTGCGAATGTCCAGGCCGCGGATCGTGTCCTTGAGGTCGTCGCGCAGCGGCTCGGCGGCGCGCCGGATCCGGCGGTGCATCGACTGGCGGATGTTCTCCCCACCGGCAGCGCGCAGGCGCCGCGAGAGTTCCAGCAGGCTGCCGGTGTTGAGGAGCCGCACGTCACGGGTCATGGCCGTTACACCGTGGTGTCGGTGCTCATGTACTCGATCTTCGGCTGGTTGGTGCCGTCGAACAGGCCGGTGAAGGTGAAGCTGGGCTTCACCACGCCGAACCCGTCGACCACCGGCGGGCCCTCGTCGAGCTTCACGGCGGGCAGGGTGACCCGGAACGTCTCGTCGTAGGTCGACGCGATGTTCGCCCCCTTGAACTCCCAGACAAGGCTGGTCGCTCCGTCGGTGGTGTGCAGGTCGTCCAGGGTCGTGGCGACGTAGTCCGTCTCCAGCGTGCCCGTGATCTTGACCTGGTCGTTCTCGACCGGTTCCTTCTTCAGAGCCGACTGGTTCGCGTAGAACCGCTCCACATCCTGCGGGCGCTCGATCTTCACCGTCACCTTGCGGATGCCGTCCAGCGCCGTCTCGCTGCCGAACACGCCGGTCTTCAGCGCCATCTGCCCGAAGTGGAACGGCGACATGTTCGAGTACGAGGCCGCGGCGAGAGTCTGGCCCTCGTCGCAGTCCTTGGCGTCGAACTCGAACGTGCCGGTGAGCATTTCGCCCACACCGCACGACAGCTCACCCGAGGTGACCTTGCAGCCCACGAACGTCTTGTCCGTGACGACACCGGTGGTGAGCGGCACGCCCTTCTGGATCGTGAGGCTCTTTCCGGCGACGCTGGCCAGAGTGTGGGTCTGCAGGTAGGCGGTCGTCGTCGCCTGCTGCACCGGCGTGACGGTCGTGCCCATCCACGCCTGGAGCAGCAGCCCCATGCCCTTGTTGGCGATCTCCAGGTCGATGGACCCCGAGCCCTCCCGCCGGGTGACCACGCGCCGCGACGACAGCGGCAGCAGCCGGCCGGCCGCGATCCCCGCGCTCTGGGCGGTGGTCTTCTTCAGGACGAGCGATTCCTTGGTGAACTCGATGAACCTGCTCGGCGCGACGAACGTGCCGTAGGTCGTCTCGGCCGCGATGCCCATCTGGGCGCCGAGTCCGGATCCGATCGCCATCGCTCAGCCCTCCTTCTGCAGCTGCTTGGCCGCGGTCTTCTTCTTCGCCGCGCCGGGCTCCTCGATGGGCTCCCAGTTCGTCGGCTGGCAGACGTAGCCCTCGTAGCGTTCGTCGGGGACTTCGACGATCTCGTCGGGCTCGACAGTCCGGCCGCCCAGCTCCGGGACGGTCACCTGCTCGGGCCCCAGGTAGCGCACGCGCGCCATGGCAGTACTCCTCAAGGGGTGGGGTGGGGTCAGATGCGGGCCTGGCAGGTCACCGTGAACGCGAGCCCCGCGAGGCTGCCCTCGGTCTGTGCCTGCGTGAGGTCCCCTGCGGCCAGCTCCGCCCACAGGACGGTGCCGTTCAGGGTCGGCGCCTCGGGCGCCTCAGGCGTGGCGCGCAGGGCCTGCTCGACCGCGGCGACGATCTCGAAGACCTTCGCGCGGCGGACGGACATGTCCTTGTCGCCCGACCGGGACTCGGCGTAGCAGGCGATCGAGAACACTTCGTCGCGGGTGCGGGCGCCGGCCGCGTTCCAGGACTGCTCCAGGGACACGGCTGCGCTGTCGGTGGGCTGCCAGCCCACGTGGATCCGGTGCTTGTCGGTGAGGTTCACGGCCTCCGGGCCGTCGACGATCCGGATCCCCTCCAGCGCAGGGGATGCGCGGAGGATCGCCAGCAGCGCGTCGACGGCGGCCGGGACACGGGACGTCTGCAACTACGCCACCCCCGGCGGTGCCTTGTACGGCTCCAGCAGCTCAAGCACCCGGTTGGGGATCGCATAGCCGTAGCCCGGGATGGGCTCGGTGACGTTGAAGTCGTCGGCGCCACCGACCCCGGCCAGCCCACGGGATGCCCCGTACTGGGTGCGCCACAGATGTTGCAGCAGGATCCGCGCGGCCAGGTTGATCGTGGCCAGCTCGGTGTCCCCCCGACCGGCGACGTAGGCGAACGTCCACGGGCCGCCGCGGAAGCAGCCGCCGTCCAGGCGGCGCACGATGCCGGTGGCGCCGTCCAGGTGCAGCCCGGACACGTTCAGGACTGTGCCGAGCGTCAGCACCGGCGTGACGGACGTCAGCGACACGGCAGGGACCTGGAGCAGGCACAGCACGGGCCCGCTGCCGTCGACGACCTCGGTCACGGTCCGGTTCGCGACCGGTCCCACGATGCCCTCAATGACAGCGTCCAGTGCGTTCACGTACACCGTCAGCTCGGCGTCGCTGGCATCGGACTCGATGTCGAGCTGCTGCTTGGCCTCTTCCAGCGAGATCAGCGACATGGCATCCGCCCGTCAGGCTTCGCGGGTCTCGGCCCGCTTGCCGCGGCCGCCGCCACGGGAGCGGACTGCGGCCTTCTCGGTGCCGGCGGACGGCTTGGGCTCGTCGGCCAGCACGGCGCGCTCACCGTCGGCCCACGCCTCGGCCGTGGCGGCGTCGACCTCCACGACCTGTCCGGCCTTCCAGGAGAAGTCCAGGCCGCCGACGGACTGCAGGACTCGGATGTACGGCATCCGCTCCTCCTTCCAAGCGGGCGGCCCCCTGGCGTGAGTGCCGGGGGGCCGCGGGGTCGGGCGGGTCAGGTCGCGGGGTGCTTGTACACGCGGAACGCGGCGCCGTCGTCGGGGGTGCCGTCGAAGCGCAGGAAGCCGAGGAAGCCGACCTGGAGGTAGTCGGCGTACCGCTCCTCCAGCCGCATCATCTGACCGCCGGCGACCTGCCGGGCGACGTAGGCCGCACGCAGGTCACCGAAGCCGACCGAGGCGGCGCCGGCCGCCGGGGCGGCGATCCCGTTGTCGACGACGACCGGGGCACCCAGCAGCGTGGACGGGAGACCGGCCTGCAGCGACGGCTCCCACAGCGGGCGGCCCTGGTCGTCCTTCAGCTTCCGGATCACTTTCAGCCCGGAGTCCGAGGTCGCCCACCGGCCGGTGCCGCGGTAGGCGGGGTCGACGGAGTGCTGAAGGTCGATCAGGTCGTCGTAGACGATCGACGTGGTCTGCCCGGCGGCGCCGGTCTTGCCCGCGGTGGCGTTGGTGAACAGCCCCTCCGGCTGGTTGGTGCCCGTGCCGGTGGCCAGGTGCGCGGCGACGGCACGGCCGATCCGCTCACCCAGCTTGCGGGCGATGAAGCCCTCCGTGTCGAACGCCGAGTCCTGGAGCAGGGCGAGCGAGGCGCGGATCATCTTCGACGTGTAGGTGTACGCGCCGAGGTCCTTCTGCCCCAGGGTGATGTCCTGCTCGGTGACCTGGCTGTTCTCCGTGAGGATCGCGCCGACGTTCGCGGTGTCGTCGTTGGTCGGCCAGTTCAGCGTGTTGCCGGACGCCGTGGTGATGACGTTGACCTCGGAGAGCAGACCGCCGTACACCTTCATCGTCTCGGTGATCTTGTTGAGGGTGTCGGTCGGGATGAAGTACCCGCCCGCGCTGCCCGGCGACGTGGCCGCCGCGCGGATCTCCGAGTGGTTGGCGAGCATCAGCTCGCGCTGCTCGTTGGACAGGGCGGACATGCCCCGGCGGACGAACCGGCCGAACGCGTCGCGGTAGGCGGCCTCCTGGTCCCCTTCGCGGTCCTCGGTGTTGCCGCCGGTGGTGACGATGGCCTGGTCGCGCTGGACAGCGTCCATGCGCGCCGAACGCTCCATGCGCTCGATGTCCGAGGACACCTCGGTCAGCTCGGCCTCGGCGCGGTCCCACTTCTCCCGCTCCTCAGCGGTCAGCGCGTCGCGGTTCTCGGCCTCGGCGCGGGACTGGATCTCCTGCATCTGGGACCAGATGTTGGCCCTGCGCTCCAGGGCCCGGGTGAGCAGAGTGCTCGTCATGGCGTCTGTGTCCTTTCACGGCACGCCAGACAGCCCCGACGCTGCGGGGCTGGCGGATGGTTGGGTGGGTCAGCGCGGAAGCCCGTAGCGGGCGGCCAGCGCGTTCATGCGCATCGACAGGGGCAGACCCGGCTGAGTGGACACCGCCGGCTCAGCAGGCTTGCCAGCGCCGCGAGTGGACTCACCCGGCTCGCGGTCGATGTGCACCAGGTCCAGCAGCTCGGGCCGGTACCGGGCGCGGGCCTCGACAGCGGCGTACTCGCCGCGCCGGTCCAGCGCCCGGGCCACTGCCTTCAGCTCGGCCTCGGTCTCGGGATAGGCGGGGAAGGTGACGGCGCTGACCTCGACGAGGCGCACCTCGCGGATGATGCGGACGTCGACCTCCACCGGGTCGGCGCCCTCCACCTCGATCGTCTCGGTGTTCCATTCGTCCTTGATGACGTAGAACCCGAAGCTCATGCCGGTGATGTTGCCATTGCGCAGGTTCGCCTTCAGGTCCCGCACATACGACAGCTCACCGTCCAGCGCCGAGTCGACGGACAGACCCTTGTCGTCCTCGGCGAGGTCGAGGGTGCCGGCCGATGTCCGCGACACGACGTAGTACGAGTCGTGGTCGATGAGCATCCGCGCGTCGCCCTCGGACAGCGTCTTGGTGAACGCGCCCGGCGCGATCTCCTCGTAGAAGCCCCACCGCAGCGGGTTGCCGATCGCCGTGCGGGAGTTGAACACGGACGCGTACCCGCCGAAGCGCTCGCCTGCGTCGGTCGCGCGGATCGCCACGTCAGCGGCGGACAGGGCCAGGCGGCGCCGCTCCTCAGCGCCGGTCATCGTCGGCATCGTGATTGCCTCCTTGGTCGGCATGCTGGGCCAGCAGGCGGCGCGCCTCGGCCATCAGAGCGGCCGCACGGGCGGGCAGAGCCCCGCCGTCGTCGGCCAGAGGGTTGGACCCCAGCGGGGCCATGTACGTCGGCTGCAGGTAGGTGTCGCCCTCGGGCCCCGGGATCGGAGGCAGTTCCTCCAGGGCGCGGATGTCGTTGGCGGACATGACGCCCGTGTCGCGCATCGCCCGGTAGAACGTCGCCCGCGCCGAGCTGTCACCGCGCAGCAGGCCCTGCACCGCGTAGTGCGCGTACTGGCCGGCGGGCAGCAGCTCCTTGGTGATGCGCTGCTCGGCCGGGGCGAGCCACGCCGGGGTGAGGTCGAACGTGATCCAGCCCTGCGCCTGCTGCTCCAGGCCCGTCCCCCACGACGTCGACTTGGCGGTCTCCATGAGCAGGAACAGCGGCACGCCGAACATGCGGGCAATCTCCGGGATCTGAAACTCCCGCGACTCCAGGAACTGGGCATCCTTCAAGGGCATCGTCACCGGCTTGAACGCGGCGCCAGCGTCCAGGACAGCGATCTCCTGAAAGTTGTCGATGCCGGACAGCTTCGCCTGGAACCGGGACTTGAGCGCGTGGGCCTGCTCGGCGGTCAGCTTCTGCTCGGTCTCCAGCACACCGGACAGGACGTTGCCCCGCCCGAACAGCTTCGCCGCGCCCTTCTCCGCGGCCTGCGCCAGACCGATGCCCTGACGGGCCATGGCGATCGGAGACAGGCCCTTCAGCCCGTCAATGCCCAGGCCAGGCAGGTGCATCATCTCCCGGGGCGACAGCGCGTGCACCGTGCCCCAGTCGTCGGTGGCGAAGAACCACTTGCCGGTCGGGTTGTCCGGCGACGGCTTCTGCCGCTTGACGTCCACCCGCTCCGGGGCCACCGGCCACAACTCCCTGACCTGCCCGGCCTGATTGCGCAGCTTCTGCACGTAGCCGTTGCCCCACAGCACCCGGTGCACGTTGACCAGCCGCCACAGCTCCAGCGGCGTCAGCTCCGGGTGCGGGTCCTCCAGCAGCGGCACCGTCATGCGGTCCCGGCTGCCGGACCTGTACACGTGCAGCGGCAGCGCGGCGGACACACCGGCGATGACAGCCACCGCGCGCCACACGGTGGGCGTCCGCAGCGCCGTCTCCTCCGACACCTGCACGCCGGCATCGGAGCGGAACCCGCCGAAGATCTCGGCAAGGACCGCATCCGTCAGGGGCACCGCGGGGTTCTCCAGAGATGCCCGCCGATCGAACAGCCCGAACAGGCTCACGACCGGGCCCCCTCACGGGGCAGGCCCGCCAAGGTCCGCTCCACCGCGACCACGCCCAGCACACCGGCCAGGACCAGCGCCGCGGGCACGGACCACAAGCCGACGCCCAGCAGGAACGCGAGGACGAACACGACCTCCAGCACGTGCAGAACGAGGCGCGTCACCATACCTCCGGCACCTCCTCCGTCTCCTCGACCTCGGCTGACAGTCCCCAGCGGGCGAGCGTGGCGGCCACCAGCGGGCTGATGTCGATGGAGACGATCCGCCGCGCCCACGCCCACGCGTCCCCGAGAGGACGCTTCTGCGCGCCCGCCAGCGCCGCGGCGAGCGGCGCCTGGTCGAGGTGGGAGAGCGTCTGCTCGGCGACCGCGTCGTAGAACTGGCCGCATGCCTGTGCGATCTCCCGCGTCTTCGGCTGGACCACCGTGACGCCGAGGCCGGTCTCCTCGTCCTCCAGCTCGGCGATCAGCGACCCGGCCGGGCCGCCACCGTCGATGACCCAGCAGCGCGGCCCCCACTTCGCGTGCAGCTCCTTGGCCCGCTCCAGGACCCAGCCCGTACCGGGCCGGTGGTCGACGACCTCCACGTGAACGCCGCCCCGCCACTCCCCGGCCACACAGATCGCCGCGTGCGACCGCTCCGGGGTCATGTCGATGGCGAACGCCACCGGATCCGCCGGCGCGGACTCAGGGGCCGCCAGAGCCCGCCACGCGTCCTCACCGATGACCTGCCACGTGTCGGCCTCGTCGGACGGGTAGTCGCCCACGCCCAGCCTCTCCCTCGCGTAGCCGGCGGCGCTGAGCGTCGCCCGCTCGCGCGCGATCTTCTCCAGCGTCAGCCGGTAGCCGACACCCGGGTTGGACTTCAGCACCGCGGCGTCCGAGCCGGGGTCATCGTGCGCGGTGCAGTCGGCCGGGCACTCGTCGACGTGCGGGTCTGCCGACCACTCCATGTAGGCGAGCGACGGATCCGGCGTGCCCGTCTCGATCGCAGCGAGCGCACGCCGCCGCAGACGCCCGAGCTGCACGGACGGGGCGCCGATGCCGGCGCTGCCCGCGTACCAGATCTGCGGGTCTGGGACGGCCGCCATCGTGGGCAGCAGCGCATCCATCTCGTTGTCGCCGAGGATCATGTCCTCGTCCATCACGTTGCAGTGCCCGGTGAAGCCCCGGCCCGAGCCCTTCGAGCGGGCGATGAACCGCAGCAGCTGCCCGGTGTGCAGCTCGATGCCTTCCTCGCCCACGGTCTGCCGATACGTCTTCACGCGTTTATGCAGGTCAGGGGTCTGACGGATCAGACGCTCGATCCGCTTGAACGCGTTCTTCGCCGTCTTGAACTCATGCGCGCTGTGCAGGATCAGCTCCTCGCCGCCGATGAACAGCCCCCACAGCTCGCGTGCCTCGATGATCCCGCCCTTGCCGTTCTGCCTCGGCACGTTGAAGGCGACTTCGAACGAGGCCCAACTGCCGTCCGGCTTCTCTCCCATGCCGACACGCAGGACGTGCTGCTGCCACGGATCGAGCACCAGCCCAGCCCGGGCGGCGAGGTCGATGGCCTCCTGGCCAGCGCTCGTCACCGCCGGCGGCGCAGTCTGGATCGGCGGCGTCTGCCAGCCATACACGCGGCCGTCGTCAGCCGCCGGCGGCCTGCTGCCGGGCTGCTGCGCGGCGCTTCGCTCGCTGCTCAGCAATGTCATCGACCGCGTCCCCCTTCGACTCGACAGGAGCCAGCTTCCGCAGCTCGGTCATCACGGAGCGCAGCGCGGTCGCCGCGTTCGCCAGCCCAGTCAGCCCACCGTTGTCGTCCATGGACTCGGCGAGCCGGACGGCGACTTGGGCGAGGCCAGGCGACGTCTCGTCCGCTCGGAGCTGTTCGATCTCGGCGGCGATCTTGTCTCGGACGTCACCCATGATCACCCCCAATGGTGACGCAGCGTCACATCACACAGGGTGACGGCCCGCTAATTCAGTCCAACTCAGTTCGCAGTGATTAGCGACCGGATCGGGCCGCGCAAAAAATCGGGCGACAAGGGCGTTTGGGTCGCCCGGTCCTGCGCCGAACTTTCGACCCACTCTCCGCCCGGCCGACCATGACCGGGTCGCGCGTCGCCCTGGCAGGGGACGGTCGGGAGGCTGCCTTCACCGGGTGTGACCGGTGGTCACCAGGACCGGGAGGCTTGCGGCATCGCCTGCTGGGGCAGGCGCCGGCGGGCGTTGTACCAGCGGGTGGCGACGCGCTCCATCTCGGGCGAGCGCATCGCCTTGATGCGCTGCATGACGAGGTCTCGGCCTGGGTCCACGACCACGATGCGTGCCTTCAGCCGCTTGTACTTGGCCATGGCGCGGGCGTTGGGCATGGTGTGGATCAGGTAGACGTCGAGCTGGTCGAGGAGCTGGAACGCGGCGTCCATGGCGGCGTACCGGGCGCGGTGGGCGACGCGCAGGTGCAGCGCGTTCTGGTTCCACTGCGGTGCCCCGGGCCCGGTGAGTGCACTGGTGATGCGGTCCAGGTCGATGACGATGTCGGAGGGCCGGGCGTGCGCCTCGATCCAGGACGACTTGCCTGCGGCCGGGGGGCCGGTCACGACGTACAGCATGGCGTCAGCAGCCGCAGCGCCAGATGGCCCGTCGGCATCCGGCGCAACGGAGGGTGTAGCCATCCCGGTCGTAGCGGCCGGCGTAGGTCTTCCACTTGCCGCAGCGGCAGCGCGGCATCGTGGGCTGTTGCTGCGCCATGGTCACCATCTCCGTGAGGCTCGCTCGGGCCGCTTGGGCGTCGTCCGGTTGCCGCGGCTGCTGTTGCACCGCCGGTGCGCGGCGCGGGCGTTGGCGGGGTCGAGGAGGCTGCCGCCGCGAGAGAGCGGTACCTCGTGGTCGAGGGTGAAGGACAGCGGGTGCCGGGCGTCCAGGTCGTAGCCGATGTTGTGGCCGCACAGCCAGCAGGGGAGGCGTTGGGCGCGGAGCCAGTCGACGAGGCGGCGGTAGCGGCGCCCGTTGCGCGGGTTGCCGGCCACGGGCGCCACCTCCGCTGGGTCAGGACGCGGGGGTTGCCCCCCGCTCGATGAGGTCGTTGGTGATGTCCTCGACGGCTTGGTCGACTTCGTCGTCGGTCAGGTAGCCGCAGGCGTTCTCTCCGGACGATGCGTCGATGCTCTCTGAGTCGTCGAGGAGTTCTGCCTCGATCCACTCCCGGCACTCTGGCGTGACGTTGGACGCCTCGTCGGTGTCGGACGGGGCGCTCTCAAGGCTGTCGGGCAGCGCGCTCTCGACGGCTTTGGGGAGTTCCTTCTCCAGGATCTCGCTGGCGTAGCGCTGGACGGTCTTGTCGTCGACGCCGGCGCATTCGGCGGGCCGCTTGCCCTCGGGCGCGTTCTCGCCCTGGGCGATGCCGTCGCGGTACTCCTTGGTCATGGCGGCCTTGCAGGCGGCGGTGTCGGGTTTGGAGTCGCTGCTACAGGCGGTGAGGGCGGCTGTGAGGGCGAGCAGGGCAGTGCCGACGGCTATGCGGGTCTTCATGGTCCCCCCAGGGTGTTCTGGTCTGAGGGGGCATCATGCGCCGGGTGAGGGGCGCGTGTGGGTGGTGTGGCTGTGTTGTGACGTTGGGGTCCGCCGCCGGGCGCTCCGCAGGGCCGCCTCGAAGCCCGCTGCGCCGGGCGGCGGACGGGCACGACGAAGCCCCGGCCGGTGGTCCGGTCCGGGGCTCTGTCGTGCGTCTGTGGTGCCTCGTGTGGGCACAGTTGTGCACGGCGATCGTCACACAGTGTCTGACCTGCGGTCAAGCGACATCGCGCTGTTGGCGTTCCGCGGCGAGTGCGTTGACGTCCGGGACGGCGTAGTACGGGTACCGGTCGGTGCCGCCGCTTCGCCGGAGCCGTCCGCGGTAGACGAGGTTGCGGAGGGCGCCGGCGCTGATGCCGCCGAGGACTTGGCGGGCCTGGGTGGCGGTGTAGTGGCCGGGGCGGATGTGCTGCTCCATGCGTCCATGATGCGCCTGTGGCGCCGGGTCTTCTGTCAGTTCGTCTGGCCTGCGCGAAGGCGCCTGACGTCACGCACGAGTGCGTAGAGCGCGACGAGGAAGGTCACAGTCCAGAATGCGATCCAGGGAACTGACGCTCCGGAGCTGATGAACATGGCGAGTATCACGGTGCTGGCCAGGACGCCGAAGGCCGAGATCAGGGTGTTGCTGCGGTCAGTCATGCCGACATCATCGCTGGCAGCCTGCTGTCCGTGGAAGTGATTCCAGCGGATTGTCCTGGGCCGGGGTTGGTCAGTGGCCGCAGTGGGGTTTGGTCCACCAGCCGCACTGCGGGCAGTACTCGTAGCCGAGGGCGGCGAGGATGCGTCGTGTCAGCGGCTCAACGGGCGACATCTGTCCTCCGGTTCTCTTTCGTGTAGATGACACGCAACCCCTCCCCCGGCCCCTCTTGGATGCGGTCGATTTCGTCGCTGTGAGCTGCGTAAACGTCCCCTGAGAGGGGTGGTGGGGGAGTGGTGCGCGAATCGGACATACGCCGCGCTGACCGCCACAGGACGACCGTCCCGGCAGTCACCACGAGGAGCACCCCGGCCGCCTCGTCGACCGCGAACGCGACCCCAGCGACGGCCCCGCCGAGGACGAACAGGACGCACGCGCCGGCCGCCCGCGACCGCTCCGCCTCGGGCTCTTCCGGGGCGGCCATCACAGGGCCCCGAACACGGTGTCGCCGAGCCGGTTCACGGCGACCGCGAGCGGCGCCGCGGCGAACCCCGCGATCCCCGCCGAGGTGCCGAGGCAGATCCCGCACCAGGCACCGCGCTTGATGTCGGCGCCGTACCGGGACTTCTTCACCGCGGCCACCAGCGCGGCCGTGAGGATGAGGACGATGGCGCCGCCGGGCTGGGTGAGCGGCAGGTAGCCGGTGCCGCCCGCGCGGGTGCCGGCCTGCCCGCCGATCCCCCACACCAAGGCCACGTCGCCGAGCCAGTTGGAGATCCACAGGGCGGTACGGGCTGCCCAGCCGATCAGTCCGCCGACACCGAGGATCGTCAGGGCGCCATAGGCCCACGCGAGCAGGAACGGGCCGAGGTCGGCGGCGTAGTGCAGGGGGTTGCCGCGCAGGCTCTTGGCGCCGGGCCACCATTCGACCAGGTGGTAGATCAGGATGCAGATGCCGACGGTGCAACCGCCGATGGTCACGAACGTCACGAAGGGGTCCTCAGCGGAGTACAGCCACGGCGAGCGCGGCGCAGGTGAGCACGAAGGCGCACGTCCCGGTGATCGGGGGGACGGTGCGGAGGTCGACCAGGGCGAGGCCGAGCAGGGCCGCGAGGGCGGCGAGCGCGAAGACGATGGCGAGTACCGGTTGCGCCATCAGCGCGCCACGTGGGGGTGCGTGTCGCGGACGGTGTCCGCGGTGGCGTGGATGGCGGCGCGCGCCGCGGCGATGTTCTGCGCCACGGTGTCCGGGGCGCCGAGCGTGGCGCGCAGGACGGCGAGGGCCTGGCGCAGCGGCTCGTCGAGCCGGAGCACGAGCACGTCCCCGTCCTGCGGCGCGGGCGGCGCACCGGTGGCGCGCAGGGCGTCCATGTCGCGGCGCACGGTGTCTTTGCCGACGCCGAGTTGGGCGGCGATGGCGCGCGCCGACAGGTCCGGGTCGTGCGCCAGGAGCTGCGCCACCGCGGCGCGGCGCTCGGTCATGGTGAGCTGGGGGTGGCTCATCGTGCGCCACCCTGCTCGGCGGGGAGGGCCACGGCCTCGGACCAGGTTTTGCCCGCGTCGAGGGCGGCCTGCGCCTGCTCGACGGTGACGTACCCGGTGACGGGGTGCTCGGCGAGGCGTTCGCGGAGGTAGCTGGCGGTCCACTCCGGGCCGATGCTGTCGCCGTCGAGGACGCTGCGCAGGGCGATCCGGGCGTGCACCGCGCGGTTGGCGAGGAGCCGGTCGTGTGCTTCGGTGCCGCCGACGGTGGCGGGGTGGGGGATGTCGAGGGCTTCGAGGACGGCGGCGAGCAGGTCGCGGGCGGCCGGGGGGAGGTCGGGGGTGGTCACCGGGTCACCGCCGTGCGGATGGTCCCGGTGACGCCGGCCGCGGTGACGCGCACGGTGATCGTGCGGCCGTCATGGCGACGGGTGAGGCCCGCGGCGATGAGGCGCCGGCCGGGGGCGGTGTCCGCGCACGTGGGCGCGTTAAGGTGCTGCTGGTCCATGACGAGGTCCGATCTCGTTCGTGGGCTGGAGGGTCGGGCGGTGCGATCGCCCCGGGTGCGCCAACACTCGGGAGCTGCCGTCCGGCCCTCGCTGTCTATTCGGTTGTGAGCGGCTTGGCCGCCTTCTTGCGGTCGTCTCGTTTGATCGCCTGGTCGACCGCCTGCCAGCTGCGGCCGAGATCGCGGGCGACATCGGCCACGGTGCCCAGCTCCGCTACGCCATCGCGCAGAGCCTGGGCTCGTCGGGAGGCGGCTTCGGATGCGGCTTGGTTGAGCTGCGCCAACAGCTCTTCCTCGTCGCGGACTCGTTCCCGCCAGGGCTTCGGATCCATCACAACGACCTTATCCAACAGGGGTGTTGGACACAAGTGGTTCAGGCCGACTCGGCGGGCTGGAAGTGCTGCAGTCGCGCCCAGTCCTGCGCGGTCGCGTACACGTAGCCGCACCACCGGCAGGCCAGCCGGGTCTGCCCCGGCATGCGGGAGATCACGGCCCCGCACACGGTGCCCTGGCTGTCGGTCACCGCGACGCACGTCCCGAGCCGCTGCGCCCGCGGCAGCGGATCGCCGACGATCGTCCGGGCCTGAGCCTCCAACTCCCGCACCTCACGGGCGAGGTCGCCGGCGCCCGGGTAGTGGGCGACGACCCACTCCAGCTCCATGCCGAGCCAGCGGCAGTCCGCAGACAGGTCGGCGGGCGGCGGGGGCGGCGCATGCTGCGGCCACCGCACCCGCTGAACGTCGATCCGCCACAGCCGCATCACCTCGGCCGCGCGCACCCAGTTCACCGTGTCCAGCACGTCCTCGTCGATCGGGGACTGCGGGCCGGCCGCGCCGCGGGTGGCGACGATCTCGCCCCACCCGGGGCGGCGCGGCACCAGGCACTCGCCGACCTCGTCATACAGGGTCGGCAGGTCGGCCAGCCGCTCGGCGAGCTTCACCGTGTGCCGGTGGCACAGGTACCGGCCGGCCGCGTCGTCGCCGCACAGCTCGCAGACGTTCACGGTCCATCTCCGTTCAGGGTGTCGTAGCGGTCGGGCCACAGCCGCGCGAGGTACGCGGCTACATCGGGCGCTAGTTGGGGCGGACGTGATCCGTCGGGCCAGGAGCCCGGCCGCGCACGCGGGACGCGCACCGACGCGGCCGGGGCTGTTCGCTGCCGCGGGGTGACGGGCAGCCCGCTCGCCATCAGCAGCAGCGCCGTCAGGTCGCCCTGGGTACGCGCGGCGGCGATGTCTTCTTCGCTCAGGCTGGTCATGTGCGGGCCATGTCGACGAAGCGCGAGTAGTGCAGCTGCGCGGCGACGGTGATCGTGGCGGTGGGCCCGTTGCGGTGCTTGCCCACGATCAGGTCAGCTTCACCGGCACGCGGGGATTCCTTGTCGTAGGCGTCCTCGCGGTGCAGCAGGATCACTACATCGGCGTCCTGCTCCAGCGATCCCGACTCGCGCAGGTCGGACACCTGAGGCTTCTTGTCCGTGCGCTGCTCGGGGCCGCGGTTGAGCTGGGCGAGTACCACCACGGGCACGTCCAGCTCTTTCGCCATCAGCTTGATGGAACGGCTCATGTCGGACACCTCTTGCTGCCGGGTCTCGGTGCGGCGGGCGGAGCCCGAGCCGAGGAGCTGGAGGTAGTCGATGACGACCAGGTCGAGGCCGCCGCGCTGCTTAAGGCGTCGGCAGCGGGCCTTGATCTGCGTCACGGTTTGGTTGGGGGTGGCGTCGATCGTCAGCGGCGCCGCCGAGAGTCGGGGCATGTGCTGTGCGAAGCGCACCCAATCGGTGTCGGTCATGCTGCCGCCGCGGATGTGGTGCAGACCGATCCGCGCTTCGGCGGAGACGATGCGGTGCTGCACCTCCCGCCGGGACATCTCCAGGCTGAAGAACGCGGCCGGCCGGCCGTCGTGGATGGCGGCCTGACGGACCATGTCCACGCCGAGGGTCGACTTCCCCAGCGCGGGCCGCGCCGCAATGATGATCATCTGGCCGGGGTGGAGGCCATGAGTGAGCGCGTCGAGATCGGTGTACCCGGTCAGGACCCCGGTTGCGTGCCCGTCGCGCTGGAGGGTTTCCAGTTCGCTGATGAGCTGGCCGAAGTCCTCGCCGAGCAGCGCGGCGTCGGGGTCCTCGCGGACCTGCGCTGCCTCGTTCAGCTCGGCCTGCGCGGCGTCCATGGACTCGGTGGCGTCGGCGCCGTCGTAGCCGAGCTGCACGATACGGGTCCCGGCCTTGATCATGCGTCGCCGGACCGCGCAGTCCCGGACGATGCCCGCGTAGTGCTCGGCGTTCGCGGCGGTCGGTACCGCCTGAACGAGATGGTGCACGCCCGCCGCGCCACCGGCCTTGTGCAGCACGCCCTGCTCGCGCAGATGGTTGCTGACGGTGATCGGGTCGACCGGATCACCCGCGGTGTGCAGGGCGATGATCGCGCTGTAGACGGTCTCGTGGGAGGGGTTGTAGAAGTCGGCCGCCCCGTCGAGGACATCGACAACGTCCGCGATGGCCTCGGCCGACAGCAGCATGCCGCCGAGCACGGACTGTTCAGCCGCCAAGTCGTGGGGCGGGACGCGGGCGAAGTCGTCGCTCATGCCTGGGCCGCCTTCCGGCGGTCCTCGCCCTTGACCGCGACCTGGTCGCACATGCCGGCGAGCCGAGAAGTGATCCGGTCCCCGAACATCGCCGGGAAGTCGCGGGGTGCGACGTTGCTGGTGAAGATGCTGGGCAAGCAGCGGTCGTACCGGTGGTTGATCACGCGGTAGGTGACCTCCTCGGTCCACTCCGACAGCTTCGCCGCGCCCAGGTCGTCCAGGAAGAGCAGCGGGCAGTTCGCGACGGCCTGGAAGGCGGCTTCCGGGTCGTGGCCGGGTCGTGGACGCAGCAGGGCGAACAGGTCGGCTTCCGTGGTCGCCTTCCACGGGACCCAGGCACCGGCGTCTGCGATGGCGCGCAAAGCGCCGTAGGCCCAGTACGTCTTGCCCGTGCCCGTCGGGCCGACGAGCAGCATCGATTGCGCCTCGTGCGGGTCGTGCACCACGTCCTGCGCCCAGGCACGGGCGCGGCCGTCGGGCTGGGCATTGCGGTACCGGAAGGTGACGTGCTGCGCGAAGTAGGCCAGGGCCCGCTCGCGGCGCTCGGTGAACTGGTCGAGGAAGTGATCGCGCAGGAACGCGGTCTCGGCCGCGGTCAGAGCGGCGAGGGGCAGCCGTCCGGCGAAGTGCTCGGCGAAGCGGTGCCCGGTGTCCTCGCCCAGGTGGGCTACCGCGCCGCGGGTGGGCAGCGCGTAGGAGCCGGCGGGGACGCCGAGGCCGTCGAAGTCGATGACGAGTCGGGAGGCGGGCGTGTGGGTGTCGTTCACCGGATGGTCCTCAGGTCTTCGTCGTAGGCGGAGTGGTCACGCGCCGGAGGGTCCGTCTCCTCCGGCCGGTCACGCACTGCCGCGTGGTCGTCTGTCGGGTTGCGGTACGCCTCGGCGCGAGGTCGGCGGCTGAGGGCGAACTGGATCGTTCCGCCGGATACCGGCCGCCCTTCCTCGCCGACCTGCTTCAGGGCGTGGATCAGGGCGTCGGGGGCGACGCCGTTGGCGATCGCCTTGCGGGTGACTGCCCGGACGGCGAGGAAGCTCTGGGCTCGCCCCTTGCCGTACCGCTCCCAGAACTGCTTCGTCAGGTCGTCGGCGACCTGGTGCGGGTTCGGCTTTGCCGTGTTCGGCGAGGCCCGGGGTTTCGTCTTGTTGCTCGCGGGCTTGACCGCGTCAGCGGATGCATCGTCGGCGGGAAGTGTCGTGTCGTCCGGTGCGGCGGCAGCAGTAGGAGTAGAGGAGTGAGGAGTAAAAGGAGTAGGGGGGGACTGTGGTCCCCCCTGGGGGGACTCAGGTCCCGCCTGCCGGGACTGTGGTCCCCCCTGCCGGGACTCAGGTCCCCCCTTGGCGGGGGGCGTCGCCTTCCCTTGAGCGGGGACTGTGGTCCCCCCTTCCAGGGGCATCGGCAAGGTGGCGTCGATCGCGGGCAGCCGGAACCGGCATTGCTTCCCCGGCACCGCGAAGAACGGCCGTCCGCTCTTGTCGAAGCCCAGGGGCACACGGACCTCCAGGCCCCGCTTGGCGAGCCGCTGAAGGGCGCGCTTCAGCGTCCCGTCCCCGGTCAGGCCGGAGCGCCGGGCGAGGGTCTTCATGCTGAACCCCGCCCAGGTCTCCCGCTTCGCGTCGCCGTCATCGATGTTCTCGGCGATGACAACGAGGACCAGGCGCTCAGCCGGCGTCAGGTCCTGCGGCGCGTAGTCGAGGACATCGACGATCCTCTTGATTCCCATCAGCGGCCTGCCAGCCGGGGCAGGTTGACCCGTCCGCTAGCGTCCGGCACGGCCGTCGGGCCCATGTTGATCAACGGTGGCTCTTTTCGTGCGTGGCCGACGGGGGAGACGGAGAGGCGGCGAGCCCGCGCGGGGTACGCGGGCCCGCCGTACCACCCAGATCAGCCCGGGGACCGCATCTGGTTGACCATCTGCTCGTGGTCCGCGCAGATCTGCGCGAGCTGGCTCTTCACCCGCAGCGCGAAGTACGCGTACCTGGTCCCGGAAGGAACGTGGACCTCGATGCGCTTCGCCGAGAGGAAGAACGCACCGGCGATGGCGCGGGGGAGTTCGAGGTGCCGGCGGATGGCGTCCTCACCGAGCCGGACGATCGCCGTGTGGCAGTCGCTCGCCCGGATGGTCTGCTCGTACAGCGCGCGGGACACCTCGTCCTGGCTGTCGTAGCGGCCGGTGAGATCGACGGTGACGACAAGCCGGACGTCCGGCACAGGAACCTCGATACGGGTCGGCTGCGGCGGATGCCCGTCACCGCTGGCCGGTACCGGCTTGAGAGGGCGTCGGCTGTCGGTGGGCCACTGGCCGGGGCGTTGCTTGGTCACAGGTCCATCCCCCCGTCCGTGAACATGTCGACCGCGGTGTGCAGGGCGAGCCGGATGCCCTCGCTGTCGTTGGCGGCCTTGGCGGCCTTCACGGTGGCTTCGATCGCGTCGAGGGCGACGTGGAACGCAGCGTCAGTGGGGGTGTGGGCGGCCAGGGACGCCCACTTCCCGGTGGTCGGCTGGTCCATGTGCTCGCGGTCAGAGCGGGGGCCGTCGGGCACGGGCCTCTGAGACTCACTGATGTTGGTCCGGATCGGCTCCATCACGCTGCCGCCTCCCGCGCGGTGGGCTGGTGGAACGCGGCGCGGATGGCCGCGCGCTGTTCGTCGGTGAAGGGCGGCGCGGCGTCAACGATGCGGTCGATGCGCGCCCAGTACGCCCGGTTACGCTCGGGGTCGTCGAAGCGGACGGGACGGTCGGCGCGGGCCGGGCGCCCGGTGTCTACGACGGTGGACACCGGCGCCGCGGCGTTGACCGGCGCGCTCACGAGCGGCCCTCGGCGAGGCCGGCCATCCGCTCGATGGTGTCGGCGAACTGGCGGAACGTTCCGGCGGCCGCGCGGGCCTGCTCGGGCGTGAAGTCCCCCGGCCCGATGCACACGGTGGGCGTGGACTCGGACAGGTGCAGGAGCCGAGCGTCGACCACCTCCTCACCCTTCGGGTCGAGGATCTTCATGTCGGCGCTGACGTGGTCGTAGTGCGGGCCGGTCTCGATGCACCAGGCGTAGATCCGGCATCCTTCGGCCTTCACGCGGTCCCGCGCGAGGATGTCGATGATCTGGTCGAGGGCGGCCTGCGGGTCGGGGGCGACGGAGATGAGCAGGGCCACCTCGTCCATGAACTTCTCGGTCGCGGGGGTGGCGGTGCCGTTGGCCCGGTTGAGCTGCCGGAACTCTTCCCACTGAGCGAGCATGCGCTCCTTGATGTCCCTGGCAGCGGCGACGTCGGCGTCATCCCCGTCAAGGAACCGGTTCACGTGCACGTCCTGCTTGGCGAGGTGCGCGCGCACCTGGTTCTCGGCGGCGGCGCGGGTGATGCGTGCCGGGTTGTAGTACGCCTCGTGGGTGTAGACGGGGGCGCCTGCGCTGGGCCACACCTCGAAGGGGCGGGGGCTGCCGTTGTTCGGGCTGATCAGGACGTTGACGCTGTTCGCCCGCTGGGCGGGCACGGCAGTGTGCATGCTGGTCGTCATGCCTGCACCCCCGAGCGCTCCCGGTAGTCGGCGCGGGTGTTGACGAGCAGGGCGTGCGCGGCGCGCAGCTGGTCGACCTGCCGCTGCAACCGGTTGATGACGGACTCGAACGAGTCGGGGTCGAGCGCGTCAATCCAGTGCTCGTCCACGACCTCCAGGTCCGCGCACGGCAGACGCTTGGACACGTCAGGGTCGAACGGGTGGACGGTGATCTGCCAGGAGAAGATCTGGAACTCTTCCGGCTGGTTCGACTCGCACAGGGGCCCGAACAGGGGCAGCTCCATGCTGGTGCCCGGGGCCTGGCAGTAGATGTCGTGCGGGTGGGTCGGAGTGGCGCTGGCGCGCTGGTGGTCGAGCGTGCAGCCCGGCATGCAGGTGACCGTGGTGGGCACGCCGGTCACCTTGTTGGTGAAGGTCCACGTCCGCGGGGGATCCTCGTTGAGGAGCTGGGCGCCGCTGGCCGCGTGGCCGTTGGCGAGGGCTTCGATGTGGTCAAGCTGCTTGCGCTGCTCGGCGACCTTGGCCAGCAGCTGAGCCGGAGTGACCTCCTGGAGGTCGCCCAGGTTCTCGTCAGCGGCGGCGACGAGCATCTTCTCGCCGGTGTCCGGGTCGGTCATGACCTCGGCGTGGGTGAACGCAGTGATGCGCTGTTCAGGCACGACGCCGTTCGTGTGCCGGGTTGCCGTGGCGGCCATCACCGGGCCACCTCCGCGAACACGCGCTCCAGCACGTCCGTCGGGTACACCCCGACCGTGCCGTAGGTCGCGTCCTGCCGGCGCTGCGGCTCCACACCCCGCGCACGGAGAATCGCCGACGCACGCTTGCCGATCCGCTGGAGGTACACGTGCTCGGTGTCGTGACCGTGCAGCTTGGCGTAGCCGAGAGCGGTGAACCAGTCGTACCGGCCCTCGATCGCCTCCACCTTCGCGGCGGTCACGGCCTGGGCCTGCTCGACAGCGGCGAGGCGCTGTTCCTGGGCGACGAGTTCCTGCGCCATCTGAAGGACGAGTTCCGCACCCGTCCTCGGACGGGCAGACTCCTGTGCGGCCAGTTCCGCCTCGCGGGTCCTGGCCGCGAAGTACAGGAGTGCCGCCCGGATCTCTTCCTTGCGGGAGTCACCGCGCATCGCGGTCAGATAGCAGGCGTTCCGCGACATCTCGAACGTGGGGACTGAGCGGTTCTGTCCGCGGACGTTCTTTGTGATCTTGCTGGTAGCGGCAACCTCAACCTGAGCGGTCATCTCGCCCTGCTGAGCGGCGATCACACCGCGGGCCTGGTCAACGGCCTCGGTGAAGTTGGCCCACTTGCTGTAGCCAAGGAGCGGCATGAGTTCCCGGCCGTCCCAGTACTCGGAGCCGTCCGGGCGGACCCGGCGGATCGCGTCGAACGGGGAGGTCAAGGCGGGCGCGGCAGGGACGCGCTGGTCAGTCGGAGTCGACGGCAGGGCCGCCGACGTGCGAATCTGTGGCATAGAGCTGTCTCGTTTCTTACTTGCTGGTGGGAGCGGACTTGCTCGACAGAGGCGGCCCGGCTGGTACCCGGGCCGCTTCGTCGTTTCCGGCAGACGTCCCCGCCTGGTACGCGGGGGCGGCGCCGTTCTCCTGCGGGATGAGCCCGAGGAAGCGGTGGAGGTCGATGGTCCGGACGACGCGTCGGCGTCCCAACCGGATCGACTCGATGGGTAGGCGGCCCTCGGCCGCGAGCTGGTAAGTGGTGGACTCGGCGAGCCCCAGAGCCTGACCGACAGTCGGCCACAGGGGGACGACGGCAGGCAGGTCGAGGATCGCGGCGATGGTCAGAGCCTGGCCCGTCATGCGGATCCCTTGGCCCCGCGATCGGCGAGTTCCTTCTCGAAGCGCTGGATCTCGGCGGGCGAGTAGAGGATGCGGCGACCGACCTTGATGCCCTTGGGCCCGTAGCCGATGTGCCGCCAGTAGCGGACGGTGCTTGGCGCGGTTCGGTACCTGGTGGCCACATCCTTCGTGGTCAGGTACTCGTGCGCCTCAGAAGTGAGCAGCTCAGACACCGCTCAACCCCCTCACGGTGTTGGCGTTGAACACCCTCAGTATGTACACGGTGGCGGTGTATCGCAACAACAACATCAAGATGTAGCGTGTTGTGCATGGAAGACGTTGGAAGCGTTGGCGAGGGCGACGGGATGTCGGAGCATCTGCATGCGGAGGAGGCATTCATCGCCCAGGTGAAGCGCCGCCGGACGCTCCTCAACTTGTCCCAGTTGGACCTATCCGAGCGCGTGGCCGCCCTAGGCGGTCGCATGTATCAGCAGACGATCGCCAAGCTGGAATCCGGCCAGCGATCACTCCGGCTATCAGAAGCCGAGATCCTGGCGCAAGCGCTAGGGTCAACCATCCAAGAAATGCTCTCGGCTGTTTATGGTGACCCCTCGTGGGAGCGAAATCAGATTTCCCGCGACACGGACGCCCTTGAGAGAGAAGTCAAGACGCTGAGTCTGGAGCTCGTGCGACTCAAAGAAGCCGAGGACCAAGCCGAGCTGCATGTCCACCACACACGGGAGGAGCTGAGGAGAGCCGAACGAGACGCCGCAGCTGCTCAGCTTGCCCTTCGCTCTGCCCGTGAAAGACTAGCGAGAGCGGCGGATAAGTACCACCATTACTCTTCCCAACTGCATCAGTGGCGAGAGCTCGAAGAAAAGACAGGAAAGCGACATCGGCCACGAAAGAGAGGTGCGGGTTTCGTGGCGGTAGAGGAGCCGAGAGAAAATGATCCCGGAGGTGATTCGAATTGAAGGGTTCGACGTACCGTCGCTGCTATTGCCGGGACGGGAACGGCAAGGTGCTGGGCAAGTCCTGCCCGAAGCTGTCGAGCAAGCGGCACGGCGTGTGGGCCGTTCGCCAGGAGCTGCCGCCCCGCGCGGACGGCACCCGCCGCTCGTTCTCCCGGTCCGGCTACGGCACCGCCAAGGACGCCCAGGAAGCCCTCGACAAGGTGCGTGCGCTCCTCGACCTTGCTGACGGCGACGACACCGAAGCCCTGACTCTCATCGGCGACCTGCTGGAGGACGTCAGCAAGAACAAGAAGGCGCCCCTGCCCGACCTGCAGGAGACGCGCCGGCGCCTGGTCCGCGGGCAGAAGCTGACGGCGACGATGACCGTCGGCGACCTGCTCGATGAGTGGCTGGACGTGAAGCGCAAGGCCCGCAAGAAGACGACGGTCAACGGCTACGAGTCGCACGTGCGCTGCCACATCCGCCCGGCGCTCGCCGACTACCGTCTGGACCGCCTCGGCGTCGGGCATGTCCAGCAGATGTTCGACGGCATCGACGAGGCCAACGAGGTGGTCTCCGCAGAGAACCAGGCCCGCCGTGACCAGGAAGCCCGGTGCCGATGGGCGAAGGGCGGACGGCCGCCGGCCAAAGAGCGCGAGCACCTGGCCGCTGAGCGGGCCAAGCTCGCCGAGATGCCGCCGTATCGGCGTATCACAGGACCGGCCAGCAAACAGGCCATCCGAAGGACGCTACGGACCGCCCTGAACTTCGCGATCGGCCGCGAGTACATCACCTTCAACCCGGCCGCGTTCGTCGAACTGACGCCGGCGAAGCGCCCGCCCGGCCTGCTGTGGACAGACGAGCGGGTTGCCCGTTGGCGGGAGACGGGCGAGAAGCCTTCCCCCGTCATGGTGTGGACGCCCGCGCAGCTCGGGCACTTCCTGGACGCCGCCGAGAGCGACCGGCTGTACGCGGCTTTCCACCTGATCGCGTATCACGGGCTGCGGCGCAACGAGGCGGTCGGTCAGGACTGGGAGAACGTCTCCTTCCAGGGCAAGGTGCTGCTGGTCGCCAAGGGCATCACGGTGGACGGCTGGACGCCCGTGGAGGGCGCGCCGAAGACGGACGGGTCCATGGACACCGTGCACCTCGACAGCGGCACGGTGGCGGTCCTCCAGGCCCACCGTGAACGGCAGTTGGCGGAGCGCGCCGAGCGGCTGGAGAAGGGCCTGCCGTGGACGGAGACCGGCAAAGTCTTCACGTCGGAGGACGGCAGCTGGCTGCATCCGGAGGTTCTGTCGGAGACGTTCCGGGCGATCGTCGCCGACGAGGATCTACCCCCGATCAACCTTCGTGATCTACGTCACGGCGCTGCCGCCCTGATAAAGGCGGCCGGCGGAGACCTGCACGACGCGAAGGTAAAGCTGCGGCACTCGACGATCACCCTGACGTCGGACACCTACATGACGCTCTTCCGGGAGTACGAGGAGGAGTTGACGGAGAAGGCGGCGGCCGTCGTCCCCCGCGCCCGGAAGTCTGCCGGCGGCACCACCGCTCACGCACCGCTCACGCACGAGCCCGATAGAGACGAGAGCCCCTGACCGGAGCTGGCCGGTCAGGGGCCGTATCGCCTGTTCAGATATCGGTTCAGACACTGAACTCTCGTAGGCCCTGTGGGACTCGAACCCACAACCAATGGATTAAAAGTCCACTGCTCTGCCAATTGAGCTAAGGGCCCAGGGGCGATGTTGCCTCCCCGAGCATAGCCGGACGAGGCCGTGTCGCCGATCGGGTATCGGGGACACGGCCGCGTCGGGGGTACAGAACGGCCGAATCCGGCTCGCGTGGCAGGACCGGGCCAAGCGCATCAGCCCCACCCCCCCTGCAAGCCCCAGACGCCTCGATCGGCGCGTCCCTCAGGGGTTCCCGACCCATCGCCCCCGGAACCCCCGCAGCCCTCAGGCCCATCAGCACAGGCCCCCCGCAGTCCCCCATCGCATCGGTGGCCAGGTCTCCTCAGAGGTTTCCCGGTGTATCCGGCACGGAGTCCTCGGGTGGGAGTGGGGAGGGGGCGGGGGGCCGCTGGTTCTTGGGGTGGGTGGGGTTGAGGAACCAGTGGTGGGCCGAGGTCAGCCACCACGTCGCGGCGGAGCCCAGGACGACCAGGACGGCGATCGGGGCGTAGTTGAAGGTCTCCCAGGTGACCGGGGAGACCTGGGGCAGCATGAAGAGGATCGTGATCACGCCGACCCACCCCACCGCGACGATCCCGATCGGCTGCGACCAGCGGCCCAGATGCCACGGCCCCCGCTCGAACGCCGCGCCCTTGCGGACCCGCAGCAGCGTCGGCACGACGTACGCGATGTAGAGGCCGATCACGGCGATCGAGGTCACGGCCGCGTACGCGGTCTCGTTGATCAGGTAGGGCAGCCCGAGGACGAGCGCACCCGCCGCCGCCAGCCAGACGGCCGCCACGGGGGTGCGGGTGCGCGGGCTCACGGTGTGCCAGACCCGCGAAAAGGGCAGCGCGCCGTCGCGTGAGAAGGCGTAGATCATGCGGCTGTTGGCGGTCACCGACGCCATCCCGCAGAACAGCTGCGCGCCGATCACCACGAGCAGCAGCAGCTTGCCGGCGGTCGCGCCGAGCGCGTCCAGGAGGATCTGGGCGGGCGGTGCCCCCGTCGGCGAGTTCAGCGCACCGTCGTACGACTGGATCGCGAAGGTGAAGCCGAGGAGGAGGACGAAACCGGCCGCCCAGGACGTCCAGATGGAGCGGACGATGCCCTTGGGGCCGGCCGTCGACGCGTCGTGGGTCTCCTCCGTCATATGGGCGGAGGCGTCGTAGCCGGTGAAGGTGTACTGCGCCATCAGCAGGCCGATCAGCACCACGTACCCGCCGCTGCCCCAGCCCGTGTTGTTCACGAACTCGGTGAACACGAAGGACGCCGAGCGGTGCCGGTCGGGTACGAAGGCCAGCGCGCCGACGATCAGGCCGACGCCCAGCACGTGCCACCACACGCTGACGCCGTTCAGGAAGGCGACGATGCGCACGCCGAAGGTGTTCAGCAGGCCGTGCAGCAGCAGGATCGCCGCGAACAGCAGGATGGTGCGGCCGGGGGTGACCTGGAAGTCGAACTGGAGGTTCAGATAGGCGCCGAGGAAGGAGGCGGCGCCGAAGTCGATGCCCGCCGTCACCGCGACCTGGCCCAGCACGTTGAACCAGCCCGTGAACCAGGCCCAGGCGGCGGCCGAACGCGGCGGGGCCAGGCGGTGCGCCCAGAAGTACAGGCCGGCCGACGTCGGGTACGCCGAGCAGATCTCCGCCATCGACAGGCCCACGAACAGCGTCATCAGACCGACCGCCACCCAGCCCCAGGTGATCACCGCGGGGCCGCCGGTGTTCATCCCGAAGAGGTAGAGCGTCAGACAGCCGGACAGGACGGAGATGATCGTGAAGGAGACGGCGTAGTTGGAGAACGCCGACATCCGGCGGGCGAGGACCTGGGTGTAGCCGAGCTGGGCAAGCCGTTCCTCGTCCGACGGCCGGCCCGCGATCGCCTCATCTGTCATGTCCCCAGCGATTCCCTCGCCGAGGGTATGACATGCGTCACACGGTGACCGGAAAGCGGCGGTCCGGGTGAACGCGCCACCCCGGCCGGACACGGAGGCACGGAGGCCGGGGCCAGGGCTCTCAGCCCTCAGCCCCGTCAGCCCCGGGCTCCGGGACCCAGCCCTCAGTCCCAGCAGCCCCACAAACTCCGGACCTCAGACCTCAGTCCCGTCAGCCCAAGACTCCGCGGCTCAGAAGAGCCCCTTGTAGGACTGCCAGCCGGTCGCGATGCGCACCCGCGCGGCGAACGACCCCTTGCCCGTGCCGGTCTGCCGGTACAGATTGCCCGCGGTGTCCCGCATGACCAGGTCGTTCTTGCCGTCACCTGTGATGTCCCCGACCCCGACGACCGCGTTGTACGAGGCCCCCCAGCCCGAGAAGACCTTCACCCGCTCCTTCACCTGGCCGGCCCCGGTGCCGTCGTAACGCCACAGCGTCCCGGCCTTGTCGAGCGCCAGCACGTCCCCGAAGCCGTCACCGTTCAGGTCACCCGCGCCGATGATCTTCCGGTAGGCCGACCAGGTGCGGAACTTGACGCCCTTCTTGAGCTTCCCCGCGCCGTCATTGGCGAACAGGTAGACGTCCCCGGTCGACGCCTTCCGCGCCAGCAGGTCGGTACGGCCGTCACCGGTCAGGTCGCCGGGAGCGGTGAGGACGTTGTAGGCGTTCCAGCCCGTGCCCAGGGAGGTGTGGCTGTGCGACGGGGTGTACGGCTCGCCGCAGCGGCCCGCGTAGCGCCGCAGTTCGCCGTTCGGCATCCGGACCAGCAGCTCGGCACAACGGTCCGTGCCCATGTCCCCGAACGGCACCGCCACCGTCCCCGCCGGCCAGCCCGAGCCGGTCTTCTTGAAGTCGAACCTGCCCTTGCCAAGGGTGTAGTGGAGGGTCAGCGCGCCGGCCGAGTTGAGCGTGACGAGTTCGCCGTAGTTGTAGTACCCCTGGTCGTGGAAGCCCGGGAGACCGCCGTTGTACCCCAGCGGACCGCCCGTGGTGTACGTGCCGCCGCCGTCCTCGGCGGCGGCCGTCAGGCTCCAGGTCTTGGGGCCGTTGGTGAGATAGGCGCCCGAGCCCGACTTCAGGTCCCATTCGACCTCGACATGGGCGCCCCGGCCCGTGATGGTGCGCTCGGTGCGCCCCCGGGCGTCCTTCACGGTGAAGGTCCACCGCGCGGGCTTGTTCAACTGCCAGTAGCTGTCCCAGCGATCGACGGCGACGCGGCCCTTCACGTCCACCGCGTCGCCGTCCACGTCCGACTCGATCTTCGCGAGGGGCTGGGTCGGCACCCCGCTCTGCACGATCCGGATCGCCTTGTCCGGGCCGACGTAGGCGATGTCCCCGCCGAACTTGTCCACCGTCCAGGTCAGCCGCCGCTGGTCGGCGATGTTCCCGGCCGGCAGGTCGGCGATCGCCCGCGGGGCGGCGGCCCTGCCCGAGTGGTAGTCCGTCAGCATCAGGGCGCCCGCGGCCCGGTCGTGCCGGACGAGGTAACCGTCGCCGACCAGCGCGGGTCCTGCGGGCACCGTGATGTTCTTCTTGGCCGTGCGGTCGTACACGCCGGCGGCGCCCGTCGGCCCGCAGTTCCAGTAGATCCAGCGGCCGATGACCTGAAGCTCCTTGACCGTGCAGGGGGCGCCGGTGGAGACGGTCGCGACGGTCTTCTTCGCCTCCAGGTCGTAGGCCGTGACGACCCCGTTGCCGGGGCCCGGCGTCCACAGGGCCGCACCCCACACGGCGGCGGCCGTGACGGGCCGGGTCAGCCGTACGTCCTCGCTGCGGTAGGGGTGCACGGCGTCGACGTACTGCTTGCCGGTCGAGGACGCCTGGTAGACGTAGTAGCGACCGGTGGCGTCGACGAAGCGGCCACCGGTGACGGTGGGCTCTTCGTTGCCGCTCAGCGAGTTCGTCGTCAGGAAGATCTCTGCCGTCTGCCTGCCGGTGCCGTCGTCCATGAACCGGCCGACGTAGGTGTTGCCGAACGAACGCATCGGCACACAGCCCTGCGGGCCGGCGTCGCACGGCACCCGCTGCACATGGGAGCCCTCCGCGAACACCCCCGCGAAGCCGCGGCTGGTCTTGTTCAGCACCGTGGCGCCGTCCGCGGAGAGCTGCCGGCCGATCACCCACTGGGAACCGCTCGGGGTGTTCTCCACGGTGGACAGGAAACCGCCGGCGTAGTCGATGCCCCACACGCCGTCCGTGCTGATCGGCGTGGTCGTGGTGTCCGCGGCGGCCGGGCCCGCGGCGGTCAGCGGGCCGGCGCCGAGGGCGGCCAGGCCGACGAGTGCGCATACGATCCGGGCACGCCGGGTCATAGGGTCCCTCCCCAGGGATGTGATGAGAGGCGCGGCGGCGGGACCCGGTGAAACCCCCTCGGCCCACTCCCCCACGCGAACCTGAGGATGGTACAGCCGGGCCAAGGGTTCGGGTGGGCAATCGAGGACCTGCCGGCAACCGGCGGGACCGGACCTGCGCCGCCCGCTCCCGTAAAAACGCCGGAAGGGCCCGTACGACCGGAGTCGTACGGGCCCTTCCCCATCTCACTCGGCGTCAGCCGTTGCGCTTCCAGCGGGGCTTGTCCTCGCGGCGGCCGAAGGAGCCGGAGCCGCGGTGGTCGTCACGGCGGCCGTACGGACGGTCGTGGCCGCCGGCGCGGAAGCCGGGGCGGTCGGTCTGGCGGTCCCGGTTGAACGGACGGTCGCTGCCGCGGTGCCCGGTCCGGTCGTCCCGGCGGAAGCCGCCGCGGTCGTCACGCCGCTCGAACGAACGCCCACCACGCTCACGGTCCCGGTCACGATCCCGGTCGAACGGACGACGGTCGTCACGGCGGAAACCGCCCCGGTCCTCACGCCGCTCGAAGGAACGCCCGCCACGGTCGTCCCGGCGGAAGCCACCGCGGTCGTCACGCCGCTCGAACGAACGCCCGCCCCGGTCCCGGTCCCGGTCACGATCCCGGTCGAAGGAACGCTCACGGTCGAACGGACGACGGTCATCGCGGCGGAAACCGCCCCGGTCCTCACGCCGCTCGAAGCCACGGTCCCGGTCCCGGTCGCGATCCCGGTCGCGGTCCCGGTCACGGTCGCGGTTGAACCCGGGGCGCTCGCCCCGCTCATCGCGCCGGTCGCGACGCTCGTACCCGCCCGGCGCCGACGTCCGCTCACCGCGCTCCGCGCGCTCGGCCCGCTCCGGCCGTTCCACGTCCTGCGCCGTCGGCTGCTCCGGCACGGACACCCCGGTCGTCGCCTCGGCCGCCGACGCCTGGGCCTCGGCCACCGCGGCCACCGGGTCCTCGCCGCGCTCACGGGCGACCCTCGCGACCAGCCGGTCGGCCTCCTCGCGCAGCTCGGCCGCGCGGCGCTGGGCACGCTCCAGCTGCTTGGTGAGCTGGGCGACCTCGCGCTCGGCCTGCTGGGCGGCGTTGCCTGCGGACTCGGCCTGGACCTCGGTCATCGAGCGGGCGCCGGTGATCTCGGCGACCTCCGGGTCGAAGGTGCCGGCGCCCTGGATGATGTGGCGCGCGGCGTCGACGCCCGCGTCCTCCATCAGGCGGAAGATCTGGCGCCGCTGGTGCGGCAGCGACAGGGAGACGACCGTGCCGGTGCGGCCCGCGCGGGCGGTACGGCCGGCCCGGTGCAGATAGTCCTTGTGGTCGCCCGCCGGGTCGACGTTCAGCACCAGGTCGATGCCGTCGACGTGGATGCCGCGGGCGGCGACGTCGGTGGCGACCAGGACGTTGACGTATCCGTCCTTGAAGTCGGCCAGCGTCCGGGTGCGGGCGCCCTGGGTCATGCCGCCGTGCAGCGCGTCGGCCTTCACACCCGCGTCGCGCAGCTGCTCGGCGACGCGGTCGGCGCCC
This sequence comes from Streptomyces diversicolor, assembly GCF_057537855.1. Taxonomy (NCBI): domain Bacteria; kingdom Bacillati; phylum Actinomycetota; class Actinomycetes; order Kitasatosporales; family Streptomycetaceae; genus Streptomyces; species Streptomyces diversicolor. Next base: position 79,658 of record NZ_BAAJXA010000035.1, read on the forward strand.
AGCTGGGTGCGGACGAAGATGATGGTGCGGCCCTTGCGGGAGGCGATGGCCGCGGTGACCGGCGCCTTGTCCTTGGGCTTCACGATGAGGATGTGGTGGGACATCGTCGTGACCGCGCCCTGGGCCGCGTCCACCTCGTGCGAGACGGGCGAGGAGAGGTAGCGGTCGACGAGGGTCTTGATCTCGTTCTCCATGGTCGCGGAGAACAGCATCCGCTGGCCGCCCGCCGGCACCTGGTCGAGCAGTTCGGTGACCTCGGGCAGGAAGCCCAGGTCGGACATCTGGTCGGCCTCGTCGAGTACGGCGATCCGCACGTCGTCCAGGGAGCAGGCGCCGCGGTTGATGATGTCGCGCAGCCGGCCCGGGGTGGCCACGAGGATGTCGACGCCCCGCTCCAGGGCGTAGATCTGGTTGCCCATGGACGTGCCGCCGCAGACGACCTTCATCTTCAGGCCGAGGACGTCGCCGTACGGCTGGAGCGCGTCGGCGACCTGCATGGCCAGCTCACGGGTCGGGGTGAGGATGACGGCGCGCGGACGCTTCTTCTCGGTGTGGCCGCCCGCCAGCGTGGCCAGCGTGGGCAGGCCGAAGGAGAGCGTCTTGCCGGAGCCGGTGCGGCCACGGCCGAGGATGTCCTTGCCGGCCAGGGCGTCCGGGATGGTCGCGGCCTGGATCGGGAACGGCACGGTCACGCCGTTCTGCGCGAGCTTGCGCACGACGCCCTCGGGCAGGCCGAGGTCGGCGAAGGTGATCTGAGGGCTGTCAGCGGTCTCGGTGACCTCGGTGGCCACGTCGGCCCGGGCGTCCTCGACGGCCTCGGTGTTCTCGGGGTGCTCGGGATTCTCGTTGTGCTCGGTGGGCTCGGTGGGCTCGGTGTGCTCGGTGTGCTCGGACACGACGACGTGGTCGGTGCTGGACACGGACATGCGAATGCGAAACCTTCCGGAGTCTCGTCGGCACGCGCCCGTCAACTCCGTGGTGCGCAATACGACCGCCTCAATGCGGTCAGCCACGGCAAAGGAGAGAACGCGCCACACGGCGCGCTCTGCGATGGCGCCGGGCAAATGGGATCAAACGATCTACCACCATACGCACCCACCACCCCCCAATGCAAACCGAACCCGGAACCCCGGAACCGCGCGGTCGGCCGCCACGGTGCCGCGGACGGCCGGCGGCACATCGCGGCACCTTGAGCGGAGCGCTCAGGCCGGTGCGCCCGCCATCGGGGCCGGCTCGCGCTGCACCAGTTGCGGGCCCGGCTCCTCGTGCGCCGACGAGGACGGCTCCGCGGTCGGCTGCGCGGGCGGCGAGGCGGGCGGCTCGGGAGGCGGCGGCGGGGGCGTCGGCTCGTCCGTGTGCGGGTCGGGCGGCTGCGCCCCGGTCGTCGCCGGATCACGCGGCTTCTCGCTCCGCCCGGTCCCGGCCGGTGTCGCGGACGCGCTGCCCCGGCCTGACGGCGTGGCCGACGCGGACGCCGACTCCTCCGACGTCCCCTTCCCACCGCGCCCGCGCTTGCCGTCACCGCCCTGCCCGCCCTGGCCACCGGCATCGACGCCGGACACCGCCGAGCCGCCGTCGGGCGCCTTGCCGCCCTGCTGCGCGGCGGACCGCGAAGGCCCGGCCCGGCCGGCGTCGTCGCCGACGTTCACGCAGCCGGCGGCAGCGGCGACGGCCAGCACCGCGGCGGCGAGACGGGCGGGTACGGACAAGGGGCGCACGGGAGCCACCTCCGACGACGGGCGGGCCAAGAAGTCGACCTGCCCAACTCCCGCCGCCCGCAAGAGGACACGCGCCGGACCCGTCAGCCGTAGCCGAGCGCGTGCAGCCGGGCGTCGTCGATCCCGAAATGGTGGGCGATTTCATGCACCACGGTCACCTCGGTCTCCGCGACCACGTCCTCCCGCGTCTCGCACATCCGCAGCGTCGGCCCCCGGTAGATCGTGATCCGGTCCGGCAGCACGCCCGCGTACCACTCACCGCGATCCGTCAGCGGAGTCCCCTCGTACAGGCCGAGCAGATCCGGCTCTGCGGCAGGCGGCTCGTCCTCGACGAACACCGCGACGTTGTCCATCAGCCGTGTCAGCTCGGGCGGAATCCGGTCCAGCGCCTCAGCGACCAGTTCCTCGAACTCCTCGCGCGTCATCTCCAGCACAGGGCCATTGTCCGGTACGGGACGGCCGCACGAGCGCCGCGGACCGCCGCATATCCGCTTCCGCGCCTGGGCATACGGGACCAATGGTCCGCGCCCGCGTCCCGCTGCCGAAACGCATCGTCCCCATGCCGAAGCACCCCATTCCCATGCCGAAGCACATCGCCTCCGTGACGAACCGGCTCGCCGCCGTGCCCGGCCGGCTCACCGCCGCAGCGCAACGCGTCGCCGGCCTGCCCCACCGCCTCGCCCGCACGGCGAACCGCGGCCGGAAAGCGAACCGCGGCCCGAAGCGGTCCCGCGCCCTGCCCGCGCTCGAACTCGCCGACCGGTCGCACCCCTGGGCCCAAGCCCTCGGCCTGACGGCGGTCGTCCTGGTCGGCGCCTGGCTGGGACTGCTGGTCGTCGGCAACGTACGGGCCCCCGTCGGACCCATGAACACGACGATGACCCTGCGCCCCTCGCTCACCGGCGGCACGAAGATCAACGTCTCCCCGCTGGGCGCGCTGGCTCTCGACAGCCATGTCGCGCCCGTCCGCCTGGACGTGAACGTCGACCAACTGGACCCGCTGCGCTCCCAGGCCCTCGTCGACCACCCCGAGCGGCTGTCCGGCCTCCAGGACGAGGTCTCCCGGGACGTCGAGCACGGCACCCTCGACCTGGCCGTGCGCTCCTGCGTCGCCGTCGTCGCCGGCGCCGGTGCGCTGGGCCTCGCCGTCTACCGCCGCCCGCGCCGCGCCCTCGCCGCCGGCGGCCTCGCCCTGACCCTTCTCGCCGCCTCCGGCGTGACGGCGTACGCCACCTGGAATCCCAAGTCCGTCCTGGAACCGAAGTTCTCCGGCCTGCTCTCCTCCGCGCCCTCCCTGGTCGGCAACGCCCGCAGCATCGTCACCGAATTCGACGTCTACCAGAAGGAATTGGCCCGCCTGGTGACGAACGTGACCAAACTGTACGACGTCACCTCCACGCTCCCGGCCTACCAGCCGGACCCCACCACCCTGCGCGTCCTGCACGTCTCCGACATCCACCTCAACCCCGCGAGCTGGAAGATCATCGCCTCGCTGGTGGAGCAGTACAAGGTGAACGTGATCGTCGACTCCGGCGACACCATGGACCACGGCACGGCGGCCGAAAACGGCTTCCTGGACCCGATCGCCAACCTGGGCGTGCCCTACGTCTGGGTGCGCGGCAACCACGACTCCCGCGTGACCCAGCGCTACCTGGAGCGCCTGAAGAACGTGCACGTCCTGGACGACGGCCGGGCGCGGACCGTGGCCGGCCTGCGGTTCGCCGGCATCGGCGACCCGCAGTTCACGCCCGACCGCTCGGCCGCGCCCGGCGGCGACCGGGCCGAGCAACTGGCCGGGGACCGGCTGGCCTCGGCACTGCGCGACCAGCGGGCCACCGGGACGCCGGTGGACGTGGCGATCGCCCACGAGCCGTCGGCGGCCCGGGAGACGGACGGCGAGGTGCCCCTCGTGCTCGCCGGCCATCTGCACCACGAGCAGACGGAGGTCATGAAGTACGGCACCCGGCTGCGCGTCGAGGGATCGACCGGCGGCAGCGGACTGCGCGCCGTGGAGGGCCGCTACCCGGACCCGATCCAGGCATCGATCCTCTACTTCGACCGGGACAGCCGGCGCCTCCAGGCCTGGGACGAGATCGAACTGGGCGGCCTCGGACTGACGACCGCCGAGGTCAGCCGCCACCTCCCGGAGGAGAACCTGCCGGGCGCGAGCCCGTCCACCACGGCACCGAAGACACCCGGACGGACCCCCGCCCCGTCCGGCTCGTAAACCGTTTTGGCGATACTCCCCGCCATCCCATATGCTTCTCACGTCCCCGACGCGCTGAGAAGCGCCCAGGCGGGCCGATAGCCCTCATCGTCTAGCGGCCTAGGACGCCGCCCTTTCAAGGCGGTAGCACGGGTTCGAATCCCGTTGGGGGCACGCAACACCGTGTGCGACACTGATGCACACAACGCAAGGTCCTGTGGAGCAGTTTGGAGTGCTCGCCACCCTGTCAAGGTGGAGGCCGCGGGTTCAAATCCCGTCAGGACCGCGAAGACCTCGTCAGAGGTCTTGATGGCTGGGTAGCTCAGCTGGTACGAGCGTCCGCCTGAAAAGCGGAAGGTCGCCGGTTCGACCCCGGCCCCAGCCACAACCGCCCCTACCAGGGCACGCGGCCCCACCGAAGATCATTCGGCGGGGCCGTTTTCATGCCGGTTACGCCAACCCGTACGCCAACGGGTCTCAGGAGAGAGTGTCGCCCAGCTTCCGGAGCGCCTTCCGCTGTTCGTCCAGCGACGCGTGAGCGTAGACCTTCATGGTCACGCCGATATCGCTGTGGCCGACGATCTGCCGGACGATGTGCGGCGGCACCCCCAGGTCGAGCAGGAGCGAGACGGCCGAGTGACGGAGGTCATGGAACCTGATCTCCAGCCCGAGCCGCTTCCGGAGCGGGTACCAGCTCCGACGTAGGTTGTCCGGCTCAAGCGGGGTGCCGATGCGGGATGTGAAGATCAGTCCCTGTTCCTTCCACTCCATGCCGGCCGCCGCTCGTTCCTGCGCCTGGCACTCGCGGTGCTCTGTGAGTGCTTTCACGACGATCGGCGGGAGCGGGACGGTGCGGACCGATGCCGTGGTCTTGGGCTTGACCAGTCGCAGCTCCCCGCTGACACGCTGGAGAGCACGTTCCACGGTCAGCGTCTCGCGGTCCAGGTTCACCGCGTCCCATCGGAGTCCCAGCAACTCACCCCGACGCATCCCCAGAACCAGCGCGAGCACGTACAGCGCGTGCAACCGGTCGTCGGCGGATTCACGGAGCAGCAGGCGGGCCTCAGCGACGCTCAGCCCCTTTCCCGTGTCGTACGAGGGTGTGGGGACCTGTACGAGCTGGGCGACGTTCCGCACGATCAGTTCCTCTCGGACGGCATTCTGCAGCGCGTTCCGCAGGACTGCGTGTACCGACTGCACCATGCGGCGGGACAACAGGGTCTTGCAGCAATCACCTGCCTCGCAGCACTCTGGCTCGGGCCGTTCCTTGTCCCACCCGTGCTTGCAGCATTGGCACTCGGAGGCGACGCGAGCGAGCCACGTACGGACCTCGGCCGCCCGAAGGGTACGGATCTTCTTCCGGCCCAGTCCGGGCACGAGGTGAACACGTGCCACGCTCTCGTAGCCCTGGTACGTCTTCGGACGCCGGTGGACCTTGACCACCATGGCGAGCCAGTAGGTCAGGTAGTCCTCCAAGTTCATGTTCGTGTCCGGTACCGGAATGCCCCGGTTCTCCTGCGCCTGAAGTTCGGTGATCTTCCCCCGTACCTCATCGCGGGTCTTGCCGTAGACCGAGACCCGCTTGCGGATGCCACTGGTGGTCGTCACGTACACACGACCGTGGAACGTCCCGTCTTTGCGCTTGGTGATGCTGCCTTCGCCATTGGCGCGCTTCGCCATCAGGCGGCCTCCCTCAACTGGTTCTGCATGAAGGTGTGGAGTGCATCGGCGGGGACCCTGCGGGACCTACCGATCTTGATGCTTTGGAGCTGGTTCGAGCGGATGAGGTCGTAGACCTTGAAGCGGCTGAGGCGCAGAGCCTCCATGACCTCGGGGACCGTCAGTGCCTGGTGGGTGGTGGGCAGAGCGGTGCTCATGCGGTGACTCCTCTGGGGGCAGTCCTTCGGGGGTCCCTCTGAGGGCCGCTACTTCCGCTACCGCCGCTACCTCGCAGGTCAGGGGCCTGTTCGAGGTAGCGGGAAGGGGTAGCGGTAGCGGATGGGTAGCGGCGCGGTAGCGGCAACCAGGGCCGGTTGCCGCTACCGCGTTGTTGCTGGTCAGGCCGCGTTTTCGGTGCCGGGTAGCGGAGGTAGCGGACTTTCCGGGGGTGGGGGGCAGTAGCGGGCCCACGCGTCCCACAGATCGGCGCTGTAGTAGCCCTTGAGGACGCTCCCGGCGGTCTTGATGTTGCGGGAGGCGATGGGCTCGTTGTCGGCCGTCATGTACTCCGCGAGCATCCGGGACAGGCGCCGGTTGTCGAGCGGCTTGCCGTGCAGGTCCGCCCACGGGGCGTCGTCCATGGCGTTGAGCCGGTCCAGAATCGCGACCGTGGGCAAGCGGTCGATGCCGACCATGACGTGGTCCCGCAGATCGGTCAGCAGCCGCACGCCCAAGCTGCCTTTGTCGTTGACCTTGGACGCGGTCACCAGCGCAACGCACGCTTCGCGGGCCCGGTCGGGCCAATCCCCGCCGGCTGCGTCGGCGATGGCGAGCAGGGGTTCCCACACGTCCGCCGGCCGGTCGGTGACTCCTTCGGGCATGTCCGGCCACGCCCCCATGACGAATCCCCGGGCACCTTCCGCCCATTGGGCCAGCCGGTCACGCAGCGCGTGCCCTTCCGCTTCGTGGACGCGGGCCCGGAAGGCTTCCACACGCTCGTTGCGGGCCCGTCGGCGCATGCGGATGACGACCGATCGGGTCATGATCGTGTCCGGCAGCGAGCCGAGTCCGGCGACCGCGACCGCGCAGTACGACGGGAAGGCTTGCACGGTCTGGTTGCCTCCGTCGCCGATGCACCGGTAGGTGACCCCGGTACGGCGGTGCCCGGCATTCAGGAAGCCGCGCAGTTCCTCGTTGTCCCCCGCCTTGGGGCCGAAGATCGTGTCAATCTCATCGAACAGGATCGTCGGCCGACCGTTCGCCCCGGACACCGACCGGAACAGGGCGGCGGCGGACGCGTTCACGGCCGTCATGGGCTGCGGGACCAGCGTCTCTACGATCTCCAGCGCCCGCGACTTCCCCGACCCCGGCTCCGGGGACAGGAACGCCAGACGCGGTGTGGAGTCGAAGCAGTCGAGCAGGTGGGCATGCGCGTCCCACAGGGTCACAGCGACGTAGGCGGCTTCGGTCGGGAAGACGTTGAACCGGCGGTGGAAGGCTTCCACCTCGTTGAGCAGCGCGGCCCCGTCGATGGTGGGGGTCATGCGGCGGCCCTTCCTTCCGTGGTGGTGGCGTGCGGGCAGGTGCCGACCCGTACGCGTGCTTGCAGTTCGATGACTGCGGCGCGGCCCCGGGCGCGTTCGTGGTGCCCGCAGGCACACAGCCAGTCCGCGACCGGCACGCCCGCGCACCGGATCTGAAGTCCCGGGGTGATGCCGGTGACGGTGACCGTCTGCGGGTCAGAACCAAGAGCAGTACGGACGCCCTTGCGGGCGGCGCCTGTCGGCTCGCCCACGGCCGGGCGGGGCGCGGCCGATCGGGCGGCGCGCGGCCGGGGCGGGGTGGTGGTGATGCTCTTCAGAGGGGGGAGGGAGCGGGGGTTCATGCCGCCCCTCGCCTGCGCTGGTTGTGTGCGATGGACCAGTTGAGGGCGCTGCGGAGGGTGGAGCGGCACTCGGACGCGGACAGTCCGGCCGCCTCGCCCCCCTCCTGAAGAGCCTGTTCGACCACGTGCCGGGGGAGGTCGCCCCACGCGACGAACCGTCCCAGAGCGCGCGCGGCCCGGAACAACTTCGCTTCCCGCTCGCCGACTTGAGCCGAAGCGACGTTCCGTGCCTCGTTGGCGAGCGCTACATCCGCATATCGGCGGGATTGCCCCACGGTGGCCGTTGAGGGCGCCTGAGACGGCTTGGGGGCGGGTTGCAGGATGGTTTGCAGCCAGACGGGCAGAGAGGCGGTCTCAGGGCCGCACAGAGCCTCGTACCGTCCGGCGGGAGTGATACTGCCCGCGGCGACGACGTAACCGCCCCACGCGCGGGTGTCGACCGCATCCGCCACGGTCCCCGCGGTGTTGGACAGCCGCACCCCGTCGGGGGCGGTGAAGTACAGGTGCTGTCCACCGCTCGCGGTCCGCACCCGGTAGGTGGTGGGGACGGTCTGTCCGGCGCGCTCGCAGAGCGCTCGAAAGGTTGTCGCGCCGCAAGGCGCGTCCGAACTGCCCTTGTGCTCGGGCGTGTCCAGGTCGACCACGAGCAGCCCGGAGGGGCCGCACGCGATGCCGACGTTGAACGGGGCCCGTGACCAGGCGGCGCGGATACGGTCGGGGTCCGTGGTGGCCCGCTGCTCCCACTTGCGGTGCCCGCCGGCGCATTCACCGGTGCGGGGGCAGGACTTCTCCCCGTGCAGCGCGGGAGGCTTTCCTCCGGGGCGTAAGGGGAAGACGTGCCAGCCGCGTTCTGCGGCATCCAGCGCTGCGGACAGCAGCGCGGAACGGGCGTCATGGGTCATGCTGGATGTCTCCAGTTCGGTGTAAGCGTGCTGGATGACAAGGGCGGCCCCGTGTTCTTGGCGGGATGGGGGCTGCCCTTGGCGTGTTACTGAACGGGGCAGGTGCAGTGCTCGCTGGTCTGCCTGCACTCGTCGCAGCGCCAGCAGTCGCAGCCGCAGGCGTGGCTGCCAGGGCAGTAACAGATGCAGTGCCCCTCGCCGCAAGCCATGTCGTCGTTGTCCACGGTTGTGGCGTCCTAGCTGAGTTCGATGTGGATGGCGGTCCAGGTGCGGTTCTTGCGGGCACCGTCCTGGCGAACCCACTCGGCGATTGCCTGGCGGGCTTCGGCCTCGGAGCGGGCGCGGACGGTTCCGGCGGCTTCGCCGTCGTGGTGCTTGCCGTCGCTGACCGTGGCGGTCCAGCGGTAGGTGCGCTTCACAGGGCTCTCCGTCACTGCTGGTTGTTGGTCTTGGCCCACACGCCGGTCGTCCGGCTGTGGACGTTGCGGTGGTCCTGGTAGACGGGTCCCTCGTAGTGGTGGTGGACGTCCGGGGCGGGCTTGGCGCGTTTGGTGAGCCGGGCGAGGGCGAGCACGAGGGCGGTCGGGGCGCCGAAGACGATCGCGCAGACGATCGGGTCGGCGAACTGGGACACGTACATGAGCACGGACGCGGTGCCGCCGATCATGGCGGTGGTGGCGCCGCCGGCGAGCATGAGCACGCTCGCGTCGGTGGCGCCCTGGCTCATCGGCGGGCGGCCCGGCTGAGCGACGGGCGGGGCGCTGCCGTAGGCGGGCACCGGGCTGTCGTCGCGGTGCGCGGTCGGGGTCTCGGGCGCGGGCCGGTAGGCGTCGGCGATGATCCGCCGGGCCTCGACTGCGGCTTCGTCGTCGCTCATCCCGGTGTCCGGGCGGACGGTTGCGGGGGTGTGCTCGGGGGACATGCGGAATCCCTTCCGGTACGCGGTTGGGGAGGCAGGGACACCCCCTGCCGGGTGGGCTGTGGAGGGGGTTTCAGGGGCCTGAGCTGGGGTGCCTCCCCGCCTCCCCGAAACAGTGTTTTCGCTGATCAACGTGGGGGAGGCGGGGAGGGGAGGCGGTTGGGGAGTTCTCCCCGCCTCCCCGGTGCGGGACGGCTTGCCTCCCCGCGGTCAGACGGCGGAAGCGGAATCGTCGCTGTCGCGGTTGGCGAGGGCGCGCAGGACGTGATCGCGGTGGATGACCATGACCCCGTGGGACTTCTTCGGTTCCTCGCCGTGCTCCTCCAAGAGCCGCTTCAGCCGGTCGTTGGTCCACTCGTCTCCGTACGCCGTGGCGTCCAGCGCGTGCAGCCGCTTCAGTACCTCGTTGGTCCGCATCCTCGGCGCGTCACCGAGGACGGCGGCCACATCGGCGAGCGGATCGCGTTCCTCGCTGTGGTCGATGACTTGCAGGGTGGTCACGCCGTCGCGCAGGGACTTGGCCCGGTCGGCGATCTCAGCGGCCGGCTCGTCATCGATGAAGTGGGTGCGGACCGTGATGGACGCCTGTCCCTGCGGGATGGCGATGCCGTCCGAGGCGACCACGAGGGTTCCCTTGTCCAGCCCCTGACGCAGCAGGTGCGGCGCGGCGCCGCCGTCCACGGCCTTGTCCCCCAGCGCCATCCGGGCCTGTGACTCCGTGCCCAGCACCAGCGACGCGCGGGTGTGGGCACCCTCCCGGACCAGCTTGGGAAGGTTCTGGTCGGTGGGGTCCTGCGTGCCCTGCCACATCAGCACATCCACCGCACGGCCCTGGTTGTGAATCTTGCGGACAGCCATGAAGTACCGGGAGGTGGCCTTGGATCCGCCGTAGGGCCGCTTGTCGTCGCCGACGACCGGGCACATGAACGCCAGTTGCGCCTCATCCACCAGGACGATGAGCGGCGGGAAGACGGCATTCGGGTCCATCCGGCGCGTCTCGATCCGCCGGTTCATCTCCTCCACCGCGTCCTCGACCATCTCGGTTGCCTGGATGACGTGGTCGTCCGAGGGGCCCTCGATCAGTACCTGTGCGATGCCGTCGAACATGGCCCAGTCGCCGATGCCCTTCAGGTCGGCGATCCAGAACTGCACCGACCGGTCCAGTGCCAGCCACAGGGCCAGTGCCCGCAGGGAGGCGGTCTTGCCCTGGTTCGACAGGCCGGTGACGAGCAGGTGGCGCTGATACAGGCTCAGGGCTGCTGCGTCGCCGCGCAGGTCCTGACCCCACGGGGCCTTGCCGGTCTTGTAGTTCGCGGTCATCGTGTCGTCCGTGACCAGCGGAGACGGGCCGATCGGCTCATCCAGCGCCCCCGAGTCGGCGATCCACAGCCTCACCGTGCGGGCCGCCTGCGGGATCGTGATGAACACCTCGTGCTCATGCCGGGTCAGGTTCTCAGCGAGCTTGCGCCGACGCTGCTGCACCTCGTTCGTCGCGACCCCGGACGGCAGGGTGACGTCGACTTCCACACCGCATCCGGCAATCCGGATCGGCCCGAGCATGCTCGCGCCGGCGTCGCCCATCTCCTTGATGGCTCGCGCCAGGGCGGGAACCCCCAGGTCGCGCAGGGCCTTGACCACGATGGACGGGGTGATGGGCTCCCCCTCGCCCGTCCGGGCGTTGGCGGGCAGCGCCCACTGGGGGGCTGCTTGCTGCTTACTGCCGACCGACCAGAGGGCGAGCAGGGCGAGGAACGGGCCGACAGCAAGGGCCGGTCCCCACACCACCTGGACAATCGTGATCATCAGGTTGATGAACTTGATGACCGCCATCAGCGGGGTGACGACTTCGGTGGCGTCCTTGGTGGCTATCGCCATGGCGATACCGAGCAGGACCAGCCCGCCGATACCCATACCGGCGCTGACGGCCGCGCCCTTGGCGGCATCCAGCGGGGAGTGCAGCAGCTCCATGCGGCGCCGGTGGCGTGCCTCGCGGTAGCGCTGCCCGCGCTCCTCCCACTCCGCAGCCGCCTCGTGGTTCCCGGCGGCTTCAGCGGCCCGCAGCATGCGCTCGTAGCGGGCGGCGGTCCGCCCGTCCCACGTGCGCTTGGCCACGATCCGCGCCCCACCGGCCACGTACAGGGTGTGCCGGGCGACCACGCGGGCCCCGGTCCGGGTTGCCTCATGGGTGAGAGCGGTCTTCAGCGCACGCCCGGAGCGGACCCACAACGGCACGACCGGCGCCGGCGTCGGGGCGGGGACGACGGTGAGGACGGTCGGCGCGTTGGCGCCGGCCGGGGGATCGGTGTTCTTGTGCAGGTGAACGACAGTGCCGCTCATAGCGGGAAGACTCCTTCTGCCCCGACAGGGGCGGGAAGCTGCGAGAGGGGATGGCAGACCCCGCCCGGCATCGGCACGGGCGGGGTCAGGGGCGGTACGACAGCCGGTGGGCGGTGCTCACCACCAGCCGGACGACTTTTTCGCGGCCTTGGCCTTGGCGTTCTCGGTCACGATCCGGGCCCGCTCGGTCTGCAACGCGGTGATCTCGGCCGTCAGCCGGGTCTGGGCAGCACTCCATGCCGCATCGATCCGCTGTTCCGCACTGCCGGTGCTGCGGCCCTTGACGATCCGGTACGAACCGCCCGCCAACGCGGCGAGGACGGCACGGCGTTCGCGGCCGTTCAGGGGCCACATCTCCCGGTTGTGGACCGCTTCGAGCTTGCGTGTGGTCTCCCGGATCGCCTTGTCCAGGCGACGCGTGTCGGGCTTGCCCATGGTCAGGGACTCCTCAGGGGGTCGCAGGGATCGGGGAAGGCACAGGGGGTGCAGGTGCCGAGCGACGGGGGGATGACGTAGCCCGCGTCGCGCCCGCACTGCGGGCACAGGCGGCGGGCGGCATTCGCCTTGGCCAAAGCCGCCCACTTCGCCGGCGTCATCGGCCGCACGGGCTTGGCAGCGTCGATGCAGTACAGGTAGGCGACCAGCGGGCCCCGGCGGCGGCGCGGCCGTTCAAGCTGCGCAGCCACCTCTTGCCCGCCGGGTCGCAGCCCGCGGGCCCGGAGTTGCCGGCGGGTGGCGTAGCCGTCCGGTGCGAGGTGCCACCGGAAGACCGGTAGCGCGGCCATCAGGCGGCGGCGCCGCGCGCCTTGGCGAGCTGGGCGTAGACGCTGCCCACGTAGGACGCGGACCGAGTGGCCGCGACCGCTGCCTCACGGATGGTCAGACCGTTCTTCCATGCTGCCTCGATGGCTGCGCGGGCGGCGGCGGCATCCAGTCGCTCCGCAGGCGCGGGGGTGCTGTCCACCCCGGTCGGGAGCGGCTTGTCCGTTGCGTCCACGGTCCGGGTCGGCATGGGTCCTGCGGTGTCGTTGAACAGCCACTCGACCTGCTTGCGGGACTCGCTCTCCCAGGTGGCAGGGGCGGGTCCGGTGACCTGCGATGTCATGGTGGACACGGCAGGGCCGGTTTCCTGGCCGGACGCCTCGCCGGCGGGCAGCGCCGGGGCGACGGCCGCCGACGTGTCCACCTGGTCGTGTTCCAGGGGCACGGACACCGGCTCGACCGGTCCCCATACCGGCAGTTCCCACTGGGACTCGGGCGTGACGCTGGCCAGTGCCCGCCCGGTGCCGTCGCCCTGGCGGGCGGCCTCCAGCGTCGACCACGCCCCGGACAGCCGCTCGGCTGTCCGGGCCTGGACCCGTGCGACACGGGCCCCGGCCTCTGTCACGGCCTCCAGCCGGGTCTCCTCGGTGCCAGCCTGGGCCCGCAGCCTGGCACGGGAGACGGCCGCCTGGTCCCGGGCTTCCTGCTGGATGCCGCGGATCGCATCCAGCGCGGTCGGGGTCAACGCGGTGCGCTCCCACAGCCCGTGGACCAGCCACAGGGCTTTGGCCGCGATCGGCAGCCAGGCCACGGCCAGCCACGCGCCGACAGCGTGGTCGGCGGTGAGGGCGTGGGTGATCAGGACGCCGGTCGCGATCACGCCGAACGACCAGCCCACCGCCGTCACGGTGCGGGAGTGGTCGCCCTGCGCTGCCAGGCGGCGTTCATAGGCGAGGGTGGCCAGCCATCCCCCATCGATCCCCAGACCGACGACCAGCGCGACCAGCCACGGCATCGCGGAGCCGAGCCACATCACGACCACGGCCAGGGTGAGCACCATCGAGACGGCCGTCATCGCCACGGCGGGCAGTACGGTCTTGGCCTTCATGACTGTCCCTCCCGCCACGGGTAGGGGCGGGTGTGGTGAGCGGTGCGGAAGATGCGCAGGGCGATCCCGGCGGGGGCGTCCGGCTTGGCGACCGGCCGTCCCCCGGTGATCGAGGCCAGCAGGCGGGCAGCGTGGTGCTCACAGCCGTCCGCGCCCGCGTTCGTCGTGTCGAGGATCGTCACGACGACCGGGCCGCCGCACGGGGTCGGGTCCTCCGGGTGCGCGGCCGGGCACCGGGAGACGGCCGTGTCGGTGCCGTCCTCGATCATCTCGACCATCTGTGCCAAGGTGACCTCAAGCCGACCGATCAGGCGGGCCATAGCGGTCTCGTCCAGCAGGTTCACGTTCTCCGCATCGGCCAGCACCGCGCGGGCCACCCTGATGCGGTACCGGTCGAACTCCGTCAGCCGGAAACGCGCCATCACGCCGCACCGCCCGACGCGACACGGCCGGCGGCGCGGTTGGCCAGCGTGCGCCGCTCGGCCAGCACCCGCGCCAGAGCACGGCGGATACGGCGGGTGTCCACCTCGTTCGGGGTGCGGTCCAGGGCGATGATCTGCGCGTCGATCAGGTCGACGTCCGCCAGGATGACGGGCATCTCCCGCTCGATCGCATCCAGCTCCGCATCCGTCGGTTCGATCCAGTCGGCGAACGCGGTAACAGCGTCCTGAACAGTGACGATGGGGTTCATAGGGTCGTGTTCCTCTCACAGGTGGAACGGCCCGAACAGCACCCCTCGGAGTTGCCTCTCCGGGGGGTGCGCGCCGTTGTGGTGAAAGCCGCACGCGGTGGGGTGCGGCGGGCCGCGCGGTGGCGGCCGGTGCCCCGGACCGGACTCGAACCGGTCAGGCTGCCGTGCGAGGCACGCCGGTCTTCTCCGCCTTGTTTCCGACCCCTTCGGGCAGGCGGACCACGGGTTACCGGCAGTTCCCTGTGTGAAGTTGTCAAGATCCAGACGCTTCCTTCGTACTCACCCCTGCGGGCTTTCCTCCGGGCGTTGTCAGCGCTAGCAGGCAGACTTGTACGGCCTGCACCGCTTGGTCATCTTGTTGGTACAAGCTGACAGAGACGATGCTGCACCGCCGAGCAGTCAGCCGTCAAGGGATTGGGACCTACATGTACCAACAAGTTGCGCGAGTGCGTCATGATGGGGGCATGAACAAGCAACCGAAGTACCGGCAGGTGGCTGACGCCCTGCGCCGAGAGATCGCCGATGGCACCTATCCGCCGGACTCGCGGTTGCCCTCGGAGAGCGAGCTACAGCAAAGGTTCGACGCGTCGCGGAACACCGTGCGGAACGGACTGAACCTGCTGGTCAGTGAGGGTCTGATCTCGTCCAGTCAGGGGCTGGGGTACGAGGTCAAGTCTCACCAGCCGTTCGAGCTGAACGCGTCTCGCTTCGAAAATCTGACCTTCCCGCAGAACGGTGACGCGTACAACACGAACGTCACGGACGCCGGCCGTCGGCCGCACCAAACGTTCCGGGTAGAGATGCTGCCCCTACCTGAGGACGTCGCCGGACGCCTTGGGGTCCAGAAGGGCTCGACGGCCGTTCTCCGGTTCTGCCACCGGTATGTGGACGACGTTCCGTGGTCAACTCAAGCCACCTACTACCCGTCGTGGCTGGTCGACCGGTCACCGCGACTCACAGACCCCGGAGACATCGAGGAAGGAACCACGAGGTATCTGGCGAGCCAGGGAATCGAGCAGATCGGGTACTTCGATGAAATCGCCGCTCGCATGCCCACCCCGGACGAGGCTCGTCTACTGGAGATCGGGGCAGGCGTACCGGTGCTGATCTGGACGCGTACGGGCTACTCAACGGATCGGCCCATCCGATGCACCATCACCACCTTCCGAGGCGACCTGAACCGGATGAACTACGAGATCGGCGACCTGTCCGCCCGGAACGAGAACGAGCCTCAGTGAAAATCGTCCCCGCCCAGCCCCAAGACGTGTCCAAGCTGCTCGCCTTCCGTGAGGAGGCAGCGGCCTGGCTGTCCCGTCTCGGCACCGACCAGTGGCAGAGGCCGTACCCAGCGGAAAAGCTGCTCGCGACCATCGAGGCGGGAACCGTCTTCATGTTGACGGACGACGACGTCACCGCCGCGACCATCACTCTGACCCCCGAGGCTGAGCCGGGCCTGTGGACAGCACAGGAACTGACCGAGCCGTCTCTGTTCATCAACAAACTCACTGTGGCGCGCACGCACGCCGGCCAGAGCCTTGGGGCGCGACTGCTCGACTGGGCGGGTGATCGCGCCTATCGAGCAGGCGCGAAGTGGCTCCGTCTCGACGCGTGGACAACCAACACGGCCCTACAGGCGTACTACCTCCGCTTGGGGTTCGAGCACGTTCGGACGGTCATCGAGGGCGAGGCAGTGAATGGCGGGCCGCGAGTTTCCGGTTGGCTCGCGCAGCGTCCAACGCGTCCGGCGGAACACGGCTTCACGGACGAAACCGCAGCTCCTGAGCCTGTCGCCTGACCCGTGGCGTACGCCAACCCGTACGCCAACAGCAGCACACAAAGGCAGCCTACCGAGATCACCCGCAGCCCCTGTGATCAGGCCGCGCCCCACCAGGGCACGGCCTGAAAAGCGGAAGGTCGCCGGTTCGACCCCGGCCCCAGCCACAGTCGAGGCCCCGATCTCCGGATCGGGGCCTTGTTGTGTGGGTTGCATGCGTTCTATGCACTGCATGCCCCGTGTGCATACCCCGTGTCCCCCGGGGCCGGGGCGTCGCACCGCAAATCCGTTAGCCATGGATTTCTCCGGGATGAGATCCTGGGTCGCGTATGTCTACGCATCCCGCCCCCGGCGCACAGTCCCTCGGCGTTCTCGCCGGCCGCCTGACCGAGTTGTCGTTGCGCGATGCGCACCGACTCGGGCGCAGGCTTGAGGGCGCGCGCACGATCCGTAAGCCGGAGGCCCGTGCGGCCGTGCTCGCCGAGATCGAGGGCGAGGTCATCAGGGCCGAGGAGCGCATGACCCTGCGGCGCTCGCGCGTGCCCGAGGTCGGCTATCCGGAGCAGTTGCCCGTCAGCCAGAAGAAGGACGAGATCGCGGCGGCCATTCGCGATCACCAGGTCGTCATCGTCGCCGGTGAGACCGGTTCCGGCAAGACGACGCAGATCCCGAAGATCTGTCTGGAGCTGGGCCGTGGCGTCCGCGGGATGATCGGGCACACCCAGCCCCGCCGGATCGCCGCCCGTACAGTCGCCGAGCGGGTCGCGGAGGAGCTGCGGACGCCGCTCGGTGAGTCGGTCGGCTGGAAGGTGCGGTTCACCGACCAGGTCGACCCGGACGGCACCTTCATCAAGCTGATGACGGACGGCATCCTGCTCGCCGAGATCCAGACCGACCGAGAGCTGCGCGCCTACGACACGATCATCATCGACGAGGCCCATGAGCGGTCCTTGAACATCGACTTCCTGCTCGGCTATCTGGCGCAGCTGCTGCCCAGGCGGCCGGACCTGAAGGTCGTCATCACGTCCGCGACCATCGACCCCGAGCGCTTCTCCCGGCACTTCGGCGACGCCCCGATCGTGGAGGTCAGCGGGCGGACGTATCCCGTCGAGGTGCGGTACAGGCCGCTGCTGGAGGAGGACGGTGACGACACCGACCGGGACCAGATCACCGCGATCACGGACGCCGTCGAGGAACTGATGGCGGAGGGCGGCGGCGACATCCTCGTCTTCCTCTCCGGCGAGCGCGAGATCCGGGACACGGCGGACGCGCTGGAGAAGAAGAACTACCGGTTCACGGAGATCCTGCCGCTGTACGCCCGGCTCTCGCACGCCGAGCAGCACCGGGTCTTCCAGCCGCACTCCGGCCGCCGGATCGTGCTGGCGACCAATGTCGCCGAGACCTCCCTGACCGTGCCGGGCATCAAATACGTCATCGACCCCGGCTTCGCGCGGATCTCGCGCTACAGCCATCGCACGAAGGTGCAGCGGCTGCCCATCGAGCCGATCTCCCAGGCGAGCGCGAACCAGCGCAAGGGCCGCTGCGGCCGTACCTCCGACGGCATCTGCATCCGGCTGTACTCCGAGGACGACTTCGAGGCCCGGCCGGAGTTCACGGACGCCGAGATCCTGCGTACGAACCTCGCCTCCGTCATCCTGCAGATGACCGCGGCGGGCCTCGGCGACATCGAGAGGTTCCCGTTCATCGACCCGCCGGACCACCGCAACATCCGCGACGGCGTGCAGTTGCTCCAGGAGCTGGGCGCGCTCGACCCGGCGCAGCAGGACCCGCGCAAGCGGCTGACGCAGACCGGCCGCAAGCTGGCGCAGCTGCCCGTCGATCCACGGCTGGCCCGTATGGTCCTGGAGGCCGACCGCAACGGCTGTGCACGGGAGGTCATGGTCATAGCGGCGGCGCTGTCCATCCAGGACCCGCGCGAGCGCCCGGCGGACAAGCAGACGCAGGCCGATCAGCAGCACGCCCGGTTCAAGGACGAGACAAGTGATTTCGTCGCCTTCCTGAACCTGTGGCGTTACCTCCGCGAGCAGCAGAAGGAGCGGGGTTCCTCGTCGTTCCGCCGGATGTGCAAGCAGGAGTTCCTGAACTTCCTGCGGATCCGCGAGTGGCAGGACATCTATACGCAGTTGCGAACCGTCGCGAAGCAGATGGGCATCCACCTCAACGAGCAGGACGCCCCCGCCGACCGCATTCATGTCTCGCTGCTGGCCGGCCTGTTGTCGCACATCGGCATGAAGGACGTGAAGAGCGCCGGCGCGGACAGCGGGAAGGGCGGCGGCAGGAACGAGTATCTGGGCGCCCGGAACGCGAAGTTCGCGATCTTCCCTGGTTCGGCGCTGTTCCGGAAGCCGCCGCGGTTCGTGATGTCCGCGGAGCTGGTGGAGACGAGCCGGCTGTGGGCCCGGGTCAACGCGCGGATCGAACCGGAGTGGATCGAGCCGCTGGCGGGTCACCTGGTGAAGCGGACCTACAGCGAGCCGCACTGGGAGAAGGACCAGGCGGCCGTGATGGCGTACGAGAAGGTGACCCTGTACGGCGTCCCGATCGTCGCCGACCGCAAGGTCAACTACGGCCGGATCGACCCGGAGGCCAGCCGCGAGCTGTTCATCCGCAACGCGCTCGTGGAGGGGGACTGGCGCACCCATCACAAGTTCTTCGCGGACAACCGCAGGCTGCTCAGCGAGGTCGAGGAGCTGGAGCACCGGGCGCGGCGCCGGGACATCGTCGTGGACGACGACACGCTGTTCGACTTCTACGACCAGCGGGTGCCCGAGGACGTGGTGTCCGGGGCGCACTTCGACTCGTGGTGGAAGCGGAAGCGGCACGAGCAGCCGGACTTCCTGGACTTCGAGCGGGAGATGCTGATCCGCGAGTCGGCGGCGGCGGTCACCGAGGCCGACTATCCCGACTCCTGGCGTCAGGGGCCGCTGAAGTTCCGGGTGACGTACCAGTTCGAGCCGGGTGCGGACGCGGACGGCGTGACCGTGCACATTCCGCTCCAGGTCCTCAACCAGGTCACGGCCGAGGGTTTCGACTGGCAGATCCCGGGGCTGCGCGAGGAGGTGGTCACGGAGCTGATCCGTTCGCTGCCCAAGCCCATCCGGCGCAACTATGTGCCCGCGCCCAACTATGCGAAGGCGTTCCTGGAGCGTGCGGTGCCGTTGCAGGAGCCGCTGACGGTGACCATGGCGCGTGAGCTGAAGCGGATGGTGGGGGTGCCGTTCGAGGCGGACGACTTCGACTGGTCGAAGGTCCCCGACCATCTGAAGATCACTTTCCGGATCGTCGACGAGCGGCGCCGCAAGCTCGCCGAGGACAAGGATCTGGAGGCGCTGCGGCTGCGGCTGAAGCCGAAGGCGCAAAAGGCGCTCTCGCAGGCCGCGGCGGCGACGGCCGTGCGCACCGGCGGCGAGTCGCTGGAGCGCACCGGGCTGACGGACTGGACGATGGGGTCGCTCACCCGGGTCTTCGAGACCCGCCGGGCCGGTCAGCCCGTGAAGGCGTACCCGGCGCTGGTGGACGACGGCGACACGGTCTCCGTGCGCCTGTTCGACACGGAGGCCGAGCAGGCCGAGGCGATGTGGCGGGGCACACGCCGGCTGATCCTGCGGAACATCCCGGTGAATCCGGCGAAGTACGCGAGCGATCGTCTGACGAACGCCCAGAAGCTCGCGCTGTCCGCGAATCCGCACGGCTCCGTGCAGGCGCTGTTCGACGACTGTGCGATGGCGGCGGCGGACCGGCTGATCGGCGATTTCGGCGGCCCGGTGTGGGACGAGGAGTCCTACCGGAAGCTGTACGACAAGGTGCGCGCGGAGATCGTCGACGCGACGGTGCGGACGGTCGGTCAGGTGCAGCAGGTGCTGGCCGCCTGGCAGTCCTGTGAGCGCCGGCTGAAGGCGGTGCGCAGCCCGGCGTTGCTGGCGAACCTGGCGGACGTCAGGGCCCAGCTGGACGCCCTGGTGAAGCCGGGCTTCGTGACCTGGGCGGGGGTGCGGCGGCTGCCCGATCTGATGCGCTATCTGGTGGCGGCGGACCGGCGGCTCCAGCAGATGGCGACGAGCGTCCAGCGGGACACCACGCGCATGGAGAAGGTGCACGAGATGCAGGACGAGTACGCGTGGCTGCTGGAGCAGTTCCCGCAGGGCCGTCCGGTGCCGGCCGCGGCCCTGGACATCCGGTGGATGATCGAGGAGCTGCGGGTCAGCTACTTCGCGCATGCGCTCGGCACGGCGTACCCGGTCTCGGACAAGCGGATCGTGAAGGCGATCGACGCGGCCGTCCCGTGATCGTCCGGGTACGCGGGGTGAGTTCGACCAGGGGCTCACCCTCCTGTACAGTCTCTTCTCGCAGCGCACCGCACGAACGGCGCCGCGACACCAGGTCCTGTGGAGCAGTTTGGAGTGCTCGCCACCCTGTCAAGGTGGAGGCCGCGGGTTCAAATCCCGTCAGGACCGCAGTGCACGAGGGCCCGCCCCCGACAGGGGGCGGGCCCTTCTGGTGTCTCCGGGTGCGGCCGGATGGAGCCGGGGTGCCTTGACGGCGGCACTTTCCGCCGGTACCCAGGGAGCAGGGCCCACCCGTCCCCGTGTGCGGGCCTGTGGAGGTGGCGTATGACGGCGGTGGCCAGGCACGAGACGCGGGCGCTCCTGAGGGCCCATCTGTCGGCTGCTTCGTCCTACCGGCATGTGACCCGTCATTGCGCGATCTGCCACCGGCTGCTGCGTCTGGCGATGGATTCCGCCCCGCGGGCCGTGGAGGCCGCGGCGGCCGCCGAGGGCGTCAGCGAGGACGAGAGCGCCCTTCCCGCGTGACCCTCATCGCCCCAACACCCTTGCCACGGTGGGCAACTGACGCCGCGGGCCGGCCACGGCGCGGGTCGTGGACGGTCTCCTCTAGCGCATCCGGACCGCGGGTAACAAGCACCTCGGCGTGTGACGGGTGTCACCGTACGAGTTTGTGAAACGGCGGCGCTTACGCACGTCCTACAACTAGTCAATTTAATATGTGCAATTGCACCCCTCTCCGGGGCCTTCCACAGCGGATCCGACACCCCTCCCCAGAGTCCGACAAGCTCGCTCACAGACCCCCGCGTCGCCCCGGCCGCCGGCGCACAAAAAAGATCGCGCTGGACCCGGCGGAGTCCAGCGCGATCGACGACGCACCCTGTGTCGCTGCCTAGAACGTTCTGATCGGCTTGGGCGTGGGGCCTGTTGGGGCAGGTCCCGCGTCGCTTGGAGCTAGGGCCCGGGCGCCTCGACCGGTTGGGGGAACCAGCCGTACGACCCGGTTATGGAGTTGTCAGGCCTCGCTGCGCTGCTGCGGGATGCCCGCGAGCAGTGCGCGGACCTCCGCCTCGCGGTAGCGGCGGTGCCCGCCGAGCGTACGGATCGATGTGAGCTTTCCGGCCTTCGCCCACCGCGTGACCGTCTTCGGGTCAACGCGGAACATCGTGGCGACCTCAGCCGGGGTCAGCAGCGGCTCGGCATCAGGGGTGCGAGCGGTCATGAGCGGCCTCCTCGGGAGAACCGAACCTTCTCGGTTCTTTCCTCTAAATTCTGCACCTTGACCCGCGTTGCCCGAAATGGCGGACGCGAGTCGAGTCGGTTATAGGACGAACGGCTTGTCCTCGGCACTACAACTACACCATCTGTCCAGCCGCGTCGGCCAAACCGATGGAATTGCCCTCCCAGGTGTTCATCACCGACGGAAGCCGATGGACCATGCCATAGCGGACAGTCACGCCGCTGTGACGATCAGTCACAGCGGCGCCCAGGAGGCACCAGACCCCCCTAAAGCGTGCAATGCTGAGCCCTTCCCGGACTCCTTGTCCTATTTTGGCATGAGGAGGGGTAAGAGACGCAAGAGCCGGGTAAAGTGCGGTCCATCACCCTTGATGCAAAAGCCCGGATCGACTCCAACATCCCGTGACGCCGGGGACGTCGGGGAAGTTCCGTCGACCGTACGCGGTCCCTGCCGCCACAGCCGTGACCTGCATCACTTCTGATATCACATCAGTTTGCGGAGCGGAGGTCCCGGACCGTCCGCCAGCGCTCCACGAGCCGGCCGTACGCCTCCCCCGCCGCGGCACCGTCGCCCCGGCGCAGCGCGTCGATGCCCTCGGCCACATCGGCCGCCGAGTGGTCCCCCGCCAGCTCGCCCGCGGGCACCGCGTGCACCAGACCGCCGTAGTCCAGCTCCACCAGCGAGCGCGGATGGAACTCCTCAAGCCAGCGCCCGACATCCACCACGCCGTCGATCAGGGGCCCCTCCTCGACCGCGTCCTTGAGGGTGCGCAGCGCCCGCGCCACCCGGCGCCGGGCCTGCACCATCGGCGTGCGGTAGCGCAGCAGCGGCGCCTCCTCCTCGGCGCCCTCGGCGTACTCCCGCTCCGCGTCGGAGACCAGCACGAACCAGCTCAACGGCACCTGCCAGGTGGCCGTGCGGATCCAGGGGCGGGCGTCGGGGTTGCGGGCGAGCCAGCGCTCGTAGTCCTGAGCGGCCTGGCGGCGCACGACCGGGGGCAGCACCGCGTCCAGGACCGGCGGTGGCAGTTCCTCGGCCAGCTCGCCCAGGGCCTGCCAGCCGCGCAGCCGGGTGCGCCAGGGGCAGACGCAGACCACCCCGTCGACGTCCAGCACGAAGGCATCGCCGCTCTCGTGCACCGGCACCGGCATCGGCGGGGTGGGCAGCAGATCCGCCAGGGAGCGGCGCAGCTCGTCCTGGTAGGAGGGGCGGTCGGGGCGGCGGGCGTAGCGCGCCCAGTGGCCGCGCTCCGACTCCGGGAAAGCGGCCAGCGGTTCGTACACACGCAGATACGTCGCGTAGGGGACGATCACCGAGGACACCTTGGGCACGCCTGCTCCCTCCCCATCGGACCTGGCTCGAAACCCGTGCGGAACCCGCACTCGGACCTGCCCGAGCGGCGCTCGGACATAGGGAAACCCCTGGAAATCCTGCCACGGCCACGGACGGACGGACGACGCGCCAAGGTGATCCTGAACACTGTGCGGTCGGCGGGCGGCCCAGGCTCTACGCTCATGCCACGGCATCCCGCCACCTTCACGGGAGACCCGTCTCCACTCGCCGCTACCTACCCGGGAGTCACCACAGTGACCGACGTGACCAACGGCGTCCTGCGCACCCTGTTCCACTCGGACCAGGGGGGACATGAGCAAGTCGTGCTCTGTCAGGACCGCGCCAGCGGCCTCAAGGCCGTCATCGCCATCCACTCCACCGCCCTGGGCCCCGCGCTCGGCGGCACCCGCTTCTATCCGTACGCGA
This sequence comes from Streptomyces diversicolor, assembly GCF_057537855.1. Taxonomy (NCBI): domain Bacteria; kingdom Bacillati; phylum Actinomycetota; class Actinomycetes; order Kitasatosporales; family Streptomycetaceae; genus Streptomyces; species Streptomyces diversicolor. The sequence goes on from NZ_BAAJXA010000035.1 coordinate 102,921, forward strand.
ACGAGGAGGAGGCCGTCGCCGACGCCCTCAACCTCGCGCGCGGGATGTCGTACAAGAACGCCATGGCCGGCCTCGACCACGGCGGCGGGAAGGCCGTGATCATCGGCGACCCGGAGCGGGACAAGTCCGAGCGGCTGCTGCTCGCCTACGGACGGTTCGTGGCCTCGCTCGGCGGGCGGTATGTCACCGCGTGCGACGTCGGCACCTACGTCGCCGACATGGACGTGGTGGCGCGCGAGTGCCGCTGGACGACCGGGCGCTCCCCCGAGAACGGCGGCGCGGGCGACTCCTCGGTGCTCACCGCCTTCGGCGTCTACCAGGGCATGCGTGCCTGCGCCCAGCACCAGTGGGGCGACCCCTCGCTGCGCGGGCGCCGGGTCGGCATCGCCGGCGTCGGCAAGGTCGGCCACCATCTGGTGCGGCACCTGCGCGACGAGGGCGCCGAGGTCGTGATCACGGACGTGCGCGAGGACGCCGTGCGCCGCATCCTCGACCAGCACCCCGAGGGCGTGACGGCGGTCGCCGACACCGACGCGCTGGTCCGGGTCGAGGGGCTGGACGTCTATGCCCCGTGCGCGCTCGGCGGCGCCCTCGACGACGCCAGCGTGCCGGTGCTCACCGCCAAGGTGGTGTGCGGCGCCGCCAACAACCAGCTCGCCCACCCGGGTGTGGAGAAGGATCTCGCCGACCGCGGCATCCTCTACGCGCCGGACTACGTGGTGAACGCCGGCGGGGTCATCCAGGTCGCCGACGAACTGCACGGGTTCGACTTCGACCGGTGCAGGGCGAAGGCGGCGAAGATCTTCGACACCACGCTGGCCATATTCGCACGTGCGAAGGAAGACGGGATTCCGCCGGCCGCCGCGGCCGACCGGATCGCCGAGCAGCGGATGGCGGAGGCCCGCTGAGCGCTCCGCTGGAGGTGCCGCGATATGCCGTCGGTCGTCTGCGGCATCGTTGTGGCTGATCGCGCAGTTCCCCGCGCCCCTTCA